>NZ_RAVW01000719.1 GCF_003611585.1 Corallococcus exercitus | reverse complement strand
GGGTGGGGCGGTGACGGCGGGCGATTCTTCCAAGCGGTGGTCGAACTTCATCTTCGCGGGGCTCTTCGCCCTGGCGCTGATTCTCTTTTCACGCATCTTGCTGCCGTTCCTGATGCCGGTGCTGCTGGGCGGCTTCCTGGTCGTCCTGTTCATGCCCATCCAGGACTCCTTGGACCGGCGGCTCCAGGGCCGCAAGTCCCTGGCGGCGGGACTGTCCACCCTCGCGGTGTTCCTGCTCATCCTGGCGCCGCTGGCGCTGGTGGGCTGGATGGTGGCCCGCGAGGTGCTCCAGTTCGTGGGCCAGGCGCAGGACCTGTTGGATCAGGTCGACCTGCGTCACCACCTGCTCAACAGCCTGCCCCGGGGCGTCACCCGCTACGTGCACTTCGATCCGGAGAGCTCGGAGACGGAGCGCCTGCTGATGACGGCGGTGTCGGGCGGCGCGGGGCTGCTCGCGGACCTCGTCGGCGCCGGCACGGAGCTCGTCGTCAACATGTTCCTGATGACGGTCGCCATGTACTACTTCTTCCTCGACGGCCGTCGGCTGGTGAACGAGGTGGCCCGGCTGATCCCCCTGGAGCGCCGCTACTTCGACGCCTTCTCCCACGAGTTCACCGACGTCGCGTACGCCATCATCTACGGCAACACCGTCACCGCGCTGGTGCAGGGCGCGGTGGGCTTCGTGGGGCTGCTCATCGCGGGCGTGCCGCACGCCGGGGTGTGGGGCGCGGCCATGGTGCTGGTGGCGCTGGTGCCGGTGGGTGGCACCGCGCTCGTGTGGGGGCCCATCGGCGTCATCCTCATCGCGGCGAACCGGGTGAGCGAGGGGGTCTTCCTCCTCGCGTGGGGCACGTTCCTGGTGGGCAGCATCGACAACGTCATCCGCCCGCGGCTGTGCGGCTCGCGCATGGCGCTGCACCCGCTGCTCGTCTTCCTGTCCATGTTCGGCGGGCTGGCGGTGTTCGGGATGATGGGCCTGCTGGTGGGCCCGCTCATTGCGTCCATCTTCATGGCCATGGTGCGCATCTACCGGCGCGACTTCCTCGGGCGTACGCAGGAATCGCAGCCTGCTGCCGTGGTGTCCGAGGATTCCTCGCCTTCGCTCTCCCCGCAGCCCGCGCCAGTGCCCTCCGCGGCGAGCGTGGGTCACGTGATGAACGCCTGAGCCCCGAGCCTGGACTTCGCCCCGGCGCTGGGTGAACCTGCCCGGAGCATGACGACCACCCGAAGCGCGAGGGTCCCCTCGGGACTGCTGTGGACCCTGGCCCTCGTCGGAGCCCTGGCGGCTCCGGCCGCGGCGGCCTCTGATGCCCTGACGCCGCCGGCCTTCCACGGCACGCGCGAGGCCCCGGCGTGGCTGTCGCTGCGGCTGGGCGGCGCGACCGCGGGCAACGGGAAGTCGCAGTCGAAAGCAGAGCCGGAGGTGGGCGCGCCCACCTGGGTGCGGCTCAACCTGTCCCTCACCGCGACGTGGCGGCGCTACTGCGCGAGGCCCGGCGTGGAGAGCTGTGGCGAGTACGACCGGCTGCCCGAGGAGGACCAGCTTGGCGACACGTCCGACTTCTCCTCGTCGCATCCGTACCTGGGGCTGTCGCTGGAGGCGGAGGTGCTGCCCCTGGCGCGCGGAGCCTCGTCCGTGCTGCGCGGGCTGGGCTTCAAGCTGGGAGCGCAGCGGGCCTTCTCCAGCTCCGACGTGACGCTCACCGGGGACGGCGGCCAGACGCCGGTGCGCGAGGTGTCCGCCACCGACACGGCCTTCACCGCGCAGGCGCTGTATCGCTTCTACTTCCGCTTCGGCACGACGCGGCCGCAGCAGGGCTACGTGGGCGCCAGGGCCGGCATCCAGACGCGCGCGTTCGACGTGGAGGCGTCCGCGGACAACCCGCTGTCCGGCACGCACCGCGTGTTCCCGGCCGTGGCGTTGGACCTGTCCGTGCCGCTGTTCGCCTCGGTGCGGCTGGACGCGTCGGGCGGCTTGCTGCTGTCGCCCAAGCCGGGGCGCTCGCCGGACGCGGACGGAGGACGGCGGGCGCTGGAGGTCCGCGACTTCGGCACGTCCGTGTCCAGCTTCGGCTGGAGCGCGGAGCTGGGCGTGACGGGGGACATCTGGGGGCCGTTCGGCTACGACGTGGCCTGGCGGCTGGCGCACTTCAACGACCGCTTCTCCGGGGCCGGGACGCTCACCGGTTGGGAAGACGGCGGAGCGGCCGAGGAGACGTACTCCAGCCTGCACGTCGGCCTGATCGCGACGTACTGACGCTCGAGCGGACACCCGGCCTGTCTGGCGCGCGACATCGCCCGGAAGCGCGGGTGTCTGGACCCAGGCGGGATGCCTACCCCTTGCCCCCACGGCCTGATGCGGGCCGTGATCCAAGGGGGACGATTCTCGGTGCGAGCAAGGCAATGGTGGAGGCGGGG
>NZ_RAVW01000718.1 GCF_003611585.1 Corallococcus exercitus | reverse complement strand
CTTCACGTCCGCGACGAGCGCGGGGACGCCGTCCACTTCGCCTTCTTCGTCCTCGGCTGTTGCGTCATGCTCCTCCGCCGGATCTGTCCGGACATTTGTTAGGAGTTGTTAGATGGGGCTCGTTGTGGCTTGGACTTAATTGCGTGATGGACGGCCGGGTGTCGATTTGTGAATAATAGCCGATCGAAGTGCGGGCGACTATGTCTGTATTTTTTTGAGATGGAGCTGCATCAATGTCAATCAATGACGATGTGAAGAAAACGCTAGTTCGGCTGCTGAGTGCGAAACGAGAGGGCGGACCGGGGAGTGTGTCGCTGATAACCGGCCCTTGGGGCGCCGGCAAAACACATTTCTGGAAAAAAGAAGTGGTTCCGGCCCTAGGCAGGCGCACGTCGTATGTGTCTGTTTTCGGCATTGAAAGTTCGAATCAGCTAAAAAGCAGGCTGTTTACGAGGCTCGTGATGGATGGCGGGAATTGGCTGGAGGGGAGGATTGGTGCAGTAAAACAAGCGGAGAAGGCTGTTGGTTTTATTTCCAGGCTTACAGGCCGGACTTCAACAACTGTGGCTGGGCTAGGGGAGGCCTCAGTTAGCTACGCCCTATCGAAAATCCCTCTCGATCCATTGGAGATGATGGACTTGGTTCCGCGCGATACGGTGTTTTGCGTTGATGACGTGGAGAGGGTTTCAAGCAAGTACAAAATCGAGGAGCTTCTTGGGATTGTTAATGTGCTTTCTGAGCACAAGGGGTTTGATGTTGTCTTGATTTGCAATGAAGAGCACATGAGTTCGTCGGAAAGGCTTGGGGCTTACAAGGTGTACAAGGAGAAGGTGGTTTCTACGCAGCATTTAATTGTGCCCGACGTAGAGGTCATTCTGGATGGAATGATAGCCCGACTTGATGGTGATGTAAGGGCTAAGGTTGAGGTGCATAGGAAGGTTGTGCTGGATGTGCTGAGTCGTAGTGGTTCATCCAATATGAGAAATGCCAGGCGGGTATTGGATCATTTGGCTGTCGTTTATGGGTTGGGGTTGCCGGCGCTGCCAGATGCGGCGGTGGAAATACTTGTTGCTCTGGTGGTGGAGCTTGCCGAGGGGCTGGATAGGGAGCCTGATTTCTATAGTTTCGATGCGACGTATGTCAGGTTCTCTGATGCGTTGTCTGGTGTTCATGGGGGTGGGCGTCGCGAAATTTCGGATCTGGAGAAGGCACGCCGTGCCTTTCTTGAGCGATTTAAATTTGGATCTGGGTTTGTTTTTAGTGCTGCCTTATTTCGGCTTGTTCGCCATGGGGCAGCCGATGCCGCACTGATAAAGGCCGAACTGTTCCCTGTAGTAAAAGTCGAGACTAGGCTGGGGCAGTTGATTGCCGAGGTCAGTGGGGAGCGATGGACTTCGGGCACGGCTGAGCAGGTTTTGGAACTTGCTCGGAATCTTGTTGAGGCGGCAAAGGATAGGGAAAGCGGTGGGGCTGGTCGGGTGCTGAAGGCGATTCAATATGCAGTGATGCTTTCTGATTTTGCTGGCGGTGAAGTTAGTGATCAGGATGTGGCTACTGTTAAAAGACAGGTCTTGTTCTTGGCTCAGAATGGCGACGATTCAATTTCGGATAATTATGAGCTGCTGAGTGGAAACCGCGATCCTAGGATTTCTGATATTTTAATCGACTATAGGATGGAGTTGCGAAAGCAGTTGGTGCTGGAGGCTTTCACGCATTGCAAGATGCTGATCCAGGCTGGATCTTCTGTGAAGGTTGCAGACGAGTTTAGGCGGAATGGAGAGATGGCCAGGTACTTTGTTGAGGGCGGAGGGATGGAGTTTATACTGCCGAGACTTGCTAGTGATGCGGCGATGGTTTCGTCCGTGGCAGTCGCTCTTGGTCGTGTTTTTGAGGTTTGGAGTAGTGCATGGCCTGATGCGAAAAAGCATCTCAATCAACTAGTTGAGGGATTGGAGCGTGCACAGCAGGAGAGCGGGATTGATCGAATGCAGGCTTGGCGGATTGGGCGGGCACTGGATTCGATACGCAGAGAGCGATGACTCTTTGTGGCAGTGGTTTCCGAATGTTTATGCGGCCTACTGACTAACTGCTCCTAGCAAATGTCCGGACAGATCCGGCGGAGGAGCATGACGCAACAGCCGAGGACGAAGAAGGTGAAGTGGACGGCGTCCCGCGCTCGTCGCGGACGTGAAA
>NZ_RAVW01000717.1 GCF_003611585.1 Corallococcus exercitus | reverse complement strand
GGCAGCGTCAGATGTGTATACGAGCCAGGGGTAGTACTGGAAAGATGGGCTAGAGTTGTTCCCCGCCGTCTTTCCTCTCCTCTCCGGAGCGAAATCGCATGTCCCAGCAAGCCCCTGGCAAGAAGCGTGGTCTGTCCCGTCCCGTGGAAGTCGTCCGCGCGGAGCTCCTCAAGGATCCCGAGACGAAGCGCATCGCGGATGCGGTGGGGATGAAGCTGGAGGACTACGTCGAGCTGGTGCTCGAGTACGCGCAGGACAAGGACAAGGAGCCCATGCTCAACGTCGTGTCCGACGAGGAGCTGAAGGCCAACGGCTTCCCGGTGCACTCGGTGGAGGAGGTCGGCGAGTTCCTGGTCGCGGGCGCCAAGGGTGAGCTGCCCGGCCAGGGCAACCCGTTCGCCAAGTCCGAGTTCGAGGCCGGCAAGGGCGGCGCCGCCGCCGGCAAGCCCAGCCTGAACCCCACGGGCGAGGCCCCCAAGGCGCCCCAGGACGAGGCGAAGCGCCAGGAGCTGATGGACCAGCTGAAGAAGGGCGGCGGCGGAACCCGCGGCTGAAGCCCGCCCGGAATCCCCGTGAAATAGATCGGAAATTCGGAGGAAACATTTTCCTCCCCCCTCCGAGAATCCTTTTGCAGCTTCACTTCGGCACACACTCTCCAAACCAGACTTAAGCAGGGGGTATCACCATGGGCGGCATCGGCAAGGTTGTCAGCAGCATCGCGAAGACGGTCAGCAATGTCGCCGGCGGCGTCGCGAACATCGCGGGCAAGGCGCTGAACTTCGTGCAGAACCCCATGGGCGCCATCACGGGCGGCCTGAAGGGTCTGGCGGGCGGCCTCCTGGACAAGCTCCCGTTCGGCCTGGGCAAGCTGGCCAAGCCGTTCGTGGACAAGTTCATCGACTCCGGCGCGTCCCTGCTCGCCAAGGGCCCTCTGGCCGGTCTGTCCCAGCTGACCAAGTTCGCCCCCACCGTGCAGTCCATCGCGGACATCGCGGGCGTCGTGAAGCAGGGCGCGGACAAGGTCGGCGCGCTGGCCTCCCAGCCCGCGCAGCAGAACGTGCAGAACCTGTTCGCCCACGCGCAGGCTGCGCTCATCAACTGAGTTCCCCGCTGAAGTTGGCGTGACTCAGGCACGAGGGCCAGTGCTCACCGAGAGGTGGGGCTGGCCCTTCGGCTTTGCGGGCCATGGCGCCGCGCCGGAGTCCAGGAGCCCCAGGGCCGGTCCCCGTCCGTCATGGGCGGGGCGCCGGCCCTTCGCGTTTCCGGGGGCCGCGCCGGGCCTGGGCTGACGGGTGGGATGCGACCCGGGGAGGCGCACCCGGAGTACGGGCGCGATCAGGAAGGGGTGGGGCTCAGCCCTCTTCGCGGGTGAGGCGGAAGGCGTCGGTCTCCAGCTTCTGGGTCGCCTCGGGGTCGGCGCTGTCGTAGTAGCCGCGGATCTCCCCGGTGCCGTCCACGAGCACGAAGTGGGTGCCGTGGAAGATGGAGAGCAGGTCGTCCTCGGCGGCGCCGGGCTCGCGGCCCATGCTGATCTTGAATCCTTGGACGATGGTGTCCTTGAGGGTGGCGTAGTCGCCGGTGAGGAAGTTCCAGCGGGTGAAGTCCGCCTGGTACTTCTTCCCGTACTCGGCCAGCCGCTCCGGGGTGTCGTAGGCCGGATCCACGGAGAAGGACACCAGCTGGAGGTCCGTCCCCAGCTTCGCGGTGTGGTCCTGCACGCGCGCCATCTTCTGCGTGAAGACGGGGCAGACGGTGGGGCAGCGGGTGAAGATGAAGTTGGCGATGAACGGGTGGCCGCGGAGCTGCTTCAGCCCGAAGGGCTGCCCGTCCTGCCGCGTGAAGGTGAAGTCCGGGAGGGCGCCCAGCCGGGGCAGCGGCTGCGAGCGGCCCTGCATCAGGTCGTGGACCGCCACCCCCATGAAACCGAGCGACGCCACGGCGATGCCTGCCCAGACCCATGAGCGGCGGACAGGACGGGAGCGGGGGGCGGACTGGGAAGAAGGCGATTCGACGGACATGGCCGGCACGTACGGCATCGGCGCGGAGCGCACAAGCGCCGGGCGAGGCCGGGGTAGGGGCTGGCCGCATGCGAGGCATGAGGGAGAGTGGCCGCTCCGGCACGGACGGGGTGCGCCTTGAGGGGATGTTGGGTGCGTGCTAGCCCGGAGGCATGCCCCATGCCCTCTTCCAGCCCCCGGGTGGACGCGCTTCGCCGGGCGGGTGGGAAGGCTACCGGTCGCTGGCGGGGCGCCTGTCCTCCGGGCTCGGCACCGGGCTCGGGTCGTGGCTCATGTGGCTCGGCTCGCGGCTCCGGAGCTCGCTCGGGCCATGGCTCGGGCTCCTCGGGGCGCTGTTGCCGGCGGTGGCGCTGGCGTGCCCCTCGTGCACGGCCCGGGCTCCGGAGTCTCCGGGCGGGGCGGGGGAGCTGCTGCTGGCGCTGATGCTGGTGCCCTTCGCGCTGGTG
>NZ_RAVW01000716.1 GCF_003611585.1 Corallococcus exercitus | reverse complement strand
ACCCCCACCCGGTGGAACCCCCGCGCCGCGCCAGCCTCCGCGGCTGAGCCGCCCCGGGGCCGGACGCGCCGTGCCCGGGCGACCCCTGTCGGAGGGGGCCGGAATGATCGCGCCAGGGTGCCTCCCGGGCCCCTCCGGCAGACGTGGGGCATCCTCCGCCACGTATCCCACCTGACAGGACGAAGTGTCCCGCATGACCCTGCGGGGCAATGCCGACCCGTTTGCAGGATATTTCAAGGGACGCGGGCTTGAGTCGGGGGGAGAGGTGTTGTCTATCCTACGTGACCTGATGATGCCTCGGCCGTCGGGGGGCCCCGTTGGGGCCGCGGAAGGATGAGCGACAATGAGCTGGCGCAGCAGGCCCGGCGCGGGTGCACGACCGCGCTTCATCGGGATGGGTGACGTGGGCCCGCGAGGGGGTGTGTGATGGCGTTGAGGCTCAAGCAGAAGATGATGGTGCTGCCGGTGGTCGCGGCGGTGTTCCTGGTGGCCATCGTGGCGGTGACGGTGGCGCTGGGCTCTCGCACGCGGGAGGCCTCGGAGCGCATCGGCTCCAGCCTGGCGCCGTCGGTGAGTCAGGCGCAGACGTCGCGCGCGGGCTTCGCCGCGTTGCACCAGGACGTGGGCGACGCGGTGGCGCTGCACGCGGTGAAGCAGCAGACGCTGGACGCGCAGGTGACGGAGCTCAACAAGGGGCTCGCGGCGCTGCGCGCGCTGCCGGACGTGGACGGTCCGAAGCTGGAGGCGCTGCAGGGCGCCTTCGCGCGCTACTGGCAGGAGGCGTCGCAGGTGGTGGCGCTGGCGGCCCGGAACGACGCGGCCGCGGAAGGCGCGCTCGCGAAGCTGGAGCCCGCGTACCGCGCGGTGCATGAAGGCCTGGAGTCCGTGACGGCGCAGCAGGAGGCGTCGCAGCGCGAGGCCTTCATGGAGGTGTCGTCGCTGCACGGCACGACGCTGACGTGGGTGCTGGTGCTGTCGCTGGCGTGCATCCTGGCGCTCGCGGTGGCCACGGTGTGGCTGCTGCGCGAGGTGACGACGCCCCTGGCGCGGCTGACGGCGACGGCGACGCGCATCGTGCGGGAGGGCGACCTGTCGCTGGCCATCGACACGAGCGCGCAGGACGAGGTGGGCGAGCTGGCGCGCAGCATCCAGTCGCTGATGACGCGGCTGGGCTCGGTGCCGAACACGCTGCACGCGGTGGTGACGGAGCTGACGGCGGCGGCGGCGCGGTTGAATACGGCGAGCCACGAGCAGCTCAACTTCCTGACCAGCCAGTCGCGCAGCCTCACGGAGGCCAGCTCCACCATCGCGGAGATCGCCCAGACGTCCGGCATGGCGGCCAGCCGCGCGGAGATGGTGTTGAAGGTGGCGGCGCAGGCGGACGCGTACAGCGCCTCCGGGCAGGTGTCCATCGAGCGCAGCGCGGAAGGGTTGCAGCAGATCCGCGCGCGGGTGGGCGCGCTGGTGGGGAGCATCGGCGTGCTGTCCGAGCAGGCGGTGCACGCGGGTGAGATCATCGGCAGCGTGAAGGACCTGGCGGACCAGTCCAACGTGCTCGCGTTGAACGCGGCCATCGAGGCGGCGCGGGCCGGTGAGGAAGGCCGGGGCTTCGCGGTGGTGGCCAAGGAGATGCGGGCGCTCAGCAGCCAGTCGCTGCAGAGCACGCAGCGCATCGGGAAGATCCTCCTGGAGATCAACCAGGCCATCCGCGAGACGGTGGGCATCGCGGAAGGGGACAGCCAGAAGATGGAGGAGGGCATCGAGCAGGTGCTCGCCTCCGCGACGACGCTGAAGGACATCACCCAGGTGGTGCAGGAGAGCAGCCAGGCGGCGCGGCAGATCGTCGCCTCGGTGACGCAGCAGAACGCGGGCATCACGCAGATGACGGAAGTGGTGACGCAGCTGTCGGAGATGATGAGCGACGTGGTGATGGCCACGAGCAACGCCGAACAGGCGGTGGGGCAGATCAACACGTCCCTGGGCAAGCTCCAGGAGCTGTCCACCGCCTTCCGCGTCTAGCCGTCCGCGAAGGCGTCAAGCAGGGCCCACGGGCCGCTCCGGATGCACCGGGGCGGCCCGTCGTGCGTTGAGGGGGACTGTCAGGACGCGGTGTCAGGTGTAACTTGTATGCTACACCCCGGACTGCGCCTGGAGCCCTGCCATGCCCCCCACGGGATTCGACCGTTACTTCGAGAAGAAGCTCAAGCGCCCGGCCTTCGCGGAGGCGTATGCGAAGGCACGCGCGGAAGTGGACGCCGCGGACCGGTTGATTCGCGCCCTGGACGCGCGGCGCGAGGAGGCGGGACTGAGCAAGGCGGACCTGGCGCGCAAGGCGGAGACCCCGCCGGAGGTCGTGCGCCGCCTGTTCACGGCGCCCTCCGCGAACCCCACGCTGTCCACGGTCACGAAGCTCGCCGCCGCGCTGGGCTGCCGTCTGCAACTGGTGCCGGCCCCCTCCCGCCGCAAGGC
>NZ_RAVW01000715.1 GCF_003611585.1 Corallococcus exercitus | reverse complement strand
ACCCGCGGTCCCCCGCTCATGCGCGTGCCCCCTTCCGACACCGAACAGGCCCTGAGGGCCGAGGTCGAACGTCTGCGGCTCCGCCTGCGCGCCGCGGGGCTGGATGACGGCACCGGCACGGCTCCAGAGCTGGCTCCCGAGCCCCTGGCGCCGCAGGACCGGGATGCGCAAGAGCGGCTGCGCGTGAAGCGCGAACAGCTGCGGCTGGCGCAGGAGGCGGGCGGCATCGGCGTGTTCACGTTGGACATCGCCACCAACATGATGGCGGTGACGCCGGAGTTCTGCCGGCTGTACGGCGTGCCTCGCATGGAGACCGTGCCCGCGCCCGTCATCGAGGGGCTCGCGCTGGAGGAGGACCGGCACCGCGTGTCCAACGCGCGCACGCGGGCCGCGGGGCAGGTCCTCCCGTCGGTGGAGTACCGCATCCACAGGTCGGACACCGGGGAGGTGCGGTGGATCCACCGGCGGGCGTCGCTCGTGTACGACGAGGCTGGCAAGCCGACGCAGTTCATCGGCATCGCCCAGGACGTCACCGAGCGCCGGCAGGCCGAGGAGGCGCTGCGCGCGGCCAACGAGCGCCTGCAGCTGGCGCTGAACACCGAGGTGATGATTGGCACCTGGGTGTGGGACGTGCCCGACAACCGCGTCGTCACGGACGAGCGCTTCGCGTACTCCTTCTCGCTGGACCCCCGGCAGGCGCGCGAGGGGCTGCCCATCGATCAATTCGTGGCGGCCATCCACCCGGAGGACCGGCCCGGCGTGGAGGTGGCCATCTCCCGCACGCTGCGGGTGGGCGGTTCGTACCGCGCCGAGTACCGCGTGCGCCGCTCCGACGGCCTCTACCGGTGGGTGGAGGCCAGCGGCCACTGCACCCTCTCCCCTCAGGGCGCGCCGCTGCGCTTTCCCGGCGTGCTGGTGGACATCGACGCGCGCAAGCGGGCGGAGCTGCGGCAGGAGGCGCTGCTGGAGATGGCGGACCGGCTGCGCGAGGCCACGTCCCCGGACGCCGCCGCGCTGCTCGCCATGGAGGTGGTGGGGCGGCTGCTGGGCGTGCCGCGCGCGGGCTACGGCACGGTGGACGCGACGCACGCGCTGGTGCGGATCCACCCGCATTGGATGGCGTCGCCGGACGTGACGAGCATCGAGGGCGTGCACCGCTTCCAGGACTACGGCGTGTTCCTGGACGACCTGCTGAGGGGCGAGGTGGTGGCCATCGCGGACGTGCGGGAGGACCCGCGCACGGCCTCC
Source organism: Corallococcus exercitus (assembly GCF_003611585.1). Classification (GTDB taxonomy): domain Bacteria; phylum Myxococcota; class Myxococcia; order Myxococcales; family Myxococcaceae; genus Corallococcus; species Corallococcus exercitus. The sequence goes on along the minus strand of NZ_RAVW01000715.1, from coordinate 1,234 downwards.
CAGGCGGCCACGCTGGAGCAGGTGGGCGTCCGGGCCCTCTTCGACATTCCCATCCTGGAGCACGGCCGGCTCGTGGCGTTGCTGTTCCTGCACGACGTGCGGCCGCGCCCGTGGACGGAGGGGGAAATCGAGCTGACGCGCAACGTGGCCGACCGCGTGTGGGCGACGGTGTCCCGGCTCAAGGCGCTCTCGGAGCTGAAGCAGGCCAACGAGACGCTGGAGCAGCGCGTGGCGCAGCGCACGCGGGAGCGGGATCGCGTGTGGAACGTGTCCCAGGACCTGCTGGTGGTGGGGAGCCTGGAGGATGGGAAGTTCCTCAGCGTCAACCCGGCCTGGACGCGGATGCTGGGGTGGACGGAGGAGGAGCTGCTGGGCCGCACGTCGCAGTGGCTGGAGCGCCCGGACGACTCCGCGCGCTCGCGTGACGAGGTGTCCCGCCTGGCGGGAGGAAATCCCACGCTGAGCTTCGAGAGCGCCTACCGGTGCAAGCACGGCGGCTACCGGCGCATCTCCTGGACGGCGGTGCCGGTGCCGGAGGACGGCGTGCTGTACGCCAGCGGGCGCGACGTCACCGAGCAGCGGCAGACGGAGGACCAGCTGCGGCAGGCGCAGAAGATGGAGGCGGTGGGGAAGCTCACGGGCGGCGTGGCGCACGACTTCAACAACCTGCTCCAGGTGGTGGGCGGGAATCTCCAACTGCTCCAGCGCGACCTGGCGGGCAACGAGCGGGGCCTGCAGCGGGTGCGCTCGGCGCTGGGCGCGGTGGAGCGCGGGGCCCGGCTGTCGGGGCAGCTGCTGGCGTTCTCTCGGCGGCAGCCGCTGGAGCCGCGCTCGCTGAGCCTGGGCCGGCTGCTGCAGGGCATGGACGACCTCCTGCGCCGCGCGCTGGGCGAGGACGTGGAGGTGGAGACGGTCATCAGCGGCGGGCTGTGGAACACGCTGGCGGATCCGCACCAGCTGGAGAACGTCATCCTCAACCTGGCCATCAACGCGCGAGACGCGATGCGGGGCAGCGGGAAGCTGACGCTGGAGCTGAGCAACGCGTTGCTGGACGACCACTACGCGCAGGCGCACCCGGACGTGCTGGCGGGGTCGTACGTGCTGCTGGCGGTGTCGGACACGGGTGGGGGCATGACGCCGGAGGTGCTGGAGCGCGCGTTCGAGCCCTTCTTCACGACGAAGCAGGAGGGGCGGGGCACGGGCCTGGGGCTGAGCATGGTGTACGGCTTCGTGA
>NZ_RAVW01000714.1 GCF_003611585.1 Corallococcus exercitus | reverse complement strand
GTGGAGAAGGCCGCCCCCGCCCGGCCCCCGGAGGACGCCAGCGCGTCGGACGCGGCCCTCCTGAAGGGCCTCTTGTGGGCGGCGGAGCCCGCGCCGGAGGAGATCCGCGCGCTCGCCATCGAGGACCTGGCCCTGCTGGGCGACACGCGCGCCCTGGATCCGCTGGCCGCGTTCATCTGGGACCCGAACCCGCGCATCCAACAGGCGGCGCTGCGCGCGGTGGCCCTCTTCCAGCACCGCCGCGCGGAGGAGATCCTGGGCAACGTCGTGCGCCACCCGCGCCTGCCGGACGCGCTGAAGATCCAGGCCCTGGGCGGGCTGCTCTACCAGCGCACGCCCACCGCGCGCCGCGTGGTGCAGGACGTGGCCGCCGACAGCCGCGTGGGCTACGCGGTGCAGAACGCCGCGCGCTCGGTGGCGTCGCAGTGGGAAGCCGCCGCGGCCCCCGCGCCCTGAAACACGCCTGCTCGCCTGCCCTCCCTCCAGACATGACGGTGCGCGGAGCCTGCCCCGGCCTCGGGCCGATTCCTGGAGTGCGCGCGTGTATGGGTTAGACTGGGGCGCATGAAGATCACCCCCCTCGACATCCGTCAGAAGCGCTTCGAGACGGTGATGCGCGGCTTCGCGCGTCCCGAAGTGGGCGCGTACCTGGAGCTGATCGCCGGCGAGTTCGAGGAGGTCGTGAAGGAGAACATCGCGCTCAAGGAGGAGCTGAAGCGCACGCAGGCGCGGCTCGAGCAGCATCAGGAGCGCGAGCGCACCCTCCAGGAGACGATGGTCACCGCCCAGCGCATCAGCGAGGACCTGAAGGACGCCGCGAAGAAGGAAGCGGAGATCATCATCGCGGACGCGGAGCACCAGGCGGAGAAGATCGTCCACGGCGCGCATCAGCGGCTGGTGCAGGTGGTGGAGGACATCAACGAGCTCAAGCGCCAGCGCACCCAGTTCGAGTCGCAGGTGCGCTCCGTGGTGGAGGCCCACCGCAAGCTGCTGGAGACGTTCGCCGCGCCCACCTTCGCGGACCGCGACTACGCGCGCGTGGAGGACAACGTCGCGTTCCTGTCGCAGAAGAAGGCCACCTCCAACGACTAGCGCCCGCGCATGCCCGCCCCCTGGCTCAAGGCCGTCCCCGCCGGGGTGGAGCTGTCGGTGCTCGTCCAGCCGCGCGCGTCCCGCACGAAGGTGGTGGGCGAGCATGACGGCCAGCTGAAGATCCAGCTCGCCGCGCCGCCCGTGGATGGCGAAGCGAATGCGGCCCTGGTGGAATTCATCGCGAAAACGCTGGGCGTGCCGCGTCGCCAGGTGACACTCACGGCGGGTGACACGTCGCGCCGTAAGCGATTGAGGGTGGAGGGGGTTGATGCGGCGGCGGTCGAGGCTGTTATCTCTGGTGGACCGTGAGGCCACGCATGCTCCGCCTGTTCGCCTTCCTGATGATGCTGCTGGCCTCGCCGGGCGTGTTCGCGCAGGACGAAGGTCCCCGAGGCATCCACGCCACGGAGGCCGTCGTCACCGACAGCGCGCTCGTGCCCCACGCCCGCCCCGCCATCGTCGCGGGCGAGCTGAGGACGCAGCGCTTCGTCATCCTGCACACCGCGAAGGCGGCGGGCGCGGCGCGGGCGCTGGCCGGGCAGATTGAAGGCGTGCGGGATGCCTTCGGCGCGATGCTGGGGCGGGACTGGCCGGGCACCACCGAAATCCGCCTGGGCGTGGGCCGCCAGGAGTTCGAGGCGCTGGCCCTCCCCGGCGGCAAGCCCCCGGGCTGGGCGGTGGCGCTCGCGTACCCCGGGCATCAGATCATCCTGCTGGACGCGCTGAGCCTGAGCGACACGGAGGGCCCCACGACGCTGCGGCATGAGATGGCGCACGTGGCGCTGGGGCAGCTGGCGAAGGACTGGCCGCGCTGGTTCCAGGAGGGCGTGGCGCAGAACCTCACCGACGAGCGCTACTCCGTCGCCCACTACACCGCCCTCTTCCGCGCGGTGACGCAGGAGCGCGTCTTCCACTTCGAGGACCTGTCCGAGGACTGGCCGGACGTGCCCGCGGACGTTGAAATCGCGTACGCGCAGAGCGCCGCCTTCGTGGCCTACCTCACCGGCAAGCACGGCTCGCACGCCATGGGCCTCCTGGTGGACGGCGTGCGCGCGGGAGAGCCCTTCGAGCAGGCCTTCGGCAAGGCCTTCCGGACGTCGCTGCTGCTGGAGGAGCAGGACTGGCGCGAGGGGCTCGCGGCCCGGTACGGCTGGCTGCCGCTCACCACCAGCTCCGCGCTGCTGTGGCTCACCGCCTCCATCCTGTGCGTGGCCGCGTTCGCGCGCCGCATGCGCCAGAAGTCCGCGCGCATGACGGAGCTGGCCGCGGAGGACGCCGCCGAGGACGCCGCGCTGCGCCTGCTCGCCGCCGCCCGCGCGGCCGGGCCCGTGCCCGTGGACGGCGCCGAGCCGCTGTCCCCCGCCCTGCCCTGGCCGGAGTGGCCCGGCGCCACCACTC
>NZ_RAVW01000713.1 GCF_003611585.1 Corallococcus exercitus | reverse complement strand
GTAGGGGAGGCGGGGGGGACGGCGGACACGGTGCGGTTCACCTCCGGAGGCCGGTGGGTGATATCCACGTCCTGACGATGAAATCCATTCGCATCTCCCAGCTCCTCGAGGACCAGGGCCACGACCTGCGGCTGACCCTGATGGCGGGCACCCAGGGGCTGAAGCGCACGGTGGACTCCTCGCGCATCCAGAAGCCCGGCCTGGCACTGGCGGGCTTCACCGAGCACCTCCACCCGCACCGCGTCCAGGTCTTCGGCAACACCGAAATCTCCTACCTGGCCACCCTGCCGGAGGACGCGCAGCACGCCTCGCTGGCCAAGCTCTTCAGCGAGGAGGACCTGGCGTGCGTCGTGGTCACCAAGGCGCTGGACGTGCCGCGCGCGCTGGTGGACGCCTGCGAGGCGGCGGGCCTGGCGTTGATGAAGACGCCGCTGCTCTCCAGCGAGTTCATCCAGCGGGTGCAGAACTTCCTGGAGGACGCGCTCACGGAGTCCAGCAGCCTGCACGGCGTGCTGATGGACGTCTTCGGCGTGGGCATCCTGCTCCTGGGCAAGAGCGGCATCGGCAAGAGTGAAATCGCCCTGGACCTGGTGATGCGCGGCCACCGGCTGGTGGCGGACGACATCGTGGACGTGACCCGGAGGAAGGGGGCCGTCTACGGCGCGGGCAACCCGGTCATCAAGCACCACATGGAGATCCGCGGCCTGGGCATCATCAACATCAAGGACCTCTTCGGAGTGTCCGCCGTCCGGGAGCAGAAGAAGATTGAGCTTGTGATTGAGCTGCAGGAATGGGATCCGCACCAGGAGTACGACCGCCTGGGCGTGGAGGACAAGCACCTGCAGATCGTCGGCGTGGACATCCCCTTGTCGGTCGTCCCGGTGCGTCCTGGACGCAACATGGCCACCATCGTGGAGGTGGCCGCGCGCAACCAGCTGTTGAAGCTTCAGGGCCACCATTCGGCGCGAGAGTTCGCCGAGCGACTCAATCGAGCCATCGCCCAGGGGGCGATGCGCCGCACCTTGGGAGAAGAGGTCGAGTGACCGCCCCCGCGAAGCAGATCATCGTCATCACCGGCATGTCAGGTTCCGGAAAGTCCACCGCCATCCGGGCGCTGGAGGACGCCGGGTTCTTCTGCATCGACAACCTGCCGGTGCTCCTGCTGCCCAAGCTCACGGAGCTGGCCGGTGGAGGCAACATCGAGCGCATGGCGCTGGTGGTGGACGTGCGCGAGGGCGTCTTCCTCAAGGACGCCCCCCGCGTGCTGGATGAAGTGCGCCGCGCGGGCCACCAGGTGGACGTGCTCTTCCTGGACTCCAGCGACGACAGCCTCCTGCGCCGCTTCAGCGAGACGCGCCGCCGCCACCCGCTGGCCCCGGAGGGCACGGTGGCGGAGGGCATCCACGCGGAGCGCGAGGCCCTCAAGGACCTGCGCGAGCTGGCGGATCAGGTCATCGACTCGTCGGCGCTCAACGTGCACGACCTGAAGCGCATGGTGCAGGGGCGCTTCAGCCCGGAGCCCACGACGGGCCCCAGCCTGTCCATCATGTCCTTCGGCTACCGGTACGGCGTGCCGCCGCAGGCGGACCTGGTGTTCGACGTGCGCTTCCTGCCGAACCCGTACTTCGTGCCGGAGCTCAAGGGGCTCACGGGCAAGAACCCGAAGGTGGCGGGGTACGTGCTGGAGCGCGAGGAGACGCAAGCGTTCCTGGAGAAGGTCGTGGACCTCTGCCGCTTCCTGTTCCCCCGCTACCAGAAGGAGGGGAAGGCGTACCTCACGGTGGCGCTGGGGTGCACGGGCGGCAAGCACCGGTCGGTGGCGCTGGCGGCGGAGATGGTGCGCCGGCTGTCCACGGACTACGGCCGCGTGCAGCTGTGGGACCGGGACATCGAGAAGGAGTAGCCGGAGGGCCGGGCTTTCGGGCCCGGAACCCGCTCAGTGCCGGGTGTCCGTCAGGGGCGTGAAGCGCGCGCCGGTGACGCCCTCTTTCTCAAGGGCTTCCTTCACGACCTCGGAGACGACGAGGGTGACGGGCCAGCCCCAGGGGCGGAACACCCGGGCGCGGCCCACCTGGGTGGGGTCGATTCGCAGGCCGCGCACGGAGCGGTACTGGCCCACGCGCGCGGGGATGCCGTCGCCGGGGCCGTAGTGGTGGATCTCCAGGCAGGCGGCTTCGTCCACGCAGCGGATAAGGCGCGTGGCGACGACGAGGAAGTACGGCTTCGGCTGGCCCTCGATGTTCACGGGGATGAGCTGCACGTCCTCCGGGGCCAGGCGCGCGAACACGGCGGCGACGCGCGGGTGCACCACGGGGGTGAGGCCGGCGCCCGCGAGGCTGAAGTCCAGTGGGGCGGCCCTCGCTTCGTTGGGGATGTGGAGGCTGCTGTATCTTATACACATCTCCGAGCCCACGCGACATGCG
>NZ_RAVW01000712.1 GCF_003611585.1 Corallococcus exercitus | reverse complement strand
CCGTCGCCCCGGCTCGCACGCAGGCGCCGGCCGCGCAGCCCGCCCGGACCAACCAGGTCACGGAGGCGTCGCGCGCGGACGTGCTCAACCGCGCGGAGCTGGCGCGCGCCCGCGCGACGGCGGCGCCGGTGCAGGCGACGCCGGGCTCGTGGCGCGGGGGCGCGAACACGGAGGTGGGGCGCGCCATCCAGACCATGCGTCAGCGCCTGTCCGACGTGAACATCACCATCAAGGGTGACACGCCGCAGAGCCTGTTCGACCGGGCCATCCTGGACAACAAACACGTCACCAACGAGCAGATTCTGGAGATGTCGCGGGTGACGCTGGACAAGCTGGCCACCGACCCGGAGACGCGCGCGAAGGTGCTGGAGCGCGTGCCCAACGCGCGCGAGCTGCCGGTGCACCACTTCACGGTGGCGATGCTGTCCGCTGTGACGGGCATCGACCGCGCGGCGCTGTCGGAGGCCTGTCCCGACCTGGGCCTCACGGGCGCGCCGAACACGCCGCTGCTCTACGCCGCCAGCACCGAGCGCATGCAGCGCTCCACCGCCCTGCACGACTTCACGGACTACATGCGCGGCGCGGGCGTGAAGGGCATGAACAAGGCCGTCTGGGGCGTGGAGAACCGCGTCCTGTCCGCCCTCGTCTCCGCGCTGGGCGGCGGCCGGTACTGAAGCACTCGTCACACCCGGGCCCGCGCGGTGGAGGAGGCCTCAGGCACCTCCCCTCGCGGGCTCTGCATTGCGGGCCTCCAGCGGCGCTTCACCAGCCCCGGTCAGGAAGAGGCGCTCGCGCCCCTCCCCTCGCGGGCTTCATCGCGCACCTTCAGTCGTCGCCGGCGCCGCCGGCCAGCCGCTGCCGCGCGACCTCCAGCCGCTTCGCGCGCACCTTGGACGCCAGGTCGAGCAGGCGCCGGTCGCGCTGCCACCGCTCGCGCATCTCCACGTCCACGCCCTCCCAGGCCACTTCACAGCGCTCCAGCACGCGGTGCATCTGCGTGAGCGCGCCGCCCAGCGCCACGTGCACGGCCGCGTCGCTGGGGTCCTCCAGCGCCAGCGCGTGGATCATCACCGCGACGGCGATCAGCTCCTCGCGCAGCGCCACCGGCCAGCCGCACCGGCGGGCCACCTTCACCAGCCAGCCCAGCACCGCCAGGTTGACGTGGCAGTCCTCCACCGTGCGGAACGGCTTGAGGTAGCGGGTGTAGCCATCCCCGGGGAGCACGTCCTCCGGCGCCACCTCCACGCCGTCCAGCCGCAGCGCCGCGTGCGGCACCTCCGGCACGAAGCCCAGCGGCGGCAGCGGCTCCACCGTCACGCCGGGCGTCGTCGCGTCCAGCCGCACCATGCGCAGGCGATTGCGCTCCTGGGCGTCGCGGCCCTCGGAGGCGATGACGAGCAGCACCTCCGCGTGCGTGCCCAGCGTGACGTAGGTCTTCACCCCGTCGAGCTTCCAGCCGGTGCCGTGCGGCGTGAGCTTCGTCTCGATGGCGCTCGGGTGCCCGCCGCCGGTCTCCGTGGCGCAGAGCGCGCCGCGCCGGTCCGCCGGGAGCTGGGGGAACAGGGAGCGCAGCGCCGCCTGGTAGCCGGAGGAGAACGCGAACCCCATCCGGTCCATCCGGAAGCCGCTGGCGAGCGCCAGGTCCGCGGGCACCGGGAAGCGCGGCAGCACCGCGAGGTGCCGTCGCCACCAGGCCTCCACGGAGTCGAGCGAAGGAGAGTCAGGGGCCTCGGTGAGCAGGAAGCGCAGGACGTCTTTCACGCCTCCAGTCTAATGCCCGGCTCCGGAGCGTGCGCGCTCCGTTTGGGCCTTCAGCTCGCGCTGCGGCGGCCGCGGCCCGGGGACTTCGTGCGCTGGGTGCCCCGCTTCTTCTTCGCGGCGGCCGGCGGCGCGGACTTCGGCTTCGAGGCGGACTTCGCCTTGGAGGCCGACTTGGACTTCGACGCCGCCTTGGACCTGGACGGCGCCTTCGCCTTGCGCGTGGCCTTCTTGCGCCGAGCGGGGGCCTTCTTCTCCGGGGCGAGGATGGTGCCCCGGCAGGAGGGCGTGCCGCAGCGGCAGACGTAGAGCGACTCGGCGTCGGGGTCCATCTCCGGGGTGCGCTCGTACGCATAGTCGTACGTCAGCTCCTCCCCCGGTTCGATGGTGCGCAGCGCGTAGATGTGGATGTGGCCCTTGTCGATGAGCGACTGACAGTTGGGCTCGCACGAGTGGTTGATGTAGCGCGACTCGTTGTGGAGCGTGCCCGCGTCCAGCACCGTGTCGTCGTCCAGGTTGAAGAGGAACGTGTGGTGGCGCTCCATCGACTCGTCGTCGTAGCGGGCGTCCGCCTCGGCCTGGGTGATGCGCTCACCGATGTACTCGATGATGCGCGCGCCCTTGCGGATGCGGCGGGTGGCGAACGCGCCCTGGCCCTGGATGGGGGACTGGCGCAGCTCGAAGGGAATCGACGGGGTCGGCTGGAAGGAAGGGGAAGTCGTCATCGCGGATAGGG
>NZ_RAVW01000711.1 GCF_003611585.1 Corallococcus exercitus | reverse complement strand
CTTCAGGAGCTTCACCATCGCGGGCAGGACGAACCGGTCCCCGCGCCCGAGGAGGAAGCGCGGCCGGAGCAGCGCCGCGTGCAGGCCCGTCCGGACCGCGTGCTCCATGACGACGTCCTCCGCCGCCACGCGGGAGCGGGCCAGCGCGGTGATGGGACGCAGGGGATGCACCTCCTTCACGCCCCGGTGCGGCCCCGGGCCATAGACAGACATGGAGCTGCCGAGCAGGACGCCCCGGCAGTCACCTCGGAGCCGCGACAGGAGCCGCCGCGTGCCGTCCACGTTGGTCCGCTCGAAGCCCGTGTTGTCGGTGTCCCGCTGCTTCATGGCGAGGTGCAGGACGACGTAGGGATACGGGGGAAACAGCGCATCGGGGATGCCGTGCAGGTCTCCTTGCACGACGTGCACGCCTTCTCCCCAGTCACGGCCATCGGGTGAGCGCACCAGCGCGTGCACGGAGTGCGCTCCGCGCTGACGCAGGAACGCCTGCCCCACCATGCCGGTCGCGCCCGTGAGCACGACGCCGAAGCCGCCTACCAGACCCATGGGACCAGCCGCTTGCGGCTCGCCGCGTACTCGGCGTAGCCCGGGAAGGAGCCCAGCAGCAGCCGCTCCTCGTGCCGGATGCGCAGGAGCACGGCCGGAATGAACATCAGCGCGAACACCGCGATGCCCACGACCGCGGGGAACACCAGCAGGTAGCCCACGTGCGCCAGCAGCATGCCGGTGTACGCCGGGTGTCGGAGCTTCCGGTACACGCCTTCCGTGACGAGCAGGCTCGCGTCCGGCAACCGCACCCGGTGCGAATAGGCCTTCCCCAGCGTGCGGATGGCCGTGAGCCGCAAGGAGACCCCGGCGATGAAACAGAACACCCCCGCCGCGCGCGGCACGGGCCCCAGCTCCAGCGTGGGGAACGCGACCGCGAGGAGAATCGTGGCCAGGCGCGCAATCGCATACAGCTCGAGCGTGGCGCTGTCCCGCTCCGCGGTGGGCTTCTGCGTCTCCCGCAGCGTCACCCGGCTCTCCACCAGCATCCACGTCAGGTACAGGCCCAGCATCAGGCCCGCGATGGGCCGGCTGTCCTCCGGCGTGCGCAGGACCTGCCGGATGCCGAGCGGAATCAGCAGCCCCACGCCCGTCACCAGCAGCAGCGTGGGCATCCAACGATGCAGGTTCTTCATGACGCCTCCTTCGCGCTCAGCGCGCCAATGAGCCCGTGGAAGCAGCAGGTGTCCTCCTGCCAGCCCTGCACGGCGATCCACATGCGGCTGCGGCGTCCGACGGTGCGCACCGGCTCCGCCCACTCGGGCAGCCGGAAGCTGACGAAGGTGCGGATGATGACGGGCACGTCGTTGCGCACGAAGCGCCGGAACTCCAGGGACAGGCGCGTCATGATGAGCGACCAGTCCAGTGGCAGCCCCACGCCGTGGATGGTCGCGATGCTCGCCTGCCGCGCCAGCTCCGTGAGGAGCATGCCCTGCACATGCTCGGAGGGATGGTCGAAGACGAACTCCGGGGACTCGGTGAAGCAGTTGAACTGCTGGAGCGCGCCCACCCGGCACGCGTTGGCGAGCAGCACGTTCGCCGGGTCTCGCTTGTGCACCAGCACCGGGTCGATGCGCTCCAGCGGCCTGGCCTGCTCCGCCTCGCTGAAGGACTGACGCCCTTCCGAGACGGAGTTGCGCACGGGGATGCGGGCCAGGAGCTCCGAGACGTTCTCCGGCGGATCCCGCTTCCACGGGCCGCCCACGCGCACGCCCACGGGCGTCGCGTCCGCCCACTCCGCGAGCGCGGGGAACTCGGCGGCGCGCGCGCCCAGGTAGAGGCCGCAGTGCTCCTGGAGCACGGCGGCCAGGAACTCCGCCTCCTCCACGTCCTTCACCGGGATGCGACAGGGGTGCTCGACTTCCGGGAGGAGGGGCTCCGGCACGAGCAGGAACGGGACGGCCTCCGGCGACGCCACCCGCACGCGGCGCTCGGGATGGCCTGAATCGGAATCCATGTCTGCCTTTCTCCAGCTGAGGGGGAAAGGCAGTCTAGGAATCGCGATGTCTCAATACGAGAACCGGGGAAGGCCCGCTTTCACAGACCGAGAAACCAGACCCGGGAGATTTCCGGGGTCTGTTTCATGAACCATCATGACACGTCGCGAAATGCGTCTTGGATTGAGACAGCCGGTGCGGCCGCGGGCTCACTGCCCCTCGGGCGTCACCGGCTCGCAGCGGATCCGCACCTCCGGCTTCGCGCCCCCACCACCCAGGTAGATGGTGCCCGTCGTGGGCCTCCCGTCGGAGTCCTGGCGACCCACCGCCACTCGCATGTGGTGCGTCTGCGTGAGCACACCGCCAGGCATCGACCCCACGGTGGTGGGGCGGGAGGCAGGTGAGAGAAGCCGGCCGCCCCCGTGCGTCTTCGCAGGTGCGGCGGTCGGTGGTGAACACATGCGGCAGGTGGGACACCGGCGGCGGCGCTGGCTGGCGAACAGTCGGGCGGGCCCCGGGTTGTAGCCGGGCGGGTGCGTGATGACGGTGCGCCTCCAGT
>NZ_RAVW01000710.1 GCF_003611585.1 Corallococcus exercitus | reverse complement strand
CGCCCGTGCATGGGCGATGTCCCCGGGACCCGGCGTGTCGAGCATCGCGCACAGCGGCACCGCCTGGCCCTCCGCCGTCAGCCGCCGGGCCATCTCGTAGACCACCGCGCCGCCGAACGACGCGCCCACCAGCAGGTACGGCCCCGTGGGCTGCAACGCGCGCACGCCTTCCAGGTAGGCCGTCGCCATCTCATCGACGGACGTGTGCAGCGGCCCGTCGGGATCCAGGCCCCGGGACTCGAAGGCATAGGCGGTCCGGCCCGCGTCGATGGCGCGCGCCAGGTCCCGGTAGAACACCGCCTGGCCTCCGGCCGCGTGCACGAAGAAGAGGGGCGGACCGCGCGTGCCCTGCTGGAGCAACGCCACACCCGGTGGCAGGGCGCGGGCCTCCTCTTTGCCGCCCAGCTTCCGCGCGAGCAACTCCACCGTGGGCGCGGTGAGCATCTCCTTCAACGCGAGCCGCTTGCCGAAGCGCTCGGAGATCATCGCGAGCAGCCGGAGCGCGACCAGCGAGTCACCGCCCAGCGCGAAGAAGTCGTCGTGGATGCCCACGTCGTCCAGGCGGAACAGCGTCTGGAAGCACTCGACGAGCGTCCGCTCAGTGGCGTCACGAGGGGCCACGCGCTCACCGCGACGGACGGCACGGCCCTTCGGCTTCGGGGGCACGGTCGCCTTCGCCCGGGCCGCCATGGCGTCGCGGGCGACGGGAGCCGGCGCGGCGTCATCCAGGCTGTAGTGCTCGCGGTCGAAGCTGTAGGTCGGCAGGTCCACGCGTCGGCGCCGCTCTCCGTCCCGGATGCGTTCCCAGTCCACGTCCACGCCAGCGGCCCAGGCTTCGCCCAGCGCGGACAGGGCATTCCCGGGCGCATCACCCTTCGTCGGCAGGGTGGCCAGCACGGGCTGCGTCTTGCGCGCCGGATGCTGCCGCGCGAGCGCGGTGAGCGTCGTGCCCGGTCCCACTTCAATCAACGCCCGGTCTCCGGACTCCAGCAGGCAGCCCAGCGCATCGGAGAAGCGGACGGTGTGCCGCAGGTGGCGGACCCAGTAGTCGGGAGACGTCGCCTCGCGCTCCTGGAGCCACCGGCCGGTGAGGCTGGACACGACAGGGAGCGAGGGTGCGCGGAGCTTCACGCGAGCCACCTCCCGCGCGAAGCCCTCCAGATACGGCTCCATCATGGACGAGTGCGCGGCGCGCGCGTAGCGCACCCGCTTGTGCTCGATGCCTCGCGCCGTCAGTGCCTGCTCCGCGGCCTCCAGCTCCGGCAGCGGCCCGGAGAGGACACAGGTCTCCGGCCCATTGATGGCCGCCACCGACACGGCCGGTCCCACGAGCCCCGTGACCTGCTCCACGGGCGCGAGCACGGACACCATTCCGCCCGGGGGCATCGCCTCCATCAACCGTCCCCGAGCGACGACGAGGCCCAGCGCCTCCTCCAGCGTGAACACGCCCGCGAGGCACGCCGCCACGTATTCGCCAAGCGAGTGCCCCAGCAAGGCCTCCGGCTTCACGCCCCACGACAGCCACAGCTGCGCGAGCGCCCAGTCGCACACGAACAACGCGGGCTGGGACCACAGCGGTCGGTCCAGCTCACGGGCCGCCGCATCGAAGCGCTCCGGCCCGGCGAAGAGGACGTCACGGAGGTCGGCGCCCAGGGGCCCACGAAGCCACTCCGCGCACGTATCGATGGCCGCACGGAACGCGGGCTCGCGAAGGAACGCCGCGCCCATGTTCACCCGCTGCGCACCGCCCCCCGGGAACAGGAAGGCCACACCGCGAGACTCGCCTTCGTCGAACACGGTGCGGATCCGCGAGGACGCGTCCTCACCAGGAGGTGACTGCCCATCCAGGAGCGCCGGCGCATCCTCACCGTGACGGACCACGACGAAGCGGCGCCACGGAAAGCGGGCACGCCCGACCTGCAACGTATGAGCGACGTCCGCGAGCCAGCCGTCCGAAGCATTGCTCGCGGACCGCGCCCATGCTGCCGTGCCGGCATCCGTGCCGGCGGGGCCCTTCTCGGCGCGAGGAGCCGCAGTGGCGGTCGCTGCGTGAATCGACGCTCCCTGCGCAGCCGGTGCCGTGGACTCGCGCATCACCGGACCCGGCGCCACCGTGACGTTCCTTATGTGAGAGGACGCTCCATGCGCAGCCGGTGCCGCGTGCTCGCGCAAGCGCTCCGCGAGCGCCGTGGTCATCCGCTCCAGCGCCCCTTCCGTCTTCGCGGACAGCAGCAGCACCTCTTCCCCGCGCCGGGGCGCATCCGTCTCCGGAAGAGCCGGCGCCTCCTGCAACACCACATGCGCGTTCGTGCCCCCAATCCCCAACGCCGTCACCCCCGCGCGCAGCGGCAGCGGCCCCTCCCACGCACGCGCGCTCCCCACCACCTGGAAGGGACTCCCCTCCAGCTCCAGCATCGGATGCGGCTTCGTGAAGTTCAGCGTCGGAGGCAGCGTTCGGTGCTCCATCGACAGCACCGTCTTGATGACCCCCGCCACGCCCGCCGCCGTGTCCAGGTGCCCGAAGTTGCTCTTCACCGCCCCCAGCCCGCACGCCC
>NZ_RAVW01000070.1 GCF_003611585.1 Corallococcus exercitus | reverse complement strand
GCCCAGCACCTTCAGCCCTCCCACCAGCACGTCCCACCCATCCACGTACCTCGCGTCCATGAACGCCCGGCCGTCGATGTTCAACGCCACGCTCGCCACCAGCACCGCCGACGCCGTCGCCGCCACCGTCCCCAGCACGCTCAACAGCGGCACCCCGATAAGCCCCGCCACCACCCGGGGCGCCACGAGGTCCGCGTACGGATCCCCCGCCGACATCTCCAGCGCCTCCACCTGCTCGTTCACGCTCATCGTGGCCAGCTCCGCGGAGTGGCTGGCCCCGGCTCGCGACGCCGTCAGCAGCGCGGACACCGCGGGGCCCAGTTCGCGCACCAGCATCTCGAAGTAGGCCGGGCCCAGCACCGCCACGTTGCCGATCAGCTTCTTCGCCTGCGCGTTGGCGATCATCACCAGCACCGCCCCGAAGAAGGCCATGCCCGACATCACCAGCCACACGCTGCGCCCGCCCAGCTCGTGCACCTGCGCCAGCGTTTCCCGCCAGGGGATTCCCTCCCTCGCGCCCGCGCGGACCGTGCGCACCAGCATCACTCCCGGCGCTCCGAAGAAGAGCAGCACCCGCTTCATGCGAGCACCCTCGACAGGAGCGTCGTCAGCAGGAAGTCCAACAGGAAGATGGCCGCGCAGCCCAGCACCACCGCGCTCGCCGCGGCCTCTCCCACGGCGCGGGCGCCGCCCTTCGCCCTCAGGCCCACCGCCGTGGACACCAGCGAGATGGCCAGCCCGAACGCCCCCGTCTTCACCACGCCCCCCAGGAGGTCGGAGGGGCTCAGCATCTGCGCGAACGTCCCGAAGAACACCCGCACCGGCAGGTCCAACGTGAGCTTCGCCGCCACCGCCTCGCAGAGGATGGACACCAGGAACGTGAACGTGCTCAGCGCCAGCATGCTCACCTCCATCGCCACCACCCGGGGCGCCACCAGCAGCGCGAACGGATCCAGGCCAATGCCTCTCAGGCCTTCAATCTGTCCGCCCACCTTCAGCGTGGCCAGCTCCGCCGCGTTCCTCGCGCCGATGCGCGCCGACATGATCAGCCCCAGCAGCAGCGGGCCGAACTCCCACAGCACGCCGTAGCCCGCGGCCCAGCCCAGGAACGCCCGCGCCCCGAAGCGCTGGATGTAGAGCGCCGCCTGCACCACCACGATGACGCCCGCCAGCGCCGCCGTCGCCAACGCCAGCGGCAACGAGCCGTAGCCGAACTGCACCAGCCCGCGCGCCAGCTCGCGCCGCTCCAGCCTGCGCATGCCCCAGGCCGTGCGGCCCGCGACCAGGGCCAGCGCGCCCACGCCGCCCACCGCCCGCATCGCCGAGCGTCCCAGCCAGGCCAGGGCGGTGGTGCTCACGGGTGCGGGAACCGCGGAGTCATGCGAGGGCCTCGTCCGGCGCGCGCTCGAACTCCGGCGCCGGTGCCCCATCGTGCACCAGTCGGCCGCCTTGCAGGTACAACCAGCGGGGCAGGGGAAGGTCCACCGGCGCTTCCGGCGCCGCCACCAGCAGCGTCCCCTTGCCGGCGACCTCCAGGAGCACCCTCGCCACCTGCCGCGCCGTGCCCGGATCCAGACCCGCGAACGGATCATCCGCCAGCAGCACCGCGGGCCTCGCCGCAATCGCTCTTGCGAGCCCCGCGCGCTTCTTCATGCCTCCGGACAGCCGCTCCGGCAGCGTGTCCGCCGCGTCCGTCAGGCCCACCGAATGCAGCACCGCGTCCGTGCGCTCGCGGGCCTCGGCCTCCGGGACGCGGCGGCGCAGCAGCGGCTGCATCACGTTCTGCCGCACCGTCAGCGAGTCGAAGAGCGCGTCCGTCTGGAACACGAAGCCGAACGACGCCTGCTGCCTGCGCCGCTCCGGTGCCGTGAGCCGGGCGACGTCCTGCCCGTCCCACGTCACGCGTCCGGACGAGGGGCGCAGGAGGCCCGCGAAGGCCTTGAGCAGCGTCGTCTTGCCCGACCCCGAACGCCCCAGCACCAGCGCCTGCGTGCCGGGCGGGACGTGGCAGTCCGTGGGCTCCAGCACGGTCCGTGCGCCGTAGCGGAGGCCCAGGGCTTCGGCGCGCAGGTCCATGGCTCAGGGGCGGTAGAAGAACTGGTAGACGCCCTGGTCGCCTGACGCTCCAATCCTCGTGGGCGATGAAGCGTCGAGGGCACGCAGCGCCCTGGCGTTCGAGTAGACGGACGTCCAGGTCGTCCCATCGAAGAATTGGATGGCGCCCGTCTGCGCGATCGTCACGTAGAGGGCCTTCTGGCCGAAGGCCACCACGTCGGTGAGGTCCACGGACGATGGCAGGGACGTCACCTGCCGCCACACCCCGTGGTTCCGCTCCAGGACGATTCCCTTGTTGCCCACCGCGTAGGCGTAGTTCGCGCTCACCACATGGACCCCGTTCAGGAAGGTGGACGGAAGGCCCGCGGGGAGCGACTCCTCCTGCCACGGGGCATCCGGTGAAACGAACCGCACGGCACGAGCGAGGGGGTCCGTGACTCCAAAGTCCTTCGCGCCGACTGCCAGCATCGTTTCGGGGCCGCCGGCCGCATGCACCGCGCGGAGGTTGATGCCCGTGGTGGCGATGTGGACGGGAGTGGAGCCAGACACCCACCGGAAGATGAAGCCATTGCTCGACACGGCGTAGAGCGTCGGTGGGCTTCCGTCCGTCGAGTTGAACCCCACGATTCCGGTGAGCTCCGCGTTGCTGCCGGGAGTGGTGACGATGGTGCAGTCCGATTGCGTCAGGGTCTTGCTGGCCAGCTTCCCTCCCGTGCCCGCGAGGAACAACTGTCCCGTCGCGCTGACCCAGGCGGCGGACCAGCCACCCGCGCAGGTGGAGGGAGTCTGAACGGTGGTCTGGACCTTCAACACGTTGTTGCTCGTGTCCTCCCCCGCGAGCCAGGCCACATCCTGGCCAACGGCGATGGCACTCCACCGGGGTTGACCGCCCCCCCCTGATGAGCCCAGCCACCCGTACGTGCACCCGATGAGGCCTTCATCCGGGGCACCGCCGCTGCAGTTGTTGTCCAGCCGGTCGCAGACCTCGGGCAGCCCCTTGTTCACGTACACGGAGCTTTCGTCGCAGTCGGAGAACTCCGCGACCGTGCCGGACGGCGGGGGGCCGCACGTCACGCCTCCGTCCGCGCCGGCCTTTCCGTCCCCGTCCTCATCGAAGTAGTAGGCCGTGGGCGTGACGGTGCTGTTACACGCGACCCCGCCATTGGCGCAGACCTTCGCGCCCGGGCACTGGACGTCGTTGAGGCAGGTGCCGCCCACGTCGAACGACTCGTCCTTCACGTCATCGCAGTTGTCGTCCTGGCCATCGCACCGGAACTCCGTCTGATCCGGGTGGACGCTCGAGTCCCGGTCGTTGCAGTCTCCGGTCCGCGAAGCGGTCAGCGCGGGCCCCTCGCACGCCGTGATCTTCGCGGGCAGCTGGAGATTGCCGTACCCGTCATTGTCGTCATCCGGGTACCAGGCCTTCGGACCGCCCAGGTTCGCATCCCGGTCGTTGCAGTCCGTGCCCTGGTCCTCCAGGCGCACGAAGCCGTCCCCATCCGAGTCCATGGCGCTCAGGGACAGCTCCACCGGCGTGATGCCGTCCTTCGCGAGGCTCGCGTCGGCCTGCGCGGTGGCCACCTGGGCTCCGTCACAGGACTGTTCCTTCGCCGAGGCCTCGACCCTCACGTCGTTGCTCCAGCCCGCCTGCCGGAACACCGCCACGGACAGTGTTCCCGGAGGTGGACCCGCGGACACGTTCACGTTCGTCGTGACGTGGCGGGACACCTCCGCCTGATCCGTGACCGTCAGGCTGACGCACCCCGGCCGAAATCCTTCGTAATGAACCTTCACGCTCAGAGCGGCGGACTTGAGGTCATCGCCCTTGGAGCATCCGGCGAGGACGCCCGTGAGCACGGCGAGCAGGAATAAACGCATGGGACACGCATTCTGGGGCGCATCCCACACCCGGAGTGGGGCGGTCGGCGCCACCGTCGGCATTTCAACCCGAGAGTCTTCTTCCCGACCCTTAATCCGCCTCGCGAGGCATCGTCCAGACACGCGCCGCTCATCACCCCCGGGATGACGGCTTCCGTGTATAGGGGCCGCTGACCTTTCAACACTGGCCCGTCCCACCGCACGCCTTATGCCCACCGTCCGCCGTGCCCTCCTCGCCGCGCCCCTGGGTGCCTGCCTCTGCGCGCTGGCCCCGGACGCGCTCGCCCAGACGACGCCTCCGGCGCCCTCCGCCGCGGCCCCCGCCAGCGACTTCCCCAAGCCCCCGCAGCAGGACTCCGGCGCCGCTCCGCTGACGCTGGAACGCGCCGTGGAGCTGGCCTCGCAGAAGAACGAGGCCGTGCTCGCCGCGGGACAGACCGCCGAGGCCGCCCAGGCCCGCGTCGCCCGCGCCCGCGCCTTCTTCCTGCCCACGCTCGCGGCCACCGGCACCTACACGCGCCGCCTGCGCGAGTCCACGCGCGAGGTCGGCGGACAGACCGTCGTGCTCCAGCAGTACAACGCGCTGGGCGCCGTCTTCTCCGGCCGGCTCACCCTCTTCGACGCGCGCGGCTTCCCCCTCTACAAGGCCGCGAAGCTGGAGAGTGAAGCGTCCAAGCTGGATGCCCTGGAGACGCGCCGCCAGGTGGCCTTCAGCGCCGCCAATGCCTTCCTGGTCACGCTGGCCAACCAGCAGGTGTACCAGGCCGCCGAGCAGCGCCTGGCCTTCGCGAAGCAGAGCCTGACGGACGCGCAGACCCGCGCCAACGCGGGGCTCGCCAGCACCAACGACGTCACCCGCGCGGAGCTGGAGCTGGCCACCGCCGAGTCCAACCTCGCCGCCGCCCTGGGCACCGCGGAGACGAGCCGCCTGGAGCTGGGCTACCTCCTCGTGGAGCCGGTGCAGGGAGAACTCGCGCCGCCGGAGCCGCTGCTCGCGGACGCCGTGCGCCCCGCCGCGCCGCTGGAGCTGCTCACGCAGGGGGCCACGGACCGCCGCCCGGACATCCTCTCCGCGCGCCTGCGCGTGCGGTCGCTGCGGGAGAGCGCGAAGGAGCCCCTGGCGCGCCTGCTGCCGTCCCTGGGAGCGAGCGCCCAGTACCGCCTGACGAACGAGTCGGGCCTCAACGGCAACGTCGGCGACGGTTTCCTCGCGGTGGACCTCACCTGGATCCTCTTCGACGGCGGCGCCCGCTACGCCGATCGCGACGAGCGCGTGGCCATCGCCAACGCCGCCGAGCTGAACACCCAGGCCGCCACGCGCCGCGTGCCGGTGGACATCGAGCAGGCGCGGGTGAACCTGGAGACGGCCCGGGCCGCGCTCGCGCAGAGCGAGCAGGCGGCGAAGGCGGCGCGCAAGAACGCCGCGGAGACGGGCATCCTCTACCGCCAGGGCCTGTCCACCGCGCTCACGCTGGCGGACGCGTCGCTCAGCCTCTTCGAGGCGGAGGTCGCGCTGGCGCGGAACCGGTACGGGCTGGGCGTGGCCCTCCTGGGCCTGCGGGCCGCTGTCGGACTGAATCCACTGGGGAAGGAACCGTGAAGGCAATGCAACGCACTGGAATGCTGGCCCTGTCGCTGGCCATGCTGTCCCTGGCCCCTGGCTGCAAGAAGGAAGCGCCCGCGCAGGGCGGCAAGGGCGCGGGCCGGGGGCCCCTCCAGTTCCCCGTGGAGGTCGCGCCCGTGGCGGCGCGCGACGTGGAGTACGCGGTCAGCGCCGTGGGCGCGGTGGAGGCCTTCGAGAGCGTGCAGATCACCGCGCGTGTACCGGGCGCCCTGGAGCGCGTGAACTTCTCCGAGGGCCAGGTGGTGAAGAAGGGCGACACGCTCGCGGAGATCGAACCCGCGCGCTACGCCATCGCCGTGCGCGCCGCGGAGGCCGCGCTGCAGAAGGCCCAGGCCGCGCTGGTGGAGGCGAAGGCCGGCGCGCAGCGCCGCGCGGAGGTCAACGCGCAGAGCCCGGGCCTCCTGCCCGCCGAACAGCTGGAGACGTACCAGGCCCGCGCCGCCACCGCCCAGGCGGACGTGGCGGCCGCGAAGGCGGCGCTGGATCAGGCGCAGCTCAACCAGCGCGACGCATCCGTGCGCGCGCCCATGGACGGCGTCCTCCAGACGCGCACGGTGCAGACGGGCCAGTACGTGCAGCCGGGCGTGGTGCTGGCCACGCTGCTGCGCCGCGAGCCGCTGCTCCTGCGCTTCAACGTGCCCGCGGCGGACGTGGCGCGCATCACCCCGGGCATGACCGCGCGCTTCACGGTGCGCTCGGACGGCGGGGCGTACGCGGCGAAGATCACCTACGTGTCCGCGAGCGCGGACGCGCAGAGCCGCATGGTGGCGGTGACCGCGGAGGTGACGGGCGAGGACGCGCGCAAGCTGCGGCCCGGCGCGTTCGCCACGGTGAGCGTGCCGGTGGAGTCGCGCGGGGGCAGCCCGGTGATTCCGCAGACGGCCATCCGCCCCAGCGAGCGCGGCTTCCTGGCGTTCGTGGTGGTGGACAACAAGGCGCGCGAGCGCATCCTGGAGCTGGGGCTGCGCACGCCGGACGGGCAGGTGGAGGTGAAGGAGGGCCTCAAGCCCGGCGAGACGCTGGTGGTGCGCGGCGCGGAGGCCCTGCGCGACGGCGTGGCGGTGCGCGTGGATCAGGAGCGCCCGAAGCCGAAGGTGGTGGGTGAGCAGCCCGCGACCGAGGCCCGCGGCGGCACGAACACGGCCACGGAGGCCCGGCCATGAGCATCACCGACGTCTGCATCAAGAAGCCGGTGTTCGCCTGGATGATCATGGCGGCGACCATCATCTTCGGACTGGTGGCGGCCCAGCGCATCGGCATCAGCCAGTTCCCGGACGTGGACTTCCCCACCATCAACATCTCCGTGTCGTGGGAAGGCGCCAACCCGGAGGCGGTGGAGTCGGACGTCGTCGAGTTCATCGAGGAGGCCGTGACGCAGGTGGAGGGCGTCAAGAGCATCACGTCCTCCGCGCGCCAGGGCAGCGCCAACATCACGGTGGAGCTGGACCTGTCGCGCAACGTGGACCTGGCGCTGCAGGACGTGCAGACCAAGGTGAGCCAGGCCCAGCGCCGGCTGCCGCTGGACATCGACCCGCCCATCGTCTCCAAGTCCAACCCGGAGGACCAGCCCATCATGTGGCTGGGCGTGTCCGGGCCGTTCTCCCAGCAGGTGGTGAGCGACTTCGCCCGCTACCGCGTGAAGGAGCGCCTGCAGACGGTGCCCGGCGTGGGCGAGGTCATCCTGGGCGGCCTGCTGGAGCGCAACGTGCGCATCTGGGTGGACGCGCAGAAGCTGGACGCGCACGCGCTCACGGTCAGCGACCTCATCGCCGCGCTCCAGCGCGAGCACGTGGAGCTTCCCGCCGGCCGCATCGAGACGCAGGGGCGCGAGGTGAACGTGCGCTTCATGGGCGAGGCGCTGGACCTGGAGACGCTGGCGAACGTGGTGGTGCGCGAGGAGGGCGGCCGCCCGGTGTACCTGCACGACGTGGCCATCGTGGAGGACGGCTTCGAGGACGAGCGGCGCCTGGCCCGGGTGAACGGCGAGCCCGCGCAGGCCATGGGCATCAAGAAGCAGCGCGGCGCGAACGCGGTGTCGGTGGCCCAGGAGGTGCGCGCCCAGCTCGCGCAGCTCCAGAAGGAGCTGCCGGAGGGCATGAGCGCGACCATCAACTTCGACTCGACGCAGTTCATCGAGGAGAGCGTGCACGAGATCGAGTTCGAGCTCCTGCTCGCGTGCATCCTCACCGCGTTCGTGTGCTGGGTGTTCCTGGGGTCGCTCTCCAGCACGCTCAACGTCGTGCTCGCCATTCCCATGTCGCTGCTGGGCACGGTGGCGGTCATCTACTTCCTGGGCTTCACGCTCAACACGTTCACGTTGTTGGGCCTGGCGCTGGCGGTAGGCATCGTCGTGGACGACGCCATCATGGTGCTGGAGAACATCTTCCGGCACGCGGAGGAGGGGAAGGACCGGGTGCGCGCAGCGCGCGAGGGCACCGCGGAGATCACCTTCGCGGCCCTGGCGGCGACGCTGGCGGTGGTGGCCATCTTCCTGCCCGTCGTCTTCATGAAGGGCATCATCGGCCGGTTCTTCCTCCAGTTCGGCGTCACGCTGTGCGTGGCGGTGCTCCTGTCCTACGTGGAGGCCATCACCCTGGCGCCCGCGAGATGCGCGCAGCTGCTCAAGACGTCGCGCGAGCACCGCGGCCGGGTGGGCGTGGTGGTGGACAAGGCCTTCTCCAAGCTGGAGGCGCTGTACGCGCGCGCGCTGGGCTGGGGGCTGGTGCGGCCGTGGCGGGTGCTGCTGGTCGCGGTGGCCATGCTGGTGCTGAGCGCATTCGCGTTCAAGGCGCTGCCGGGCGAGTTCGTCCCGTCGCAGGACCAGGGCCGCATGTCCGTGCGCCTGCAGACGGCGGTGGGCAGCAGCCTGGAGGAGACCAACCGCCTCTTCAAGCGCGCGGAGGAGTTCGTCGCCAGCCGTCCGGAGGTGACGCGCGTGTTCGTGGTGGTGGGCGGTGGCGGCGGTGGTTCCTCCGTCAACGCGGGCAACATGAACCTGACGCTGGTGCCGGCGGATCAGCGCATGCCGCAGGCGGAGTTCGCGCAGGTGCTGCGCAAGGAGCTGAACAGCTACCCGGGCCTGCGCGCGGTGGTGCAGGACCTGTCGCAGGCGGGCTTCACCGCGCAGCGCGGCTTCCCGGTGGAGTTCAGCGTGCGCGGGTCGGACTGGGACAAGCTGGTGGAGGCAAGCCAGTCCCTGCGCGAGCAGCTCCAGGCGTCCGGCAAGGTGGTGGACCTGGACACGGACTACCAGCTGGGCCAGCCGGAGCTGCGCATCACCCCGGACCGGGCTCGCGCGGCGGACCTGGGCGTGCCCATCCAGACGGTGGCGTCCACGGTGAACGCGCTGGTGGGCGGCGTGCGCGTGGGCAAGTACAGCAGCGGCGGGCGCCGCATCGACGTGCGCATGCGGCTGCTCGCGAGCCAGCGCTCGCGGCCGGAGGACCTGTCGCTGCTCAAGGTCCGCACGGCGAACAACTCGCTGGTGCCGCTGTCGTCGCTGGTGACGCAGGAGGAGCTGCCCGCGCTCCAGGCCATCACCCGGCGCGACCGCGAGCGCGCCATCAGCCTCTTCGCCAACGTGGCGCCGGGCTCCAACCAGGAGGAGGCGCTGGCCACGGTGGAGTCGCTGGGCAAGGACCTGCCCGGAGGCATCCGCGTGGTGGCGGGCGGCGCGAGCGTGGCGTTCCGCGACTCGATGAGCAGCCTCCTCTTCGCGCTCTTCCTGGGCATCGCCGTCGCGTACATGGTGCTGGGCGCGCAGTTCAATTCGTTCCTGCACCCGGTGACGGTGCTGACGATCCTGCCCCTGTCGGTGGCGGGCGCGTCGTTCGCGCTGCTCATCACGGGGAACACGCTGAACATCTTCAGCATGATTGGCCTGCTGCTCCTGATGGGCATCGTGAAGAAGAACTCCATCATCCTGGTGGACTACGCGCTCCAGCAGCGCGAGCAGGGCGCGGACGCGATGCAGGCGATGCTGCGCGCGGGCCCGGTGCGCCTGCGGCCCATCCTGATGACGTCCACCGCGACGATGATGTCCGCGGTGCCGGCCGCGCTGGCGCTGGGCGCGGGCAGCGAGACGCGCGCCCCCATGTCCATCGCGGTGCTGGGCGGCCTGTCCGTGTCCACGGTGCTGAGCCTGCTCGTGGTGCCCGCGTTCTATGTCGTCGCGGACCGCCTCAAGACGCGGCTGGGCAACCGGCTGCGCAAGGGGAAGGGCGGGGATGATGACTCGCACGCCGTCCACGACGAGCCCCGGCCGGTGCCGCACGGGTAGGGCCTGGAGCCGGGGAGGCGCGGCGGTGGCCTGAGTGCCCGTGCGCCCCCGGCGCCGTTGGACGATGCAGGCGCATTGGCACATGCGCAGCGTCTTCGGAGCCACGGCCCTGACCCGGGCCCTGAACCTTCGGAGATGCTGCCCATGGCCTCGCCTGTCCCTCCCGACACCCACAACGTGCCCGTCAAGGAGCGCGACGAGTCGCTCGAGCTGCAGCCGTTCCTGGACGAAATCCAGGGCGACGCGGTGATGCACACGCAGGGCCTGGAGGCCCGGGAGGCCGCCAGCGCGGTGTTCTGCTCGCTCGCCCGGCGGCTGTCGGATGGCGAGGACGTGAAGCTCTTCCGCGCGCTGCCCGGCGGCATTGGCGCCATCCTGGGTGCCTGCTCGGTGCACCGGGGGCCCTCGCGCGCGAAGCGCATTGGCCGCGATGAGTTCATCACCGACGTGGCCGACCACCTGAACATCAAGCCGGACCAGGCCTTCCGCGTCGTCACCGCGGTGTTCACCGCCGTGCGCGACCGCATCCCCGAGCAGGAGGTCGCCGCCGTGGCGTCACAGCTGCCCGCGGACCTGGGCGACCTCTTCCGCAGACCTGTCTGACCGTCGGACAGGTTTCACGCGCGCAGGCGCGAGGCGAGCAGCTTCCAGTACGACACGGGGAAGAGGCGAGCCAGCAGCCCCAGCGCCACGGCGTCCATGCCGACGAGGATCCGCTGCTCGCGGTTCTCGACACCCTTCACGATGGTTTCGCCCGCGACCTCGGCCGGCAGGCGCAGCATCTTCTGGAACGACTTGCGCCGGCGCGTGACCTCCTCGGCCGTCGCATTGGAGGGAACCCGGGCGCTCGCGGCGATGGACGTCGCGACGCCGCCCGGGTGCACCACCGTGACGCCCACGGTCGTGCCCTCCATCTCGTGCCGCAGCCCTTCCGAGAAGCCGCGGACGGCGAACTTGCTCGCCGCGTAGGCCACCTGTCCCGGCGGCGCCACCAGGCCGAAGACGCTGGAGAGGTTCACCAGCCGCGCGTCGTCGCTCTTGCGCAAGAGGGGGAGGAAGGCGCGGCTCAGGCGCACCACGCCCCAGAAGTTGATGCCGAACAGCCACTCGAAGTCCTCGGCGCTCACCTGTTCGAAGGTGCCGCCAAGCGCGACGCCCGCGTTGTTGAAGAGCAGGTCGACTCCGGGATGCTCCGCCGTCACCCGCGCCGGAAAGGCCTCCACCGCCTCCTTGTCGGACACGTCCAGCCGGTGCCGACTGATGCGCACCTCCGGCGCTCGCGCGAGCTCCGCCGTCTCGGCAAGCCCGGCCTCGTTCACGTCCGCCAGCGCGAGGTTGCAGCCCCTGCGCGCCAGTGACACCGAGATGGCGCGGCCGATGCCGCTCGCCGCGCCGGTGACGACCGCCGTCCTGCCCTGAAGCCGCATGCGCTCAGCCACGTGCCACCTCCGCGCTGCCCTCCGGAAGAAGGCCCTGCCGCGAATCGGCGCTCCCGGACCGACGGAACTCCATGGCGTCGTCGTCCACCGGGCCGTAGCGCATCATCATCAGGTCCCGCACATAGTTCTGGTACAGGCGCCACGGGGCGCGCGTGCCCTGGCGCGGCAGCGAGTCCAGGGCGCGCTGCACGTACCCGGAGCTGAAGTCGAGCACCGGCTCCGGCGTCATGCCCGGGCCGCGCACGCGGGGCACGCATTGCGTGTAGCCGTGCTGCTTCATGTGGTTGAGCAGCCGGCAGGAGTACTCCGCCACCAGGTCGCACTTCAGCGTCCACGACGCGTTGGTGTACCCGAAGGCCGCGACGAGGTTGGGGACGTCGCTGAACATCATCCCCTTGTACGCCAGGGTCCGCGACACCTGGACGGGCTCGCCGTCCACGGCCAGCGCGATGCCGCTCAATATCTTCACGTTCAGCCCCGTGGCGGTGACGACGAGGTCCGCGTCCAGGTGCCTCCCCGAGCGCAGCTGGAGGCCCGTCTCCGTGAAGGACTCGATGTGGTCCGTCACCACGGAGGCGTGTCCCTCGCGGATGGCGCGGAAGAGGTCTCCATCCGGCGCGACGCACAGCCGCTCGTCCCACGGGTTGTAGCGGGGCGCGAAGTGCGTATCGACGTCGAACGTCTTTCCCAGCGCGCGCCGCACGCCCAGGCGCAAGAGCCACTTCATGAGGCCCGGCCGGCTGCGCGCGAGGTTGTAGAGGAACATGCCGCGCAGCACGTTCTTCCAGCGCGCGACCGCGTACGCCGCGCCCCGGGGCAGCACGTGCCCCAGCGCCCGGGCGACGCTGTCCTGGGCCGGCTGATCCGCGATGTATGTGGGCGAGCGCTGCAGCATGGTGACGTGCGCGGCGCGGCCGGCCATCGCGGGGACCAGCGTCACCGCTGTCGCTCCACTGCCGATGACGACCACGCGCTTGCCGCTGTAGTCCAGGTCCTCGGGCCAGTGCTGCGGGTGCACGATGCGGCCCCCGAAGCGCTCCGTGCCGGGCCACGTGGGCGTGTAGCCGCTCGCGTAGTCGTAGTAGCCGGTGCAGGTGTAGAGGAAGCCGCACGTCATGCGGACCGGCACGCGCTCCGGGCCCACCTCGGCGTCCACGGTCCAGCGCGCGTGTTCGGAGGACCACTCGGCCCGCGTCACCCGGTGGTGGTAGCGGATCCGCTGGTCGATGCCGTACTCCGCCGCGGTCTCCTCGATGTACGCCTTGATGGACGGCCCATCCGCGATGGCCTTGCCGCCATGCCACGGCCGGAACCGGTACCCCAGCGTGTACATGTCCGAGTCCGAGCGGACGCCCGGGTAGCGGAACAAGTCCCACGTGCCCCCCATGGCCGCGCGCCCCTCCAGGATGGCGTAGCTCAGGGTGGGGCAGCGCGTCTGCAGGTGGTACGCGGCGCCGATGCCCGACAGGCCCGCGCCGATGATCAACACATCCACGTGCGAGGGCGGCTCGGCGGAGGGCAGGGGCATCACGGGACTCCTCGTGGTACAGGAAGGTACCCAGCCTATGAGACTGTTGATGAGAGGTAGCAGCGACATCTGGTACGGTCAAGTACCAGCAGCGGGAGCCGCATGACGTCCCCGACCGAACAGGCAGGCGAAGCGCCCCGGGAGCGGCTTGTCGCGGGCCTGGCGAAGGCCATCCTCGAGGTGGGCTACGCCCGGCTGACGATCGCGGACATCGTGCGGCACGCTCGCGTGTCGAAGCGCACGTTCTACGAGCACTTCGAGGACAAGGACGCGTGCCTGCTGGCGCTCTACGAAGCGCAGAGCGCGCGGCTCCTGGCGGAGATCCAGGCGGCCATCCAGCACGCGCCTCCCGGAGAGATGCGGGCCAGCATCGGCGCGGCGGTCTACCTCGCGAGCCTCCAGAGCCGGCCGGGGCTCGTGCGGACGCTGCTCGTGGAGATATTGCACGTGGGCCCGAAGGGCTTCGAGCTGCGCCGCCAGGTGATGCGCAGCTTCGCGGAGCTGATGCGGCGGGAGTTCGAGGCGGCGGGCACCGGGGACACGCTGTCGCCCGCGCTGGCCATGGCGCTCGTCGGCGGCATCAACGAGCTCATCCTGGAAGCGGTGGAGGAGGACCGCGTGGACCGGCTCTCGGAGCTGGCCGGCCCGGTCGCGGCGTTCGTGCGGGGGCTGTTGGAGGCGCGGGCCCCGGCGAAGTGAGCGGTGCTCAGTCCATGTGTTCCAGGGGGATGCCCCGGGGCACGGCCCAGGCGTGGCTCCGCTCTTCGTAGACGGAGATGGACGGCGCGGGGAAGGACGGGTCCATGAGGGTGCCCACGGTGATGGCCACGAGGTCCGGGTCGTTCGGGGATTCGTAGTAGACCGTCGAGCCGCACTCCGGACAGAAGTGGAAGGTGGTGGAGTTGCCGCTCTCGTCGCCCTTGCGGATGAACTTCGTGGAGCGTCCCTCGATGGCGGTGATGTCCGCGCGCCGGAAGCGGGCCTGCACGCCGTACACGCTGCCGGTCCGCTGCTGACAGGCGAAGCAGTGGCACATGGAGACCCGGACGGGGTCTCCCTTGCACTCCACACGCAGCTGACCGCAGGTGCACGACGCTCGACGCTGGGACACGGCAGTCCTCCTGGAAGGGGAGGGCAGCGTGCCACCCAAGGCAAGCCCTGTCGTTCAGTTCCCGAGCGCTGTGTTGATCAACGGCTTCAGGTCGTTCTCCAGGTCCACCGAGAACGCCACCACGCCGCCGGTGGTGTCACTGCCCGCCAGCTGCATGCCCAGGATGGCGTAGTAGTTCGCGTTCCGGTCCAGCCACGGCGTCCAGCCGAACGCGCCCGGCGAGCTGATGCTGTCGCACCCCGTGGCGGGCGTCGTGCACTCCAGCCACGCGGTGAGCCCATAGCGGTACGGATAGCCCAGCTCCTGGTAGGGCGAGTTGCCCACCACGACGGACGGGTAGGGCTCACGCGTCTGGAGCGCGAAGAGCGCCAGCGTGCCCTTCTCCAGCCCCGCGTAGCGGCCCCGGTGGTACACGAGCGCCAGCAGCTTCGCGTACTCGTTCATCGACGCGCGCAGCCCTCCCGCGACGAGCGGGTTGGTGGTGCCCAGCTGCTGCGTCGGCGCCGTGTAGTAGGTCACCCCGGACGGCAGGCCTAGCGGCGTGGCCAGCGTCTGCGCGAAGAGCGTGTTCCACGTCTTGCCCGTGACGACCTCCGCCATGCGCGCCGCCACCTGGAGGTGCGTGCTGCCGTAGTCGAAGCGCGTGCCCGGGGGCGCCTTCAGCGGCACGGTGGCGATCTGCGCCACGCACTCCGCCAGCGTGATGCCCACCCGCGTGGTGCAGGGGTTCGACGGCTCCATGCCGGAGGTGAAGGACAGCAGGTGGCGCAGCGTGATGTTCGCCTTGTCGCCCGTCCACCCCAGGACCTGGCCCGTGGTGGAGTCCAGCGACAGCAGGCCCTGACGGATGACGTCGAAGAGGACGGTGCCCGACACCATCTTCGACGACGAAGCGATCGCCACGCGGGTGTCCGGCGTGAAGTCACCGACCATCTGCTCGTACACCTTGCGGTCCTGGGCGTCGTAGATGGCCAGTCCCATGCTCGTCACGCCAGCCGCCGCCGCGCGGGACGTCACCATCGCGCCCACCGCGTTCCACGCGGTGCCCGCGTCCAGCCCCTGGGACGTGACGGCGGGCGACACCTCCGCCTCTGGCGCAGGAGCACTGGCACCACCACAGGCCCACAACAGGAAACACATCCCCACGCCGCTGATCGTTGCCGCAAGTGTCTTCATGAAGACCTCCGCCCGCTTCAACCCGGAGTCTTCCGGATGGTTGCGGGGCGGCTCCGCGCCTCCGCATCCACCCCTGAGCGGGTCCGTCGCTCGGCCCCGCGCTCTCGCCCGCCCCGGACTTACATGTTAGCCGATAGGTTTTCATGCGACTTCATCCATGAGGCCCACGGCACGCACGACTCCGCACCGCGTCCCCTGCGCGGATGGCTTCGAGCTACATTCCAGGCCGCAAAGCCCGGAGGGCCCGGTCCGGGACGTGGTGCTGATAACGGGGACACAACTGCATGGACAACGCCTATGCGAGCAAAGCACACACGTACATTGACCGGCTGCCAAATCGCGTCAAGGCGACTACGTCATGAATTAAGATCTGGATTGGCGAAGTCTCTCCGGGGCGACATGTCGATTCGGAAGGGAGCCATAGGGATTTGGATATGAGCATTTCAAGTCATCAGCTTACGGATAATTATGCTAGCGGAATCACGGCTCTTTGCGATGGGAGGCTCGCCGAAGCAGTCTCTATTTTTTCCAAGGAGCCGTTATCCTCCTCATGCTTTACGCTGGCTCGTGGAAATCTTGGATTTGCACTGTTTCGGCTGGATCGATTTTTGGATGCTGAGGCGGAACTCACCAAAGTACTTAAGGACATAGATGCCCTTGGCTGCCCATACCCACCATCCATTGTGCAGTTCCATAGAAACCTCTTCGAATCTATAGCCAGTCAAGGTCGGTATTCTGAAGCGTTGCCTGGATTCAGTAGGATCGGCCATGTAGCAAGCGGTCTAATAGCTAGATATCCCGACTTGGCCTCAGAGATTGAAATTGAGCTGGCACATGCCCTCAATTCATGGGGCGGCGCCCTTATTCAGGCAGGGAATTTTGAGGGCGCCATTGAAACACTTCGTGCCGCGAGAGACATTTACTTTCGTCACCGAGACCGCAATCCTGTTGGCCGCGCTGAGTCGCTAACAAACTATGCATTAGCGCTGAAGACCGTTGGCCTGATGATAGATGCCAAGCTGGCGCTGCAAGAGGCGCTGGAGATTGCGACAAGCTCTGGTCATTCTGACCAGATTCGGCGGATTCAAGCAGCAGATGCTCAATTGGGAGATTCACTACGTGAGTGGGAGGACACTTATGCGTCGTTAATAGAATCCGCGAATTATGCGCTTCGGGAAGAGCGTTATGGCACCGCCTACTTGAGATTCTGCATTTGCGCAAAGCTTGCAGGAAGCAAGGGCGACTTTCGCGGCGGATTGAGAGCGCTCGAGATGGCGTTCGCCATTGAGCCAAGACTTGAGAGCCACGACCTTAATCCCGCGAGGGCTCGGACACTGAAGGCTCGATTGCTCGGAGGTGCAGGCTGGAGGTCTGGTGAAATAATCGGCATCCTCATTTCGGGTGCGTATCTTTGGCTCGCTCGGCTTAAACAGCCGCTATTGGCTGGCGATTTCGCGACGATCACAGCAGAGATGCACGACCATTTTCGCATGCTGGCTCGATTGCTTCTTGATGCAGGTCGCGTGGAGGAGGCCTTAACGGCTTTCGAGGCTGGACGCGCCCTTGCGCACAGTGTCGAGGTTGACCGAGGGATTTTCGACGGGGTGGTTGCTGCCAATCCTTTCTCGCCGGATGGGAAGGCGGTTTCAACTGAGATTCTGGAGCAGGCCCAAGCCTTGCTTTCGAAAAATGAAGTTTTCGTTGTTTTCGCCGCGCTTCCTCCGGATCTTGTTGTGTTTGTTGTTGGGGTCACGGGCGTCAACACTCATTCAACTCCTGTGGGTTCAGATTTCGCACAGCGCGAGCAGTTTATTGAGCAGCTTGGGCTGATTCCAATTCGTCTGCAGGAGCGCGTAGGAGAGCGCGCCTTGCCTCGACAGATAATCGAAATTGCAAGGGCGCTGACTGCCTCTGTCGGAAGTCGGATTGTTCGAGCTTTGATGCCGTATGCAGAGCTTCACAGTGTGCCATGGAGGGCAGTTCTGAGACACGTCGGCATCCCTTGGTCTCAACTTCGCTGTGGAGTCGAGTTCGGCATGCTGCTTCGAACGACCATGGTTAATTCCCAGGAGCCATTAGGTTGCATTGCTCTTGGATATGGCAGTACAGGCATACCTCCTGATGTCATCGACCTTGGCGACGAGGCTCGACAATTTGCTGACGCCTACGGTAAGCATGGCCTTTGCGTCGTTCCTTGCTCAGGGGGAGACGTTAAGCAGGCGCTGCTCTCCAAGTCGACAGTCCTCATTTCATGCCACGGAAGTGCGGGGACGGGCTTCGCCGAGGGACAGCTTGTGTTGTATTTGTCTGGAGGGGGCGAGATGGTAGACAGTGTAATCCCTGAGCAGGTTGCTGCGCCCGTTGTAATCCTTTCAGCCTGCGAGTCTGGAGTATATCGCACGGCATCAGGCGACTTCCCTGTTGGCGCCGCTGCGTCATTCATCCGGGCCGGCGCTCGGTATTGTGTTGGTGCTCGTTTTCGGCTTAATGCTCGCTTTTCAGCCAGTTTTTTTCGGCTATTGGCTCTTGAGCTTGCGCAGGGGGTGTCGATGGTTGATGCTTTTTCAAAAGCAAGCGAGGCCTGCGAGGAAATCGGTTTTGAACCTTGGCAGGATCTTGCTTGTGTGGAGCTTATGGGAGGACCTTAGCGTGACTGTGTTTTGATGGCTGGTCGACTCCCATGCTCACCACGCCCGTCGCCGGCGCGCGGGATGTCACCATCACGCTTACCGGGGGCTCCACGCGGCGCTCTCGTCCGGCGCCAGCCCCTGGGACGTGACGGCGGGCGACACCTCCGCCTCTGGCGCAGGAGCACTGGCGCCCCCACAGGCCCACAACAGGGAAACCACCGCCGCACCGCTGACTGCCCTCATCATTGCGTTCATGAACACCTCCGCGACCTTCAACCCGGAGTGTTCGAAATGGTTGCAGGGGCAGGGGGGGGCACCGCATGGCCGCGTCCTCCGGCTGATAGGCTGCGGCGCGGCGCTCACGGCCCGGAGAACGCAATGCCCTGGTGGAACCCCTTCCGGAAGACCGGCGCGCAGGACGCACGCGAGCCTGAGCCACGCGGGGCCGCTTCCACGTCGCAAGCGATATATGAACGATTGCTCAGGGACCGGATCGTCATGATCGGGACGCCCATCGATGACGAGGTGGCCAATATCGCCGTCGCGCAGCTGTTCTTCCTCGAGAATGAGAGTCCCACGCAAGAGATCCGCCTCTTCATCAACTCACCCGGCGGCTCGGTGCCGGCGACGTTCGCCATCTGCGACACGGTGGAGTACGTGAAGCCGGCGGTCGCCACCGTCTGCATCGGCGAGTGCTCCGGGACGGCAGCGCTTCTCCTGGCGCTGGGCGCGAAGGGCCAGCGGTTCGCCATGAAGGAGAGCCACTTCATGCTCACCCCCACGGTTGGCGGCATGAACACGAAGCCCGAGGCCGCGCCCATCATCGACCGGATGCACCGCGACTTCATCACGCGCCTGACGCGCGCCACCGGTCAGCCTGTGGAGCAGGTGCGGCAGGATTGCGAAGCGGAGCGGATCCTGAACGCTGAGGAGGCCGTGCGCTATGGCCTGGTGGATCAGCTCATGGAACGGCGGGAGGCCTGACGCCGGAGGGCGTGGTTTTTCCAACTTGCCCCGGATGTTTTCCCAGCCTAAGCAACCCGCGACGACCATGGCCCGAACAACGCCGCACCCGATTCGTTGCGCCGATGGCTTCGAGCTGCATGCCACGCTGCACAGCCCGGAGGGCCCGGTCCGCGGCGTGGTGCTGATGCATCCGGCCACCGCCATGTCCGCGAGCATGTACTTCGCGTTCGCCGCGCGGCTGACGGACGACGGCTTCGCCGTGGTGACCTACAACTACCGGGGCGTGCACCCGTCGGGCGTGGCGAAGCGGACGCGTGCCGGCTTCCTCACCTGGGCCGACCAGGACGTGGACGCCGTGACGCGCTGGGCGGCGGAGCACTTCCCGGGGCTGCCGCTGCTCGCCGTGGGGCACAGCTTCGGGGGCCACGCCATCGGGTTGAGCGCGAGCAGCCAGCGCCTCACCGCGGCGGTGATGGTGGCGACCCAGGCCGGGAGCCTGCGGTTCATCCGTTCCTTGCGGGAGCGGATGCTGGTCGCGATGTACCTGAAGTTCATCGGGCCGCTGTGCGCACGGTTCCTGGGCTACATGCCCTATGCGCGGCTGGGGATGGGCGAGGACGTGCCCGCGCAGGCGACGCTGGAGTGGAGCCGCTGGGCGTCGATGCCCCGCTTCTACTTCGACGACCCGCACGTGGACGCCGAGGCCCGCTTGCGCCGGCCCCACATGCCGGTGCTGTCCATCGGCCTGGATGACGACCCCTGGGCGCCGCCCGAGGCCATCGACCTGGTCTGCGAGCACCTCACCGGCTGCACCGTGGCGCGCCAGCAGTTCTCCCCCGCAGACAGCGCCGGCCAGGGCATCTGCCACCTGGGCTTCTTCCGCGAGCACCATGCCGCCACGCTCTGGCCCACGGTGATTGACTGGCTCCGCCGCCACGCCCCGGAGCGCGGCTGAGGGCTTGAGCGTCCCGCCGGTCCGTCGCGCGACACGGACCGGCGGAGGCTTCAGCAGCGGCTCAGTAGCGGAAGCCCACCTGGAGTGACAGACCGGGGTACTGGTCCACCGCGCCACCGGCGACGTAGGGGTCGCCCGGCTCCGGGTTGAACTTGAAGAAGTAGCGGCGCAGGTCCGCCTTCAGCCGCACGTCCAGGATGCGGTTGAGCCGGTACGCCAGCGTCGCGCTGCCCGTGACGGCGCCCGCGGACATGCGCGGGAACCACTCGTCCGAGGACAGCTCTCCGGAGTCCAGCGGGTGCTGGTAGCCCAGGCGGAAGTTGAAGTCGAACTTCTCCGACAGCGCCGCCCGCAGGCCCAGCCCCAGGCCCGCCGTCTTGTACTCCACGTTGGGCAGGTCCAACGGCCGCTCGCCGTCCACCGCGTCGATGCGGAACGTGTTCATTCCGTACGTGCCGGTGACTTCGAAGCCGTAGCGCTGGGCCTGGCCGAAGGGCATCACGTAGCGCAGGCCCGCCGTCCACTCGCGCGCCGTGGTGGGGTAGGAGACCGCGCCCGTGGAGCCCGTGGACTTCAGGCCGAAGGATTGATCAATCGAGCCGGTGAGGCCCAGCCGCGCCAGGGCTCCCTTCTGGAAGGGCGCGAGCGGATACACCGTCACGTCGCCCGAGAACTGGGGCGCGCCCGGCAGCGCGAGGCCGGCCACGTCCTTGCCCAGCGTGTACGGCCGCAGCACGCCGAACACGTCGTCCTTGTAGCGCAGCGACCGGCCGAAGAGCTTCAGGCCCAGCGCGCCCTCCACGAGCGGCGCGGAGCGCGACTCCTGCTGCGTGGAGACCGCGTCGTCGTGCTTCTCCGGCGCCTTGTCCTCCTTCTTGGGAGTCGCGGCCACCGGCTTGCGGATGGGCTCCGCATCCGGCGTCT
The DNA here is from genome assembly GCF_003611585.1 of Corallococcus exercitus. Taxonomy (GTDB): domain Bacteria; phylum Myxococcota; class Myxococcia; order Myxococcales; family Myxococcaceae; genus Corallococcus; species Corallococcus exercitus. Next base: position 8,741 of record NZ_RAVW01000070.1, on the reverse strand, counting down.
TGGGCTCCGGAGCCTTGGCCGGCGGCGGCGTCTCCGCGATGGGCGTGGCGGGCTTCACCGGCTCCGGCTCCACCGGCGTAGGAGGCTGCGCGGGGGCCACCGGGGCGGCCTCCGGCGCGCGGGACTTCTGCAGGCCGCGCTCCAGCGCCGTCCACTGGCGCTTCACCGCGACGGGCACCAGCTTCGCCGTGGCGGGCTTCGCGGCGGCGGGGGAGGCCAGCGCCTTGCCGTCCCGGCCGTTGCGCACGGTGATGCGCACCTGCTGCTTCTTGCCCACGGTGGCCGTGTCCGCCACCAGCACCGCGCTCAGGCCCAGCTCGCTGGCCACGGCGGCGGCGCCGGCGGGCTGCTTGGGGTCCACGCCCAGGCGCGAGGCGGCGGAGCGCACCGCGGACTCGGGCACGACTTCGTAGCGGGCCGGACGGCGGGCCACCTCCGCCTCCAGCACGTCGCGCGCGGCGTCCGCGTGCGGACCGGAGGCGAGCACCGCCACGCGGCGCGCCTCCGTCACCTTCGCGGCCCTGGACTTCTTCGTCGCGGATTGCGCCGTGCGGGCGGACGCCTTCTTCGGCGCGGCGTCCGCGGCGGGAACGAGCAGGAGGGCCGCGCCCAGCAAGGCGGCGGCGGTGACATGACGGGTGCGGGTCATCACGGGCTCGGCTTTCCGGCGACGAGCCAGTCGGTGAGGCACGCGGTGTCCGCGGCGTTCAGCGACCCGCCCTGTGGCATCTGCGCGCCGCAGCCCGGCGACGGGGTGAGCTTCTTCAGGAAGAAGGACTGGGACGGGTTGGCGCTGTCCGCCAGCGGCTTCGAGGTGCACTGCGCGTTGGTGGTGTAGAGCCGGCCGGGGAGGCCGGCCGCCTGCAGGTCCAGGTTCGCGCCCGTGGCCTTGGTCTCCGTGGAGTGGCACGAGAAGCACTGCGCCTGGAGGATGCTCGAGGCGGTGGTGCCGGGAGCGCAGGAGCTGCCCCCGGTGAAGCGCTCGGGTTCATCAAGCCCGCCAGCACAGCCGGCGGTGGTGGCGAGGAGCGCGGCCGCGAACAGCGTGGCCAGCGGGGCGCGGTACGGACGACGGGCGGCGGATGGGTTCGCGAACAAGTCGAGCACGGGGGCAAGAGGGGGGAACGACAAGCCCCGCAGACTACCCGGCCCGCGCATGACTGTGCACCCCTCAACGGATCCGTTCGCACCGCGTGACACGCGCACCCTGTGGCCGCCTGCCCCCTCGACGGGTGGGCCGATGTCATACCCGACTACCGGCGCTTCTTGAGGAAGCGGGCGACGCTGACCTTCCCGAACCGGCCGCCGAACAGGTACCAGGTGAGCACCGCGCCGAAGAGGGCCGCCGCCAGCGCGATGCCGACGATGCCCAGCACCGGCGTGTTCCCGTACATGGGCGGCCGGGGCGCGAACGCGATGAAGGCGCCCACGATGAAGCCGCACGCGCACAGGCCCAGGAAGGCGATGACGGCCACGCTGCGCAGGTTCTCGTTGAGCTTGTCGAACTGCTCCGCGCGCACCGTGACGCTGAACTTGCCCGTCTCCAGGTCCAGCAGGATTTGCGACAGCTGCGTGGGCAGGTCCTGCGCCATGGACTGGAAGCGCAGCAGCGTGCGCATCAGGCCGCCCTGGAGCTGGGTGGGATCATACCGGCCCGCCATCAGCTCCTTCGCGTACGGCAGCGCGACCTCCAGGATGTTCAGCTCCGGGTAGAGCCCGCGCAGCATGCCCTCCGTGGAGATGGAGGCGCGCGAGAGCAGCGCGTACTCCTTGGGGATGCGGATGCGGTACTTCACCGCCAGGTCCAGCAGGTCGCGCAGGAGCGTGCGCGCGTCCACCTGGCCCAGCGTGGTGGGCAGGTGCTGGCCCAGGATGGACTCGATGTCGTTGCGGAAGCCCATCAGGTTGGCGCGCGCGTCCGGCACGCCCACCCGGTAGAGGATGCGCGCCACGGAGTCGCTGTCCTTGAGCGCCACCGCCAGGCACAGCATCACCAGCGTCTCCTGCATGGGGCGGGTGAGCCGGCCCACCACGCCGAAGTCCAGCAGCGCCAGCCGGTTGCCCTCCATCAGCAGCACGTTGCCGGGGTGCGGGTCTCCGTGGAAGAGCCCGTCGTCGAAGAGCTGGCGGAAGCTGGCCTCCAGGATGTGCTGGGCAATCTGCTTGCGGTCCGGCTCCGCCAGCGCGGCGGGGTTGATCTTCTCCCCGCGGATGAACTCCATGGTGAGCACGGTGCGGCTGGAGAGCGACGCGTGCACGCGCGGAATCTTGAGGTACGGGCGGTCCTTGTGGTTCTCCAGGAACGCGCGGATGTTGGTGGCCTCGTTGATGAAGTCCAGCTCCTCGTGGATGGCCCGGTCGAACTCGTCCACGATGCCGGAGGGCGTGTAGATGCCCGTCTCCTCCACCACGGCTTCCAGCAGGCGCGCCAGCGAGCGCAGCACGCCCAGGTCCGCGTCGATGCGCTGGGCGATGCCGGGGCGCTGCACCTTGATGACGACCTCCTCGCCCTCCAGCGTCACCGCGCGGTGCACCTGGGCGATGGACGCGGCCGCGAGCGGCTCCGGATCCACCTGGGCGAACAGCTCCTGCACCTCCTTGCCCAGCGCGTCGCGGATCTGCGCGTGGACGGCCTCCAGCGGGATGGCCTCCACGTTGTCCTGGAGCGTGGCCAGTTCGTCCACGAACTCCGCGGGCAGGAGGTCCGCGCGGGTGGAGAGCACCTGACCCAGCTTGATGAACGTGGGGCCCAGCTCCGCCAGGAAGAGGCGGAAGCGGCGCGCGGTGGACTCGCGGCGGGCCTCGTCGGAGACCTCCACCTTCTCCTTGCGCCCGCCGAGCAGGCGCCAGACTCCGGCGCGCTCGGTCACCTCGCCGAAGCCGTGGCGGGCGGCGATGAGGGCGATCTGCCGGATGCGGTTGAGGTCCTGGAGGTTCATGGCGGAGCCTGGAGGGCAGCCTGGGCCGGGCGGGCCACGTAGCGCAAGAGGACGTAGCCCACGACGGCGGAGACGAGCGAGCCCGTCAGGATGCCCAGCTTGGCCTCCGCCAGCAGGGCCGGCTGTCCGGCGAAGGCCAGCCCGCCCACGAAGAGGGCCACGGTGAAGCCGATGCCCGCCACCACCGCCACCCCGTGCAGCTGCGCGAGGCTGCCGCCCGCGGGCAGCGGGGACACGCCCGCCTTCACCGCCGCCCAGGTGAACAGGAAGATGCCCAGCTGCTTGCCCACGAAGAGGCCCACGATGATGCCCAGGGGCAGGGGCTTGAGCAGGTCCGAAGGCGACATGCCGGACACGTCCACGCCGGAGTTGGCCAGCGCGAACAGGGGCACGATGCCGTAGGCCACGTACCCGTGCCACAGGTGCACGAAGCGGTTGAGCGGTGGCTCGATGTCCTCCAGCGCCTCCTCGATGTGCAACAGCTGCGCGCCCCGCGCGCTCTCGTCGTCCGGCTGGGACACGAGCCCCTGGACGTACGCCGCCAGCTCCTCCAGCACCTCGCGCCCCGGACGGCTGGGGAGCGCGGGGATGGCCAGCCCCAGCACCACGCCGGACAGCGTCGCGTGGATGCCGCCGTGGTGCATGGCGTACCAGAGCGCCACGCCCACGACGGCGTAGATGAGGCCGTTGCGCACGTAGAAGCGGTTGAGGCCCCAGAGCACCGCGACCAGGCCCGCGCCCACCACGAGCCACTCCACGTGCAGGCCCGTCCCGTAGAAGAGCGCGATGACGAGGATGCCGCCGATGTCGTCGAAGATGGCGAGCGCGGTGAGGAACACGACCAGGCCGTGGCCCACGCGCGCCTTCACCAGCGTGAGGCAACCGATGGCGAACGCGATGTCCGTGGCCATGGGGATGGCCCAGCCGCCCTGCGCGGGCGTGCCGTGGGTGAAGGCGAAGTAGAGCCCCGCGGGCACCACCATGCCGCCCACCGCGGCGATGAGCGGCAGCAGGGCGCGGGAGAAGGTGCGCAGCTCGCCCGCGGACAGCTCGCGCTTGATCTCCATCCCCACGAGGAAGAAGAAGAGCGTCATCAGCCCGTCGTTGATGAGCTCGCGGAAGGTGAAGTGGCCGCCGTGGCCCACCACCTCCAGGCGCAGGGGCGCGTCGAACACGGCGTCGTAGGAGGCGCTCCAGGGGGAGTTGGCCCAGGCGAGCGCGGCCACCGCGCAGAGCGCCAGGAGGATGCCACTGCTGGCCTCCAGCCGGAAGAAGGCCTGCACGGGCGCGAGCGCCACCTTGAACAGGGCGGGGACGGGAGGACGGTTCGTTGTTGGAGAGGTCGCCATGTCGGCGGGCAGCCTGCCGGGGGGCAGGGGGCCTGGAAACCGTTTTCGGAAACGGGACCGCCGAAATGTCGGACGCCGATGGTAGGCATACGCGGCAGGTAGGGCATCCGGTTCGTTGATCCGGGGGTAAGGTCGTGAGAGAAGGCCGGGGATGGCGGTGACGCAGCAGACCAAGACAGGCAAGGCGGCGGCCGTGGTGCTGCCCGACGAGGACACGACCCCGGACGTCGGAACGGGTGAGGCGCCCGCGGGAGCGCGGGAGATCGCCTCCCTGACGCCGATGATGCGCCAGTACCTGGAGGTGAAGGCGCTCCATCCGGACACGGTGCTCTTCTTCCGGCTGGGTGACTTCTACGAGATGTTCTTCGAGGACGCGGTGAAGGCCTCGGAGCTCCTGCAGATCACCCTCACGGCCCGGGCCAAGGGCGCGGACAAGATCCCCATGTGCGGGGTGCCGTACCACTCCTCGCGCCGGTACATCGCGAAGCTGGTGGAGCACGGGCTCAAGGTCGCCATCTGCGAGCAGGTGACGGAGCCGGGCGCGGGGCCGGGCATCGTGCAGCGCGAAGTCACGCGGGTCATCACCCCCGGCATGGTGCTGGACGACGAGGTGCTGGAGCCGCAGGCCAGCAACTTCCTCGCGGCCGTGTGCTGGGGCGAGGCGGGCTTCGGCGCGGCGCTGCTGGAGGCGTCCACCGGCGAGTTCTACACCTTCGAGGCGCAGGGGCTGTCGGAGCTGGTGGAGGGCCTGTCGCGCGTGGAGCCGCGCGAATTGCTGGTGCCCGCGGGCATGCGCGAGGCGCCGGAGGTGGTGCAGGTGTGCCAGCGGCTGTCGCGCGTGCCGGCCGTGGCGGAGGGCGAGGGCGCGGCCTTCGAGCCCACCCGCGCGGCGGCCTTCCTGCGCTCGCACTTCAACGTGCAGTCGCTGTCCGCGTTCGGGCTGGACGGCTCGCCGCTGGCCACCGGGGCGGCCGGGGCGGCGCTGCGCTACCTCAAGGACACGCAGAAGACGCCCGCGGCGCACGTGGACCGGCTGTCGCGCCAGGAGCGCGCGGGCTGCCTGGTGATGGACGAGTCCTCGCGGGGCAACCTGGAGGTGCTCAAGAGCCTGCGCGACGGTGGGCGCAAGGGGTCGCTCCTGGGCGTGCTGGACAGGACGGCCACGGGCCTGGGCGCGCGGAAGCTGGCGCGCTGGCTGTCCGCGCCGCTGTGCTCGCTGCCGGAGATCGAAGCGCGGCTGGATGCCGTAGAGGAGCTGTCCGGCAAGAGCGTGTGGCGCGAGGAGCTGGTGGCCACGCTCAAGGAGGTGGGCGATCTGGAGCGGCTGTGCGGCCGGCTGTCGCTGGGCGCGGGCAACGCGCGGGACTTGCGTGCGCTGGGGCTGTCGCTGTCGCAGCTGCCCAGGCTGGGCGCGGCGCTTGCGCGGTGTGACTCGGCGCTCCTGAAGTCGCTCTCCGGGCCGCTGGGCGCGCTGCCGGAGCTGGCGGACCTGCTGATGCGCGCGGTGCTGGACGAGCCGCCGGTGATCATCCGAGAGGGCGGCTTCATCCGGCCGGGCTTCCACGCGGAGCTGGACGACCTGGTGGCGCTGTCCACGTCCGGCAAGGACTACCTGCTCAAGCTGGAGCAGCGGGAGAAGGACCGCACGGGCATCTCTTCGCTGAAGATCCGCTACAACAAGGTGTTTGGCTACTACCTGGAGGTGACGAAGGCGAACCTCCACGCGGTGCCCAAGGACTACATCCGCAAGCAGACCACGGTGGGCGCGGAGCGCTTCGTCACCGAGGAGCTGAAGGAGTACGAGGAGAAGGTCCTCACCGCGGAGGAGCGCCGCGTGGTGCTGGAGCTCCAGCTGTTCGAGGAGCTGCGCACGAAGGTCATCGCCGCGGCGCCGGGCATCCGCTCGGCGGCGGAGGCGGTGGCCACGGCGGACGCGCTGGTGTCCTTCGCGCGGTGCGCGGCGGAGTACGGCTACACGCGGCCGCAGGTGGACGCAGGGGAGGGGCTGACCATTACCGGCGGCCGGCACCCGGTGGTGGAGCGGATGCTGGGCTCGGGCGAGTCCTTCGTCCCCAACGACGTGCGGTTGGATCCGGAGGACGCGCAGCTGCTGGTCATCACCGGCCCGAACATGGCGGGCAAGAGCACGGTGATGCGGCAGGTGGCGCTGACGGCGCTGATGGCGCAGGCGGGCTCGTTCGTGCCGGCGAAGGCGGCGCGCATCGGCCTGTGCGACCGCATCTTCACGCGCGTGGGCGCGGCGGACAACCTGGCGCGCGGGCAGTCCACGTTCATGGTGGAGATGACGGAGACCAGCCACATCCTCCATCACGCCACGAGGAAGAGCCTGGTCATCCTGGATGAGATTGGCCGTGGCACGTCCACGTTCGACGGCCTCTCCATCGCGTGGGCGGTGGCGGAGCACATCCACGACAAGGTGGGCGCGCGGGCCCTCTTCGCCACGCACTACCACGAGCTGGTGGACCTGGCGCGCGAGCGGCCCCGGGTGAAGAACCTGTGCATCGCGGTGAAGGAGCAGGGCGGCAAGGTCATCTTCCTGCGCAAGCTGGTGCCCGGAGGGGCCAGCCGCTCCTACGGCATCGAGGTCGCGAAGCTCGCGGGCCTGCCGCCGGAGGTGGTGTCGCGCGCCCGCGAGCTGCTGCAGAACCTGGAGTCCGGTGAGCTGGACGACGCGGGCCGTCCCCGCGTGGCGGTGCGAACTCCGAAGCGCGCGGCGGTCGCGAACGCGGGGCAGCTGGGATTGTTCGCAGGCGCGCCGGCTCCGGCCGCCGTGGCCGCGCCGCCCGTGCCTCCCGCGCACGCGGAAGTCCTGGAGACGCTTCGCTCCGCGAGCATCGACCGGATGACCCCGCTGGACGCGCTCAACCTGCTGGCGAAGCTGAAGCAGGAGCTGGGCTCGTCCTGAGGAGTCCACACATGAGGCCCCGCTTCGCGTTGTGCAGCACGCGGCGGGAGCCCTCCAGGACATGAGGACGTGCGCCTGGCCGCGGCCCGGTAGGGTGCGCGCCCATGACAATGACGAACAATACGCCCTTCTGGCGGTGTCTTGCCGTCCTGGCCCTCGCGTTCCTCATGGCATGCGCCGAGGGAGCGATGACCACCACGGGGGGGGATCCGGAAGTGGGTTGGTCCCCAGGTGAACGTGCCCGGTGGCGGGCAGTTCCGCACCGTCATCTTCTACGGCCCCTGGCAGTGCAGCCCCAACATCATGAATTACTGCCGAGACAAGTGCGCCGGGGAGGGCTACGCACTTCAAGGCTGCATCTGGCTCGCGGACGTGAAGATGGACTTCGCGGGCAACACTGTTCGGGCCGGGAGCCGGTTCGGCATGGCGAACTGCTGCTGTAACTACCCGGCCTTGAGCAACGCCCAGACCGAAGCATCCCGGAGGAAGTGGAACAACATCCGCACGGGATTTCGGGAGCGATGGTCAGAGAAGTTCGGGGAGTGGCCCCGCGAGGCCAACGGGGACCCCTACCAGGGGCACCACATCCGCGACCTCAAGCATGGAGGCAACCCCACCGACTGGGACAACATCATCCCGTTCCCCAAGGACCTCCACGAAGACCTGCTGACGCCCTACAACCAGTGCTACGCGAACCAGCCCCCATGGACGAGTCCCGGTGGCAGCTATCCCTACGGAGAGTAGCCGCATGACGATGACGGCCTTGCTCAAGGAGGTTTCACGCCTCCACCACGCGCACCCTCCCGCGACGCCCGAGCAGATCGATGCGTTCGAGCAACGCATGGGGTGGCGCCTGGACGCGGACATGCGCGCGTTCTACCTGCATTGCGACGGCGCGGAGCTCTTCGGCCAGTGGAGCCCTGAGTATGGGAGGGTCATCGACCCGGCATTCCGCTTCTTTCCGCTGGCGATGATCCGGCGTGCGCGGGTGGTCATGCTCAAGGATGACTCCGACAAGGCTGGACCCGCGTCGTGGTACGCGGCATGCGAGGTCCGGGACAGCAATTACATCATCGTGGATGTGAGCGAGCAGCACGACGGCCGGTATCCCATCATCGACGGCTACCGCGAGGCATTCCCGGACCCGTATTACTGCCGCCGCATCTCGGGCTCTTTCGGGGAGTTCCTGGAGGGCGCGCTGAGGTCGAACGAACAGTGGTTCTGGCTTCGCGATGAGGAGTAGCCAGGGCGCAGCGCCAACCTCGCGCCGCACCTGGGTTTCTTCGCAGGCGCGGCGCTCGCCCTGAGGGACGGTGCGGCTGCACGCAATTGTTTCCGCCCTGGTTCGATAATGAGAACAGGACGGAAGCCAGGGGGCTGTTTCCACAACGGTGCTTCCGTCCGCTTGCCCCGGGGGAGGGCTGCGCATGAGCACCATTTCGAATGCAGGTTCGTCGTCTGGCGTGTCACAGGTGAACACGACGTGGGAGCCGGAGCCGTATGTTCCTGTCTCTTATACCCATCTCC
>NZ_RAVW01000709.1 GCF_003611585.1 Corallococcus exercitus | reverse complement strand
GAGGGGCGGCCCGCCACAGGCGCCGGGCCGTGGCGGCCATGAACACGCCCATGGTGCCGTTGAGGTACAGCCACACGGTGTGCAGGTGGTGCTTCGCGACCCAGAACCACACCATCAGCGCGATGTTGAGGGCGAAGACGAGCGCCACCACGCCCAGCGCCGACACGATGCCCGCCCGCCGCTTGAAGATGAGCAGCAGGATGGTGAGGGGGTTGAGGACGGTGAACAGCTCGTTCACGACGACGAACCCCATGGGCAGCGGATCCGCCGGGTCGTTCGCGAAGAGACCGAACTTCGCCACGGTGAGGATGTGGATCAGCGAGCCCACGGAGAAGCACACGAACCACACGGCCAGGATGAGGCGGTTGGGCCATGGCGAGCCGCCGCGGGATGTCTCGGATGTTTCAACGGTCATGACTTGTCCTCCAGGGCCTCGCGCAACAGCGTGGCCACGTGCCGCACGTACGGCTCCTGCATGAGTTGATGGTGTCCCCCAGGGACGTCCCTCACGTCCAGTCCCCCCCGGACCCAGGGCTCCCAGCCCCGGTGGCGCGGCACCCCGGGGGTGGGCGTCGCCTCCGTGGCGGCGAGGAGCAGGGCCGGGCCCTCGTAGGGACCGGGGATGTAGCGGTCCATGGCGCGCAGGTTGGCCTGGTAGACGCGGAACAGGGCGCGCAATTGCTCGCGGCCCGTCGCTTCCTCCAGGAGACCGGCCTGGACGCCCACGGCGAGGAGCGTCCCCAGCATGGCGTCGTCGTCCATGCGCTCCAGGGCCTCGTCCGTCACGGGCAGGGTCAGGGAGAAGGCCTGGGCCACCGTCTGGGCGAAGGCGACGCGCACGCTGGCGTCGGGGTCCTTCTTCGGCGCCTCGGAGGAAGGCTGCTGTACGCCGGGGACGAAGGCGTCCACGAGCGCCAGCAGCCCCACGCCCTGGCCCTGCGCGCGCAGCTGACGGGCCATCTCGAAGGCGATGACGCCGCCGAGTGACCAGCCGGCGAGGAGGTAGGGCCCCTCCGGCTGCTCCGCGCGGATGGCGCCCACGTACAGGGCCGCCATCTCCTCCACGGTCTCCACCACGGCATGGCCCACCTGGAGGCCCCGCGCCTGGATGCCGATGACGGGCTGGTGGGGCCCGAGCAACCGCGCCAACTCCGGGTACGCGAGCACGTTGCCGCCGCCCGGGTGGACGAGGAACAGGGGCCTGCGGCCCGGCTCGCCCTTCTCCAGCGGGACGAGCGGCGACCACGCTCCGGCCTCGTCGCGCAGCAGCTTCGCCAGCTCCTCCACGGTGGGGTGCTGGAAGAGCGCGGCCAGGGGCACCTCATGGCCCAGGCGTTCGCGCAGCGTGGCCATCAGGCGGACCGCGAGCAGCGAGTGGCCTCCCAGCGCGAAGAAGCTGGTGCGGACACCGATGGGCTGCACGCCCAGGACCTCCTCCCACACGTTGACGAGCTGGGACTCCAGCGCGTCACGGGGCGCGACGAAGTCATCGCTCCGGGACGTGGAGACGTCCACGTCCGGCAGGGCCTTGCGGTCCACCTTGCCGTTGGAGTTGAGCGGCAGGGCCTCCAGCACCACCACCGCGCCCGGCACCATGTACTCAGGCAGCCGCTGACGCAGGCTGGCCTTCAGCGCCTCTGCCTCCAGCGTCTTGCCTGCCTTCGGCGCCACGTACGCCACGAGGCGCTTCTCCGCGCCCTCCCCCTTCGCCACCACGACGGCTTCCTTCACCGCTTCTTGCTGGCGCAGCGCGGACTCCACTTCTCCCAGCTCGATGCGGAAGCCTCGCACCTTCACCTGGAAGTCCACTCGCCCCAGGTACTCCAGCACTCCATCCGCCCGGTACCTCACCCGGTCTCCCGTGCGGTACATGCGGTTGCCGGCCGGCCCGTAGACTTCTGGCAGGAACTTCTCCGCCGTCAGCTCCGGCCTCAGCAGGTAGCCGCGCGCCTGGCCTTCTCCGGCCAGGAACAACTCTCCGGCCACGCCCACCGGCACCGGCTGGAGGTAGCGGTCCAGCACGTACGCCCGCGTGTTGGTGAGAGGCCGACCGATGTTCGGCACCTCTGCGCGTCCCACCAGCGACCACGTCGAGTACGTCGTGTCCTCCGACGGGCCGTACAGGTTGTAGAGCTTCTTCACCGTCGGCACCGAGTACACAGCCTTCGCCAGCGTCTCCGGCAGCGCTTCGCCTGCCAGGTTGATGACTTGGACGGACGGCGGCACTGCCCCCAAGCGCACCAGTTGCGCCATCGCCGAGGGTACGGTGTTGATGAGCGTGATTTCCGCCTCGGGCTTCTCCTCCAGCAGGTGCAGCGCATTGCGCACCACCACCACGCTTCCACCTCGCACCAGCGGCGCGAAGAGTTCGAAGACGGAGAGGTCGAAGTTGAGTGAAGTCGCCGCGAGCACGGCCTTCGTCTCCTCCTCCGTGAAGGTCTCCGTTGCCCACGCGAGGAATGCCGCTGCGTTCCGGTGCGTCACCGCCACGCCCTTCGGGCGGCCGGTGCTTCCCGACGTGTAGATGAGGTACGCCACGTTCTCCGGGCGCACGTCCGACGTCGGCGGGCAGCAGGACTCCTCCGCCC
>NZ_RAVW01000708.1 GCF_003611585.1 Corallococcus exercitus | reverse complement strand
AGGCCCCGGTGGCCGTGGTGGGCTTCGGGCTGACGGCGGCGGGGCTGGCGCTCCTGCCCGTGGCGCCGTCGTACGGGTGGCTCTTTCCGGTGATGGGCCTGTTGGCGGTGGGCTCCGCGCTGGTGACGCCGTGCCTGTCCGCGCTGGTGTCCCTGCATGCACCGTCGGAGCGGCAGGGGGCGGTGCTGGGGGCTTATCAAGCGTCGGGTTCGTTGGGCCGCATCGTGGGCCCCGCGCTGGGCGGGCTGCTCTTCACCCGACTGGGCCCGACGGCCCCCTACGGGACGGGCGCGGTGCTGGTGGCGCTGGGTGGACTTTTGGCACTGTCCCTGGTGACACAGGTGCGAATGTCCGGCGCGGGCGCGGAGCAAAGCTCATAGGATGGGGACCATGGTGGGCAAGCCGCAGCACATCACCATCGCGTTCGACGTGATGGGGAGCGATCACGGCCCGGCGGAGGTGGTGCGAGGCGCCGCCCAGCTCTCGCTGGAGTCTCCGCACATCCACGCGCTGCTCGTGGGGGACCGGCCGGTCATCGACGAGGCCCTGGCGGGCATCAAGCACAACGGGGAGCGCATCTCCGTGCACCACGCGGGCGACTTCGTGGGCATGGACGAGAAGCCCGGCGAGGCGCTGGCGCGCAAGCCCGAGTCCTCCGTCGCGGTGGCCGCCCGGCTGGTGGCGGAGGGCGAAGCGCACGCGCTCGTCTCCGCGGGCAACACGGGCGCGGGCGTGCTCGCGTGCAAGCGCCACTTCCAATTGATTCCCGGCGTGCGCCGCGCGGCCCTGGCCACGGTGTACCCGACGCGGGGCGTGCGCGGCGCGAAGCAGGACCCGTTCAGCCTCATCCTCGACGTGGGCGCCACGGTGGAGGCCACCGCGGAGGACCTGGTGGCGTTCGCCGTCATGGGCTCTGCCTACGCGCGCATCATCTCCCGCAACGAGCGGCCCAAGGTGGCGCTCCTCTCCAACGGCGTCGAGCCGCAGAAGGGCCCGCCCCGCGTGGTGGAGGCGCACCAGCGGCTGTCGCAGATGGCGGGGCTCAACTTCACGGGCAACGTGGAGGGCATCGACATCCCGCGCGGCACGGTGGACGTCATCGTCACGGACGGCTTCGTGGGCAACGTGTGCCTGAAGATGCTGGAGGGCGTGCACGACACGGTGATGGAGCTGGCCCAGTACGCCTACAAGGAGAGCCTTCGCTGGCGCGCGGGCCTGGCCATGCTGTCCTCCGGCATCGAGCGGCTGAAGGACATCACGGACTGGGAGCAGTACGGCGGCGCGCCCATCCTCGGGTTCGACCGCATCTTCATCAAGGCGCACGGCCGCTCCAGGGCGCGCGCCATCGCGAACGCGGGCAAGGTGGCGGCGAAGGCGGTGGCGAACGAGCTGGGCACCGCCATCCAGGAGGGCCTGGCGAAGTGAGCCTGCCGGACCGCATCGACCCGCCTCCGCCGCGCCGCATCTACCGGTGGGACCTGGACAAGACGTACCTTCAGACGGACTTCGAGTCGTTGCGCGACCTGTTCCGCACCGCCTTCCAGAAGGCCCATGAGAAGGTCGCCGTGCCGGGCGCGTCCGCCCTCATCCGCGAATTGGCGGAGCAGGGGGACTCGCGGCTGTGCATCGTGTCCGGCAGCCCCAAGCAGATGCGCGCGGTGCTGGAGGAGAAGCTCAAGCTGGACGGCGTCCAGTGGGACGAGTTCGTCCTCAAGGACAACGTGGGCAACCTCCTGCGTGGGCGCTTCCGGGCGCTCCGGGGACAGGTGGGCTACAAGCTGCCCGCCATCCTGGAGAGCCGCGTCAACGCGCCGGTGGAAGCGGAGGAGGTCCTCTTCGGCGACGACGCGGAGGCGGACGCGTTCATCTACTCGCTCTACGCGGACCTCATCGCGGGGCGCGTGGACGAGCGCGTGCTGTCCCAGGTGCTGGAGGCGGGCGGGGTGTACCCGGACGACGCCGCGCGGGTGCACGAGGCGTGGAAGAAGATCCCCATCGCGGACCCCGTGCGGCGCATCTTCATCCACCTGGACCGGCTGACGCCGCCCGCGCACTTCACGCCCTACGGCCCGCGCGTGGTGCCCATCTTCAACTACTTCCAGGCCGCGCTGGTGCTGCTGGCGGATGGCCACCTCACGGCGCCGCAGGTGCTGAAGATCGCCGTGGAGATGGTGCAGACGGCGGGGCACAACATCATCACGCTGTCGAACTCGTTCCAGGACCTCTTGCGGCGCGGACTGCCGCTGCAGCAGGCGGCCATCGCGCTGTCGCAAGCGATGGAGGGGCCCAACGCGCTGCTCAAGGCGATGCGGCCCGTGCCGGACATCCTGGCCGCGTTCAGCAAGCGCCTGGCCGCGCTGGGCACGCAGCCGCCTCCACCGCGCGTGCAGGCGGTGGACTACGTGTCGCTCATCTCCCACGCGCTGCCCCGGACCCACAAGGGGCGCACGCTGAAGCCGCAGTCCTGAGCCCCGGGCCCGGCCGCCCCTGGCCTCCCAGGCCCTGGGGACTGCCTGGCTGCCCGCCCGGGGGCCCTTCCGGCGGCCTGGACCTCTGGAACGCCCGGCCCTGACCCCGGACGGGGTGGGGCGGGGTGTTATCC
>NZ_RAVW01000707.1 GCF_003611585.1 Corallococcus exercitus | reverse complement strand
CGCGCGGCGGTCCAGGCGGTGGCCCTCGCCCCGGGCCTGCTCGGGCGGCATGTAGTGCGGCGTGCCCAGCACCGCGTTCGGGGTGGTGCTGTCCTCGCGCCAGTCGCGCGCGAGCCCGAAGTCCATCTCGATGGCGGCCACGTGCCGGGGCAGCTCCTTCGCGTGCGCCTCCGCGTACGCGCGGCCTCCGCGCAGCCCGTTCTCCTCGTTCATGAAGAGCACCACGCGCACCGTGCGCCGGGGCGCCTGGGGCAGCTTCGCGATGAGCCGCGCGGCCTCCATCACCATCACCACGCCCGCGCCGTCGTCATGCGCGCCCGTGCCCACGTCCCACGAGTCCAGGTGCGCGCCCAGCAGCACCACCTCGTCCGGCTTCTCGCGGCCCCGCACCTCCGCCACCACGTTGGACGAGTCCGCCTCCGGCAGCTCCGAGCACCCCAGCACCAGCCGCACCTTCACCGCCCCGCCCTGGAGCATCCGGTGCAGCGTGAGCGCGTCCTCCACGGACACCGCCGCCGCGGGCAGGCGCGGGCCGCCCTCGTCGAAGCGCGTGGCCCCGGTGTGCGGCGTGCGCAGCGACGCCGTGGCCAGCGAGCGCACCAACGCGGCCACCGCGCCCTGCTTCGCCGCCGCCGCCGGGCCCCGCCCGCGCAGCCCCGCGAAGCGGCCGTAGTCCGCCGCCTCCGCCATGGTGTGGTTGAAGAACACGATGCGGCCCTTCACCTTGTCCCCCAGCGCCGCCAGCTCCTCCAGCGAGTTCACCTCCACCACCTCCGCCGTGATGCCCTCCGGCGGCGTGGGCGCGCTGCCACCCAGGGCCAGCAGCGCCAGCGGCAGGCCGCGCGTGCGCTCCGAGGCGAGGATTTCGCCGTGCTCCTCGCCACGCACCCAGCGCGGCACCTTCACCGGCTCCTTCCACGCCTTCACCCCGTCCGCCTTGAAGGAGCGCAGGGCCCACTGCACCGCGGCCTCCGCGGACTCGGAGCCGGACAGGCGCGGCCCCACGCCGTCCGTCAGCTCCGCCAGCCGCGCGTACGCGTGGCCCTCCGCGAGCGCGGGCCCCACCAGCCGCCCCGCGGTGGTCTGCTGCGCGGCGCTCAGCTTCGACACGGCCGGGGGCGCCGCCTTCACCGACGACGTGGCCGGGGACTTCGGCGCGGGGTCCTGGGAGGGCGCGGTGGCGGTGTTCTGGGGCGCGGGCGAGGCCGAGGTGAAGAGGTGCAGGGCCAGCGAGACGGGCAGGACGAAGGCGGACGTGGACACGCGAATCCTCGAGGGGGACCTGAGCTGTTGTAGGGCGAGGTGGAAGTCCCAGGGGCCACCGCGCGCCGAGAGGGGGAACGCGGCGCGCGGGGCTCAACTGGGACGTCACGCACCGGTTCCGCGGTTGGGGAACGCGAGGCCCGGTACATACGCCATCTTCCAAGAAGAAGAGGACGTGCGTGCATTCTTTAAAGAAATTCCTCGCAGCGTCAAGGCTGGAAGTGAGCATTGCGACCCGCGGGTGATGTGAGTGTTCACGAGTCTGCGCTACGCAAGACATCCCATGGCACCCACCCCTCCCGGGCAACGCGAGACGTCCTGCCAGAGCCTGGAAGACCTGGGGGCACGGCTCGCGTCCCGTGATTTCGGCCGCTTGGAGGATGACGCGCTGCCCATGCTGCTGCTCGCGGTGCATGGGCGGGACTTCATGCGCGACTTCCGCGAGGAGTTCGCCGCGGAGGACGACTGGGCTCCCGCGCTGGAGCGCACGGCGCGCGCGGTGGGCCGCGCCTTCGACTTCCTCCGCGAGGACGCGGGCATCCCGCACCTGGACCTCGTGCCCAGGCCGGACGTGCTGCCCCTGCTGTGCCGCTTCTTCCACTTGCATCCCCAACCTCCGCCCGCGGCCCGCGTGCGGCTGTCGCACTGGCTCTGGCGCCACGCGCTCTTCGACACCGGCCGTTCATTGTCCGACGCCGGAGCGCTCGCGCTCCTCACGCCGGACGCGGACGCCTCCGTGCGCGCGCTGCTGCGCCGCGTGGTGCCGCCGCGCGGCTGGGAGCGCTATTCGCAGCCCGGCATGGCGGGGCTCGCGTCGGTGGCGGACCGGGTGGAGGCCAACGCGCTGCTGGCGCTGAAGCCCCGGCACCTGCTCACCGGCGCCGTGCTGGAGCCCGGCCCGCTGCTGGAGAACCAGGGCGCGGTGGCGTTCCTGCCCCTGTTCCCGCCGCCGCTGTCGGGAGGCGCGCCGCCGCCGGGCCCGGTCAGCGACCTGCTGCTCACGCTGGCGAACCAGGTCTTCCACCCGGTGCTCGCACCGGGCCGGTCCCTGCTGGGGCTGGTGCGCACGGGCGTGACGCCGCCGGTCGTATTCCCCAGCCATGCCCTGGGCCCCGACGCCCTGGCCGCCCTGCGTCAAGGCGACGGAGCGGCGTTCCTCGCGCTGCGGCGCGACGGACTCGTGACGCACATCCGGGCGTTCATCCAGGCACGGACGGGCGCGGACCACGCGGTGGATGCTCCGATTCCGGAGGAATGAATCCCCCGGAATTCTCCGTTGCCCCCCCCAGGGACCCGGGCGACAGTGCCACGGCCGGCGGTCGTCCCCCCCGACCCGCGGTCCCCCGCTCC
>NZ_RAVW01000706.1 GCF_003611585.1 Corallococcus exercitus | reverse complement strand
AGCCGGGGGCGGTGCTGGAGGTGGGCGGGCACCTGGCGTCCAGCCGGCACCTGACGGAGGTGACGCCCATGTCCGTGCGCGTGGTGCCCCTGGGGGACACCCGGGTGCGGCCCTTCCTGGGCGTGGGGGCCAGCCTGCTGGTGCCCCACTCACGGCCCCAGCCGGTGGCCCCGGACGCGCTGGGCAGCCGCGTGCTCCAGGTGGGCTTCGAGCTGTGCGGCGGCGTGAGCCTGGAGCTGAGGGAGAACCTCTTCCTCTCCGCCGAGGCGCGCTACCAGAACTTCTCCGCCCGGGGGGATCCCTTTTCCGGGCAGCGGCAGCACCTTCGCTCCACGTTCCTGGGCCTGGGGATGCGCCTGTAGCTGTAGCGGGTGGGGCGGGTCGCTACAGACAGGCAGCGGCCTGTTGGAAGAAATTTTGACGGCCCTCTTGCAGCCTCTACAATCCTCGTCGGTTGCGGCCCAGACGCATCTGACATGCTCGGGTGTTCAGGCGTGCACAACGAAGGGAGCGGAGATGGAGCGCAAGGTCGGAAGTAGCACGTTGACCGCGAAAGAGGTCAAGGCGGCGCTGGAGAAGTCCACCACGCTGACGGCCGAGGAGGAGAAGGCCCTGCGCATGCGCCACGGCGCGGGCGCCCCCAGCAAGAGCGCGCCGCTGCCCCGCGCGGCGGGTGCCAACGCGGAGCTCGCGGACGAGCTGCTCGTCATCGAGATGCAGCTGATGAAGGCCATGCGCGCGCGCACCGGCCAGACGCGCACGGCGGCCAACGACTCCAAGGCGCCCGCCGCGGTCCGCACCCGCGAGGCCCCGGCCAACGCGGCGAAGGACAAGATCGTCCGCGCGCTGCGCGCCAAGAAGAAGTAGGGGCGGCTTCCCTACTGGTTGAGGATGGCCACGAGGCGCGCTCCCGCCTCGGGCAACGCCAACGGCGTGCCCGAGACCTCCGTGGCCAGTCCCTCCGCGTCGGCGGCACCGCCCCGCGCGAAGAGCCCCTTGAGCCAGGTGAAGGCGGCGGGGTTGCGCCAGAAGTCCTCGTTGAACCGCTCCAGCAGGTGCGCGGTGAGCCGGGTCTCCAGGGCCCAGGCCCGCAGGTAGCGGGTGACGTAGAGCTGTGAATCCACGTCATGCAGGAAGAAGCCCGGGTGCGGCTGCGCGAAGAGGGCGCGGCGCTGGCCGTCGGCGTACTCGTCCGCGCGGTCGGCGGAGGCGCCCTTGGTGCTGAGCGACAGCTCGTAGGACAGCTTCGCGCAGTGGCGGCGCAGCACGGCCAGGGCCTGGAAGGCGCCCATGCGCACGACGTCCTTCGTCGTGCCGGACGGCAGGCCCAGGTAGCGCTTGAGCCAGGGCGGGGAGATGAGGAGCCGCTCGAAGGTGGCGGCGTAGGCCTCCGTGACGGAGGCGTCGCCCAGCCGGCGCAGCTCCATGGGGGCGTCCTCGTCCACGTGGGCCAGGTGCCACGCGTGGCCCAGCTCGTGGAGCAGGTCGCCCAGCGCGTCCATGCCGCTGCGCGGCTGGAGGACCAGGCGGATTTCCTGGGGCACGCGCACGGCGGCGACGAAGGGGCGTGACGCCTTGCCGGGGCGGGCCTCGTCGTCCAGGCGGATGCGGCCGCCGGCCTCCGGGTGGAGGCCCCAGTCGGACAGCCAGCGCATCACGGCGGGGACGGTGTCCTCGCGGCGGAAGTACGCGTCCAGCCACGGGGCGCGCAGGGCGTGCTGCACGTCATGGCGCCGCGCCTCGCCGCCGGGCAGCGGGCGCAGGGTGGGCTCCAGCTTGCGCAGCACGTAGGCCAGCACGTCGCGGTAGGCGTCCTCGGTGCGCTGGAGGGTCTCCTCGGCGGCCTGGGCGAGCTTGCCCGCGTCGATGCCGGTGACGTCCTGGCGCAGGGAGGGGTAGTCCGGGAAGCCCAGCACCTCCGCGGCCTGGAGGGCGGCGTCGCGCCGGTCTCCATAAGGGCCGCGGTGGTCCCAGAGGAAGTTGCCGGCGCCGCGCTCCAGCAGGGCGCGGCGGGAGCGGCTGGCCTCGCGTGGAAGCTGCGACAGGGCCTGCGCCAGCGACAGCGTCGTGTCGTCGGCGGGGATGTGGGAGCGGGCCTCCAGCGCGACGACGGCGTCCGCCGCGGGCAGGGCCAGCGACTCCTCCACCTGGGTGGCGATGAGCTCGCGCACGAGCGTGATGCGGCGGACGGCGACGGGGTCGTCCTTGCCGCGAGCGCGGGAGAGGGCCTCGTTGGCGGCGGCGAAGGTCTCCGGTGAGGACAGCTCCGGGAAGGAGGCGTACAGGCGCGCGACGGGGAGGTCCGGGGAGAGTCCGGCGCCGTAGCGGTACTGGAGGGTGGCCAGCTCGGCGAGGAAGTCATCCAGCCGCGACCGGACGGAGAGCAGGGGACGGTCCATGGCGGCGCGGAAGGTAACAGGAAGCCCGCGTCAGGGTGGGGACCGCGCGCATAGAGTGTCGCGCCATGTCCTCCACCTCCGCTGCCCGGCCGCATGCTCCCCAGGAGTCCCCCTTGGAAGGGGAGGGCGCCTCCGTGTCCGGGGGCCTCGCGTGGATGGGCCGTGAGGGCCCGCGATGAAGCGTCGGACGTTCCGGGCGGAGGGGGCGCACGCGGGGCGTGTGCTGGTGGAGGC
>NZ_RAVW01000705.1 GCF_003611585.1 Corallococcus exercitus | reverse complement strand
GGGACCAGCCGCTGCACCGGCTGCTCACGGCCTTCCAGCCGCGCGACCACGGCCTCCACCAGGCGCTGCTCCAGCACGCGCAGCGGCTGATCATTGTTCTCCAGGATGATCCACCGCGCCGGATCCCTGCGGGCCTGGGCCAGGAACGCCTCGCGCACGCGCACCGCCAGCCCCGCGCCCACCAGGCCCTTGCGGCTGTCCGTGTCGTTCACCTTGCCGCTCTGCACCTTGCCCAGCCGCTTGCGCAGCCGCGCCAGGTCCGGATCCACATCCACGAGGATGACCAGGTCCGGCCACAGCCCTTGCGACGCCAGCTCGCAGGAGGGCAAGAGCTGCTCCTCCTTCAGGCCCCGCCCGCCGCCCGTCAGCGCGAGCTGCGAGTAGAGGTAGCGGTCGGTGATGCACACCTCGCCGCGCTTGAGCGCGGGCGCGATGACCTCTTCCAGCTGCTGCGCGTCGCGGGCCAGGTTCAGGAAGAACTCGGCGCGAGGCCCCATCTCCAGGAGCCGCGCGTCGCGCGTGAGCTCGCGGATGCGCCGCGCGGTGGGCGACTGCAATTCGCCTCCCTCGCGGGCGTGCGCGACCTTGTAGCCCAGCCGCTTCAGCCGGGACGCGAGCAGGTTGGACAGCGTCGTCTTGCCGCTGCCGTCAATGCCTTCGAAATCGATGAACACGGTGCCCTAACCCCCTACGACCCCAACGCCACCTGATGCGAAGGCATGCACCCGCGCCATGCCCTCGGCGAACTTGCTGTATGCCGCCGGGCCCCCCGGATTGAGGGCCGACAGCCACTCGGGCAGCTCCGCCCCGAGGTGCTTCACCTCCACCACCACCCGCGAGTCCTCCCACGCGGGCAGCCCCAGCCGCTCCACCGTCAGCGCCGTGGGCGACAGGGCCAGCTCCGGCGACACGGCGTGGAAGCCGATGTCCCGGTCCACCGTCACGCGCCACTCCTGCGACACCTGGTACACGTGCCGCCGGTACGTCACCGCCAGCACCGGCGACAGGCTGCCCCCCGCGATGAGCGGCAGCAGGCTCACGCCGCCCCGGATGGCCCGGCCCAGCTCCGCGCGCGGCACCCATACGCGCCGCTTCTGCGTGAGCCCGTTGCGCTCGCGCTTCACCTCCAGCACCACGCGCTCGCGGCCCGCCGCGCCCACGTCCGGCGAGTACTCCTTCGTCCTCACCTTGAGGCAGTCCTCCGGCGTGCTCAGCGCACGCTGCGTCAGCGGATAGCCCGGCTTGTCGAAGTACACCGACACGATGCGCGTGGGCGGCGGCAGCACCCCGCCCAGCTCCTGCGACAGCCGCGTGCACACCGCCTTGGCCTCGGAGGCGTCCAGCACGCGCTTGAACTCACGACGCAGCTTCGTCACTTCGCCTTCAGCGAACGAGATCATGTCCAGGTCTCCTCACCGGAAGCGGGTGGCGAGCTGTACCGACAGCTCGAGCGCGGGCGCCACGTCCCCCGGCCGGAGCGCACGCTCCGCCTGGACCTGCGCCTTGAAGGAATCCGCCAGCAACACGTTGAAGCCCCCCGTCACCGAATGTCCCTGTGCCTGGATGCCGCCCTGCAATTGCAGCGCCTCCGCGCCCACCACCGGCTGCACCGCCCACCCCTCATGGCCCACCGGCACCGTCCAGAAGGCCAGCACCGACTGCGAGCGGAACGGCCCCAGCGCCAGCCGGCCCGCCGCCGCCTCGCCCGTCAACGTCAGCCCCCAGAGCGTCAGCTCCGCGTCCGCCGCCGTCGCGTACTGCTTCGTCCCGTCAATGACCTGCGTGAGGTACGTGCTCGTGCCCAGCGTGAGGAACTTGAACGGGCGGATGCTCAGGCGCGCGGAGCCGTCCTCGCTCAGCCGCTTCCCGCTCGCGTCCTCGCCGCCCTCGAAGAGGCCCGCGGACAGCTTCAGGCCCCACGCGTCCTTGAGCCGCATTTCGCCCATCAGGCCCAGGCGCCGGCCACCCAGCGAGTTCGTCTCCGTGAGGTAGTCCTCCACGAGCCCGCGCTCCTGGATGGGCAGCCGCCACGCCGACTCCTGCGAGCGCTGGAGGAAGGGCGACTTGAAGCGGCCCGCGTACAGCCGCAGGCGCTTGTCGTCGTCCGCCAGCCGCACGAAGGCGTCCTTCAGGATGGCCTTGGAGGCCAGGTCCGCGCTCACCTCCGCTTCCAGGTTGGACAGCGACGCGGCCACGCCCACGCGCGCGGACTCGATGCCCAGGTCGCGCTCGTACTTCTGCCGCTCGTCGGCGGCGGCGCGAGCGAACACGCGGCCGAACACGCGGATGCGCTGCCCGGGCCCGCCCTTGTCGTCCACCTTGTCCGCTTCGTCCGGCGCCTCGCCCAGCGTGTCCGCCTTGGGCCCGGTGTCCTTCTTCTTCTTCTTGCCCGGCACCGCCGCGTCCGGCACCGGCGCGCCCGGCTCCGTCACCTGCTCCGGCGCGCCCATGACGGGGCCCTGCGAACCGCCCGGCATCGCCTGCGCCACCGCGCCGTCCAGCGCGTCGTCGTCTCCGGAGACCTCCAGCGGCTGATCCGCTTCGGCCGCCGCGTCCTCGTCCGGTTCCGGCGCCGCGCCAGCGACCGCCGGCAGGCCCAGGAGGACCGCGACGAGCAGCCCCCGCCGCCACCCGC
>NZ_RAVW01000704.1 GCF_003611585.1 Corallococcus exercitus | reverse complement strand
GTCACGGCCTGGGGACGCGTGACAGCGGGGCGCTCGGCCGGCAGACGGCCCGGCTCCACGTCGCCCATGTCCACGCGGCCGCGGAAGCTGGCGCCGTCCACGATGATGACGCGGGGGGCGCGGATGTCGCCCACCATGCGGCCCTCGTGGGTGAGCTCCACGCTCTCGGTGGCGTTGATGTTGCCCACCACCACGCCGCTGACGATGGCGTTCTTCACCGCCACGTTGGCCTTCACCACGCCGGACGGCTCCACGATGAGGGTGCGGCTGAGGGTGAGCTCACCCTCGACGCGACCGCGGACCGTGAGGTCCTCGTCACCCGTGAGCCGACCGCTGATGAGGATGGAGGGCCCCACCACGGTGTTGTCGACGGTGTTGCCTGCAAGCTCCTTGGCGGTGGCCACGGATCAGCGCTCCTTCATGTCCATGTCGACGTTGCCCTTGAAGGAGGCACCGTCGGCGATGAGGATGCGCGGCGCCTTGATGTCGCCCACCACGCGGCAGTCCGTCTTCAGCTCGACCTTGTCGCTGGCGACGATGTTGCCCGTCACGCGGCCGGCGATCTCCACGTTCTGCGTCTCGATGTCCGCCTCGACGACGCCCGAGCCCTCCACGTAGAGGCTCTCCTTGAGGGAGATCTTCCCCTTCACGGTGCCCTGGATGACCAGGACCTCGTCACCGGAAATCTCTCCGTCGATGACGATGCTCGAACCAATGACCGTATTCGCCATGAGTGTTGTCCGCCTTGCTCGAAGCTGTGCGCCTGGGGGGACCGTGGGACGGACCCCGGTGGATGCTAGATGTCGTCCGGCAACTTCACGTCCATCTCGATGGAGCCGTTGAACACGGCGCCGTCCTCGATGATGACCCGCGGGGCCTTGATGTCGCCCGCCACCTTCGCCGAGGCGTTGATGGCCACGCGCGTGGAAGCGTCGATGTTGCCGCTTGCCTCGCCGTTGATGGTCAGTTCCTCGGCGCGGATGTCCGCCTGGACCTTGCCGGTGCCTTCGATGGTGAGGTGGTTCTTGAGGGCGATCTGCCCCTCCACACGCCCTTCGATGACCAGGTCCCCTCCGCCCGTGAGGTTGCCCCTGATGACGATGCCCTTGCCAATGATGCCCGTTTCACCCTGTGCCATGAGGTGATCCTCGCCAGCGCCCGCTCCAGTGGAAGCGGGGCGACCTGATTATGTCAGAGATGCGCGGAGATCCAGCCGGAGATGTCCTGGAACACCGTCGCGCGGTCCCGCTCGTTGAGCGGCTCGTGCCGCATGCCGGGGTACTCCTTGAACTTCTTGTCCGCCGTCCCCGCCGCCTCGAAGAAGGCCCGCGCCGCCGCCGGCAGCGCCACCCCGTCCTCCTGGCCGCACAGCACGAACAGCGGCACTTGAATCTTCGGCGCCAGCGCGAGCGTCTGCGCCTGGGCGGCCGTGGACTCCACGAACCAGCGGGGCGTGGCGAAGGGGACGTACAGCGGGTCCGCGGTGACTGCCTTCTGGATTTCCGGGTCGGTGCTGAGCATCTCCGGGGCCAGGCCCGAGGGGACCTTCATCCACGGCACCACCGTGCCCACCATGCGCGCGGCCATGACCTTCGCGGCCGGCGGGGTGATGGCCAGCTTGAGGTAGGGCGCGGAGAGGATGGCGCCGGAGAGGCCCTCCAGCCTCCCGGCCAGGGCGTGCGCGGCCATCAGGCCGCCGTGGCTGTGGGCGAGCAGGAAGATCTTCTCCGTGCCCGCGGCCTTGCGCACGCGCTGCCAGAAGCCGTCCAGGTCGTCGAGGAACTCCGTCCACTTCGCGGCGTAGGCGCGCCGGCCGTCCGCGCGGCCGTGGCCCCGGTAGTCGAAGCCGTGCACGGCGAAGCCGTCCCGCACCAGCGCGTCGATGACGGGCCGGTAGCGGCCGATGTGGTCGCCGTAGCCGTGGACGATGGCGACGTGCGCGCGGGGGGCGGAGTCCGGCAGGTCCAGCGTCCAGAACAGCCGGGTGGTGTCCTTCCCGGTGAAGAAGCCTTCGTCGTGGCGGGCCATGAGCCCGGGACCTTAGCGGCCCTGCGCCGTCGAGGGTAGCGCCTTCAACTTGCGCTCCAGGGAGGTGCGCTGATCCGCGGGCTCGGCGGCCTCCGGCTCCAGCGTCAGCACCTCCAGCGCGCGCTTCCAGACCCGGGTGGCCTCCGGGGCGCGGCCCGCCTTGAGGTAGGCATCCCCCAGGTGCTCCAGGATGGCGGGGTCGTCCGGGGACAGGTCCACCGCGCGCTCCAGCACCTCCACGGCCTTCCTGGCTTCGCCGCGCTGGAAGTGCACCCACCCCAGCGAGTCCACGTAGGCGGCGCTATCGGGCCGCAGCGCCAGCGCGCGGCGCACCAGCCGCTCCGCCTCGTCCAGATCCCTGCCCCGCTGCGCCAGCACGTAGCCCATGAAGTTCATCGCCGCGGAGTGGTCCGGCTTCAGCGCGAGCACCGCCCGCATGCGGGAGAGCGCCCCCGCCACGTCGCCCTGGCGCTCCAGCAGGATGCCCAGGGCGTACTGCAGGTCCTGGTTCCTGGGCGCCTTCGCGACAGCGTCCCGCAGGAGCGCGAGCGCATCCGGGGCCCGGCCCTGGCGCTCCAGCAGGGTGGCCAGCGCGTCGTACGCCATCGCCCCACCCTCCCCCGCCAGCGC
>NZ_RAVW01000703.1 GCF_003611585.1 Corallococcus exercitus | reverse complement strand
CGGTAGGAACCGGGAGGAAGCGGGCTCATGCGGAGTGGGGGCGGGCGTTGAGTTGCTGGACGAGGTCGGCGATGACGAGCGACACCATGGCCTCCAGCACCGGCACGGCGCGGGGCATGATGCACGGGTCGTGACGGCCGCCCTTGGCGTGATCCGCGAGCGTCGCGGGGGGCTTGAAGAAGGCGCGCACCTGCATGGGCTCACCGTTGGCGAGGCCACCCTGGATGCCGCCGTACGCGTCCTTCACGGCGTGGAACTGCGTGCCGGGCTGGCCGATGCGCTGGAGCAGATCCGGCGGGCCCCACACGACACCGGTGACGGCGCCGATGCTGCCCAGCGCCTGCGCGATGAGCGCCTTCAGCTTGCCGAAGATGGGCTCGCCCAGGCCCACGGGCAGGCCCTCCACGCGCACGTCGATGGCGCCGCCCAGGCTGTCCCCGGCCTCCTTCGCGGCCAGGATGCGGCGGGACATCTCGTCGCGCACGGCCGCGTCCGGGCAGCGGGTGGCGTGCGCGTCCACCATCGCGCGGGTGAGGCCCGGCGGCGGCACGGAGGCGACCAACTCACCCACCTGGGAGACGTAGGCGACGGTGCTCAGCGAGGGCAGGTCGCGCGCGAGGTACGCCTCCGCGATGGTGCCGCCGATGACGCGGCAGAGCGTCTCACGTCCGCTGGTACGGCCGCCGCCCCGGTGGTCGCGGTGCTTGTAGCGTTCACGCCATACGGCGTCCGCGTGGCCGGGCCGGTCCACGGTGGCCAGCTGGTTGTAGTCCTGCGAGCGCTGGTTCGTGTTGCGCACGATGGCCGCGATGGGCGTGCCCAGCGTCTTGTCCTCGAAGACACCGGACAGGATTTCGACGGTATCCGGCTCGTTGCGCGCCGTGACCAGGGCGGACTGCCCGGGACGCCGGCGGTCCAGCGCGGCCTGGAGCATGTCCCGCGTGAGCGGGACGCCCGCGGGGCAGCCGTCGATGACGGAGCCCAGCGCCGGGCCGTGGCTTTCGCCGAAGGTCGTCAGCCGGAAGAGGGTGCCAAAGGTATTCATGTCGCCGTTTCCCAGAGTTGTCGCTGCCGCCGGGCCTGGGCGACGAACCACGCCGCACCGAGCAGGAGAGGGGTGCCCCCGCGGCGAACGATCTCCGCGGCGACGCGCCGGCCGGGCGCACCGTATGCGATCACCGCCACGCGTGCCCCTTGGAATCGCAGGTTTTCGGGCGGAGCCACCCGGTCTGGCCACGTCCAGACCCAATCGCCTGTCAGGGGCGTTTGAATCTCCGCACGCCGCACGACCCGCAGGGCAAGTCCCTGTTCAGCGGCCACCAGCCGCAATGCCTGCGTGGAGCCGCCATCGCCCAGCACCGCCACGTCCTTCGCGCCCAGGCGCTCCAGCACCGCGCGCGCGCCCTCCGTGTCGGTGTTGAAGGACTCCCACCGCGAGCCCCGGCGCACCAGCGTGTTGATGGCCTCCAGCGACGAGCCCGTATGTTTCGCGAGCCGCATCTTGAACGGGCTCGTCACCGCGAAGCCCGCGTAGTGCGGCAGCATCGCGTCCACCACCGCCTCCACCGGCGCGGCCTCCGCCAGGTCGATGCGGTCGAACGGCTGGCGGTGGATCCGCGGCGAGCGCGAGTGCGCGATGGACGTGCCCAGGATGCCCAGCCGGAGTGCGTGCGGATCCTTCGCCTTGCGGTGCTCGCGCACCACGTCGTCCAGCAGCCGCTGTCCCGGCGCGGCCGTCCACGGGCCGCCCATGGCCACGTACTCCAGGCCGTTCCTGCGCGAGAGCACCGCGCGCGCCGGGATGGCGACAGGCCCCATGCCCAGCACGGTGACGCGCTCGGCGCCGAAGCGCTGGGACAGCCGGGCCTGCGTCTCCAGCAGCACGTCCAGGTGCGCGGGCCCATCCATGGGCTCCACGTGCTTCACCAGCGCGTCCGGCGGAAGAGGGCGGGACCAGCGCTTGAGCGCCTCCGCCGTCGTCAGCGGTCCTTCCGCGTGGTGCGACGCGAGCAGCTTCCCCGGCGGCGCGTCCATGTCCTGCGCGCGCTCCACGTCCCGGTCCACGCGCCACGCGGCCTGGATCCAGGGGGCGGGCAGCGGCTTGCCCCGCTCGGAGACGAGCAGCGGCATTACGCGGGCGAGCGCGTCCGGATCGATGTCGCCGGGCGCGTGCAGGTCGGTCCTCACCTCGATGACGTCCGCGCCGCGCTGAAGGCCGTCTTGCGCGAAGGCCACGGCGTCCGCGCCGGTGAGGGTGGGGGGCAGGGTGATGATGCGCCGGGTGGCCATCACTCGGACTCCTGGACCAGACAGCCCCGGAGGAAGTCCGCCAGGGCGATGGTGGGGACGCGGGCGTGCAGCGCCTCGCGTTCATGGAACAGCGAGTGCAACTCCTCCTCCAGCGACACGTCCGTGCGCAGCCGGGGACGCGTGGTGTCCGCCATCAGCCGCTCGCGGTACGTGTCGAAGGTGACGGGAACGACGAGCGTGAAGTGTCCCGCGAGCGCATCCGGATGATGCGACAGGAAGCCGCCACCCACCGCCACCACGCTGCCCGCGGGCAGCAGGCCCAGAGTCTCGCGCTCGGCGGCGCGGAAGGTGGTGGGGGACTCCGCGACCCAGGAGCGGAGCGGGCGCCCGTGACGGCGCTCCAGCTCCGCGTCCAGGTCTAGGCC
>NZ_RAVW01000702.1 GCF_003611585.1 Corallococcus exercitus | reverse complement strand
CGAGCCGGGGTGGCGGCGCGGGCGGGAGGCGAGGACTGCTTGCCGCGGGAGGAAGGCGAGCGGCGGACCGCGGGTGTCTTCTCCGGGACCTCTTCGGGAGGCAGGGACGGCACGCGGGAGATGGCCGTCTCGTTGTCGTTCAGCAGGGCCTGCGGCGCGGTGTGGGGCTGGGTGACGCGGATGCTGTCCTGCGTGGAGGACCGTGAGGGCCGGGAGCGGGAGTCCTCGGAGCCGTTGCTGGAGGCGTCGCGACCGGCACGGGACCGTGCATCGCCGGTGGATCCGTTCGAGGCATCGCGAGGGGGTCGGGGCCGCGAGTCTTCCGCGCCGCCATTCGAGGCATCACGATTCGAACGAGACCGTGCATCGTCAGTGGACCCATTCGCGGCGTCACGAGTTGAACGAGCGCGCCCATCGTCGGCGGATCCATTCGAGGCATCACGAGTTGAACGAGCGCGCCCATCGTCGGCGGATCCATTCGAGGCATCACGAGTTGAACGGGCTCGCGTGTCCTCGGCGGATCCGCTCGCGGCGTCACGGGTAGAACGCGCACGCGCGTCCTCAGCGGATCCATTCGAGGCATCGCGAGCCGAACGGGCACGCGCGTCCTCGGCGGATCCATTCGAGGCATCACGAGTCGAACGGGCCCGCGCATCCTCACCGGGCGCGCTGAAGGCTTCACGCGGCGGTTTGGGCCGTGCGTCCTCGGGAGGCACGTTGAAGGCTTCACGCGGTGGACGGGGCCGCGAGTCCTCCGCATCCCGTCCAGCTCTGGGCCTCAGTTCCTCGGTACGGACCTCCGCCTCACGTGCGGAGCGCGAACGCGGATCCTCGGAGCCGTTGCCGGCGTCCTTCGCGGAGCGCTGCCGTGAATCCTCCGGCGCCCCGTTCGCCGCATCCCGAGCGGATTCGCGTCCACTCCGGGCCCGGGGCTCGTCGGGCGGCGCGACGAAGGTCGGAGGCTCCTTCGTGTGACGCGGCTTCGGCTCCTCGGGAGGCTGGGCACCCACGCGCGACAGCGGCGTGAGGATCGTCTCACCCTCGGCATAACCGGGGGACGTCGTGACCTGGGACGCCGTGATGCGCAGCGATGAATCCAGCATCACCGGCGGCAGGGACGGCTGGGTGCGCACGCCCGGTTCGGAATCATCGGGCCGCGCGGACATCTCATCCGTGGGCGGAGCCGCGACCGGAGGCGACACCCGGCGCGAGGCCGGCGGCGGCGCGGGCTTGCGGACCGCCAGCTCCTCCGTCGTGTTGCGGCGGCCCGTCCCCAGCGCGGGGGCCGGAGCCGCCTTCGCCGGAGCGGGAGCCTTGGGAGGCGCCGCGGGCGCGCGAGGCGGCAGCGTGGAGGAGATCTGCGGCAGCGCCCCCGTGGGAGGCACCGTCACCGGCTCCGGGACGTCCGCGCCCCGGGCCAGCACCTGAGCCACCTGCGTCTCGCTGGAGGTGCCATCCCCGGTGGACTGACCGCTCATCAGCAGCAGGCGGGTCTGGTCGCGGCGCTCGGCGAACAGGCGCAGCATCAACTCGCTGCTCTGTTCGGGGTGCCAGATGCGAGGGCCCACGGCGCGCTCGATGGCGCGGGCGAACTCCAGCGTGGTGCCGTAGCGGTCCTCGCGCCGCTTCGCGAGCGCCTTGAGGACGATGGCGTCCAGCTCCGGCGGCACTTCCTTGTTCACGCGCGAGGGCGGGGGCACGTCCCCGCTGAGCACCGCGTTCATCATCGCTTCGGCGCTCTTGGCGTAGAACAGCCGCATGCCGGTGAGGCACTCGTGCAGCACCACGCCCAGGCTGAACAGGTCGCTGCGGGCGTCCAGCGGGTCGCCCATGATCTGCTCGGGGGACATGTAGCCGCTGGTGCCCTTCACCATGCCCACCTGCGTGCGGCTCGCGCGCGCCAGGCTCTTGGCGATGCCGAAGTCGAGCAGCTTGGTGACGCCCTCGTACGTCACCATGATGTTCTTCTCGGCGACGTCGCGGTGGACGACGGGCGAGGGCCGGCCCAGCGGGTCGGTGAAGCTGTGCGCGTAGTTGAGCGCCACGGCCGTGTCGCGCACGGCCATCAGGCTCAGGCCCATGGGGATGGGCTCGTGGGCGGAGCGGCACGCGCGGGCCACCTCCACCAGGGTGGCGCCCGGGACGAACTCCATGGCGAGGAACAGCTCGCCGTCCGCCACGTCCAGGTCGTACACGTGGGCGATGTGCGGGTGGTTGAACGCGGCCGTGACCTTGGCCTCGTCCAGGAACATCCGGACGAACTCCTCCTCGCCGCGGATGTCGGGGAGGATCTGCTTCAGCACCACCATCTTGCGGAAGCCGGCCAGGCCCTTCTGGGCCGCGAGGAAAATCTCCGCCATCCCGCCCGTGGACAGGCGGCAGAGCACCTCGTACTTGCCCAACACCCGGCCGCGGAACCCGTCCGGAGTGAGCGTCAGCGTCGTCCCAGCCATTGAAGGGGTCCGACTCTACACCTGGGCAGGCACCGGCGCGAAAGGCCCGGACCCCCGTTTCTGGCCGGATGCCAGGGTTTACGAGGATGAGCCTCCGTCCAGGCGAGGACAGGGTTTCCCGAAGGCAGGCATGAACTGTCCGACACCGGAGGGCGGCCCCCGGGACGGACGGACAGCGGAGCGCGCGCCGCTACCGTGCGTGTCATGGGAGCGCGCGGGAGCAAGGCGGGGAGGTGGGGACGGCGTGTGGGTGCTGTCTCTTA
>NZ_RAVW01000701.1 GCF_003611585.1 Corallococcus exercitus | reverse complement strand
GTGACCTCGCCCAGCTGGGCCAGGCCGGTGAGCTCAAGCTGGGCGCTCAAATCCTCAAGTCCGTGAAGGCCCCCATCAAGATGATGGTGGGCGAGCACGACTGGTTCCTGGACATGGGCGAGCTGTGGCGCGACCTGTTCGGCGCGCCCAACTACTCCTTCGACCACAAGGGCGTGCACTTCGTGGTGCTCAACTCCATCCACGAGAAGGACTTCTGGACGGAGCGGAAGCTGTCTCCCATGGAGCGCATGAAGATCGTCGCTGGCCTGGACAATGGCATCCAGTCCCGCTTCGAAGTGGGCGCCGAGCAGCGCCAGTGGCTCCAGAACGACCTGGCCAAGGTGGCCAAGAACACGCCGCTCATCGTCTTCAGCCACTCGCCGCTCTACAAGTACTACAAGCCCTGGAACTTCTGGACCGACGACGCGGACGAGGTGCAGGCCCTCCTCAAGCCGTACGAGAAGGTCACCGTCATCCACGGCCACACGCACCAGTTGCTCAGCAACCGCATTGGCAACATCTCCTTCCACGGGATGCTGTCCACCGCGTGGCCGTGGCCGTATGCGCCCGAAGGTCTGCCCACGCTCACGGTGCCCATGAACCGCGCGGATCCGTTCAGCCAGTTCGACGGCTGCGGAGACGGGCGCATGGACGTGCTGGAGTCGGGGCTCGTGGACAAGCTCTACAACCTCTGGCAGCGCGACCCCATCACCGTGCGCGCCAGCTACCTGGGCTCCAGCGGCAAGCAGGCCTCGCCCCCCAAGCCCAAGCTGCCCACCTACTAGGACCGGAAGAGGAAATCCCTCCCATGAACCTTCGAATGAAGCTGCTCGTGGTCCCGTGCGCGGCCCTGTCCTTCGCCGGCGGCGTGGCGCTCGCCACGTCTCCGGACTCGAAGCCGGAGCCGCTGCCCAAGCACGTCCTGCCCGCGTCCAAGGACGGCAACCTGGTGCTGGGCCTGTGCGACGGTGAGACGTCCATGGAAGTGCCCGGCGTGAAGGACGGCCAGAAGCTCACGCGCGCCCAGGCCATCAACGCCACCGCGAAGCTGATGGACGACTGGCGCAAGAAGAACCCGGACGCGAACTGGGACGACGTGCCCGGCCCGGTGCTGGCGCAGGCCGCGCCCCCGGCCACGAAGAAGAACCCGCCGCCCGCGCCCCAGCCGAACCCCGGCGCGAAGCCCTCCGGCAACGACGTGCGCCAGGGCGGTGTGGGCGCGCAGACGGGCGCGAGCGCGGTGCCCCAGCAGCAGAAGGCCAACGTGCAGACGGGCCACACCTACGGCGCCTACTCCGAGCGCGACGAGCAGGTGTGGGCGGACTCCGTGCAGGCGGCCGTGAAGGAGGGCCACCGCGTGTTCCACGACGCGGAGGCGCTGGGCGGCACGGTGGGCGTGTCGTGCGACATGTGCCATCCGGACGGCGCCAACACCCACCCGGAGACCTACCCGAAGTACCAGGTGCAGCTGGGCCGCGTGGCGCTGCTGCGCGACATGATCAACTGGTGCATCGAGAACCCGGTGCGCGGCAAGCCGCTGGCGGACGGCGACCCGAAGATGCGCGCGATGGAGGCGTACATCTACGCGCAGCGCAAGGGCGTGAAGCTGGAGTACGGCAAGCACTGACGGCGCGCGGCGCTGGCGCTCATGGGGCCCCGGGGCGCTATGTGCGCTCAGGGGCCCAGGTACAGGTCCAGGGCCGTGTAGGCCGCGCAGAACGGATACGCGAGCAGCAGGCTGTAGAAGACCTGGAGCGGCGTCAGGCGCCGCCGGTCGATGACGCCCCCCGTGGGGCCGCGTTCATCCCGGCGGCGCAGGTACGTCCCCAGCGCGAAGGACACCGCCCCCGACACGAGCCATGCGTTCATGGGGGAAAGCATCAAGCGCGCTCGGACGGGGACGCAAGCCAGCCCATTCACATCCGGCTGATGAGGAAGCGGACCACGAGGAACAGCGCCATCGCGTAGGCGTACCCCAGCAGGACGCGCCCGGCGATGCGCTGCGGCGTCGGCTTGCGGGGGGCCGAGTCCTCCGGCGGCGGCGCGCGGCGCTGGTCGCGCATCACGAGGAAGCGCCCCAGCCCGAGCGCGACGATGACGGAGATGATCACGAGGTCGAAGGCATCCATGGCGGGGGAGCTTCGGGCCGGGGCCTGATGGGATTCAAGGCAAAGGGGAGCCACCCCCCTCCAGATGCACACCGCACGAACCTGTCCGACAGTCGGACAGGTTTGGAGGACCGTGGCGGGCGGCGTGGGGGGCCGAGGGTCTGGCGCGACGAGGAGGGAGTCCCTCACGAGGTCGATGGCGCGGGTGCCTTGGTCAGTGGCCTGACGGGATTCACGGCTCGGGGGCTTGCTTCCACCCCGTCAGCACCCGGTTGAATGCGGGCCCATGTCCCTCACCCCTGTCACGGACCCCAGTGGCCTGCTGGAGCGCGCGCCGCGTCTGACGGAGCTGCTGCCGGA
>NZ_RAVW01000700.1 GCF_003611585.1 Corallococcus exercitus | reverse complement strand
CCCCCACGCGCCGCCCTCACCGGGCCGTCCGCCCCAACCGGCCAGCAGGTGGGCCTCGAAGCCCGGCCGCACCACCACCACGGCGGTGCCATCCAGATGCGCCAGCGTCACAGACAGGGCGCGCCCGCCGGCCCTCCCCCAGTCATGCGCGGCGGAGAGGGCCAGCGTGTAGCGGCCCGGTTCGAGGGGCTGGCCGAAGAGGACGTGCTCCACGTCCAGCGCGACTTCCGCCCCCATGAGGCGCGCGCCCAGCACGTCCGAAGCGAAGGCCTGCGTGTAGAGCGGGCCCAGCGTGCCGGTGAGGAAGCCTCCTGCCGGGTGGTAGTCGGGATTGCTTCGGTTGGAGTAGCGCCGCACGAGGTGCGCGGACAAGAGGCTGTAGGACTCCAGCGCGCCGAACCAGACCCCCACGGGCGCGTTGTTCGAGCCCAGCTTGAGGCCGCGCACCACCTGCCCCCAGTCCGAGAGACTGTCCCAGTCCTCCCTCCTCACGAGGCTCGTGCCTTCCCCTTTTCCCCTCAGACGCAGCCGCACCGGAGCGCCCAGGTTGAGGCCGAACTCCGCGCCTCCGTCGAGAATGAGGGTCGGTTCCACCTGCACGAACCCTTCAGTCGCGCCGACGCCCGCGCGAGGTAGCAGGCAAAACGCCGCGGCCTCCATGCGCATTAGTGAGCGCCACGCCACATCCGCTGAGGGCGCTCCTGGCTCCTCGCCCTCCGTGGGCTCCGGAGCCTGCGCGGCCCACGCGAACACCGGGAACAGCAGCCACAGCCATACCGCCCCACTTCGCAGCATTTGCATACACGCCTCCCTGCAATGTCCTTGGCGTGGGGATCAGAGGACACACGTCTGACGTTCGGCCCGGTGTGGCTGGTCGCGCCTCAGGCGCGAGGGGATGGCATGCCTGCCGGAAGCTCCCGAAGCCCATCCAGCCCCCCTGTCATGCAGGGCCTGGACCGGGCAATAGAGCGCAGCGGGTCACTCCTCCCGCCAGACAGACGGCCAACCTCCATCGCTACAAATCAGCGCCTTGCGCGGCGACCTTTCCGTGGCTTGACAGAGGCTGTGTGCGAGACGTTCACGATTGGTACGATCTTCGGGGAGGGGAAGTCGAGCCATGGAGCGGGGCGTTTCCCAATCTCAAGAAACGCCCGTGCTTCAACCAGGTCTCGATACAGGCGGCGCCTTCTCGTTCGGCGGCCAATGAAGAGTCCCCTCGTCTGCATGAAAAAAACCACGACCAGGATGCTTGCGGCGAGTCCGATCAAATAGCTCGAGAGTACATCAAGAGGCCTTCCGAGCTGCCCAAGCCTCTCCATTGCCTTCCCGAAGAAGCCTGTTGCGAAGAACAGGATTGATGCAACTCCAAACTTCGGGACAATGGGTTCGTGCCACTCGATCGCTCTTTTGTCGATTTCGGAAATGTATTTGATGGCGGATTCAATCTGGCCAATGGAGCCAAGCACTGACTTGTGTTCAATGACCCTCCTGGCGCGTTCCTCATCGGCGCATGCCTCCATGTATTCTACGGTGACATCCTCGCCAACGCGGGTTCTCCAGAATGTCTTCTGCTTTCGAGCCATATGCAGAACGATGCCAAGCGCAATCAGTGGTAGAACTGCCCACAGTGCGCCTCCGATCGCCTGGCTTTCAATGTTCTGGAACAGGAGCAGCCCATACCCGAACCCCGCTCCCGTAATGGAAGCTCCTGTTGAGAAATCCATGATGGTCCATTCCTTGAGATTGTTGGTGGATAGGTCTCTTTCGAGTTCTCTGATCACGTGAAGTTCCCGGTCCAAACTGCCAGCACACCAGTCGACTCAGAATTCAGTTCATCAGCCTCATGGCCATGAAGGTCGCGGGCAGGGTGAAGAGCGAGGCTGTGAACTGCTGTCGCGACGCGGTGCACACACGCCTGCCTGTCAGGCATTTGGAGAACGCGGCGTTGGACCCAGGGTCAATGCGAGCGCTCAGTGGTTGACGAAGCGCACCCCAGGCCCGCTCGCCTGGCCCCCGGCTCCAAGGCGTGCCGCGCGTTCACATGGGAAGGTCGAAGTCCAGATCGACCTCGGCGGCTTCCCCAGGGCAGGTGCCGCCCGTGGGTCCCTGGACCGTCAGTTCCAACTGGCCCACGATCCGGTCCTCCGAGTTCTCCTCCAGCACGAGTCGGCCGGAGAGCTGCTGGTAGACGTACTCATTGCGGCCCTCCTCCGGGCAGAATGACTGGGTCCAGATCTCCTTCAGCCCGGACGTGTGCCCAAGGCCGGGCTCGAAGTGGACGTCGGATTTGGACATCAGGTACCCGTGGGCTGTTCCGGAGATGGCGTACTCTGCAGGCCCGCGTCCCTTCGCGAAGGAGTCGAAGTCCACGTAGACGCAGAGGCCCCGGGCGTCCTTCCGGCGCTCCCCCGGTAGGTCGTCCGAATTGCAGAAGGTGAAGACCGGGCCGAGGTAGAATTCGGCGTTCGTCTCCGTATCGGGACTGAGCCGGCTGGAAACTGGCGTGGGGAACTCCTCCCAGACGTCGCCGTACCGCACCCGTATGGCGCCGGTGACGGGGGGCTCCTTCCCACACCCGGTCCCTCCCAGGACCGCAAGCGACAGCGCCAGGGCGAACGGGACACGGCGGAAAGGAGAACGCTCCTTCGGAGGGTTGTGCATGAGGCCGTCTGCCACCATCCTCCGCGCCCCGACAAGCCCCCACCCATGAAACGACTCCCCTTGTCCTTCTA
>NZ_RAVW01000006.1 GCF_003611585.1 Corallococcus exercitus | reverse complement strand
TCTACTTCCGCACCACGGACGTGACGGGCACGGTGAAGCTGCCGGACAACGTCGAGATGGTCATGCCGGGCGACAACATCGCCATCGAGGTGGAGCTCATCACCCCGGTCGCGATGGAGAAGGAGCTTCGGTTCGCGGTTCGTGAAGGCGGCCGCACGGTGGGCGCGGGCGTCGTGGCGGAAATCATCGCGTAGCACTCAGCCCACAGGCTCTCCGGACGGCCCCTTGGGGGCGGTTCCGGGGAGCCGGTGGAAATCCAGTTGCAACCCATGGGGTGTGGTGGTACACACCGCGCCCCTTCGTTCCGAAGAAACGGTTCTCTGAAATCCAGGCGTTGACGGGCGTACCGCCTCACGGTTCCCAGAGGTCGTTCAAAGAGGTTCTTGCGAATGGCGACACAGAAGATCCGCATCCGGCTGAAGGCGTACGACTCGAAGCTCCTGGACCAGAGTGCTGGGGAGATCGTCGAGACGGCCAAGCGCACGGGCGCCAAGGTGGCCGGTCCGATCCCCCTGCCGACGCGCATCAACAAGTTCACCGTGTTGCGTTCGCCGCACGTGGACAAGAAGAGCCGCGAGCAGTTCGAGATCCGCACGCACAAGCGCCTGCTCGATATCCTCGAGCCGACCCAGCAGACGCTGGACGCGCTGATGAAGCTGGATCTGTCTGCCGGCGTTGACGTCGAGATCAAGTCCTAGGAAGCGGGATGGCGTCGGAGTGGTTTCACTCTGACCCCCGAGGAAAGTGCCATGGCGAAGTTTGACGTAGTCGACCTGGATTTGAAGAAGGTGTCGGAGATCGAGCTCTCCGACGAGATCTTCGGCGCCGAGCCGAACACCCACCTGTTCTACGAGGTGGCGAAGATGCAGCAGATCAACCGGCGCCGCGGCACGGTCGGGGTGAAGAACACCTCGCTCGTCAGCGGCGGCGGCAAGAAGCCCTGGAAGCAGAAGGGCACCGGCCGCGCCCGTCAGGGCTCGATCCGCGCTTCCCACTGGGTGGGCGGCGGCAAGGCGATGGCCCCCAAGGCCCGCGACTACTTCTACCGGCCGCCCCGCAAGGTCCGCCGCGGTGCCCTGCGCGCCGTGCTGTCCCTGCGCGCCCGGGAGAAGCAGCTCATCATCCTGGATGGCTTCAAGCTGGACGCCCCGAAGTCGAAGCAGGCCTTCGAGGTGCTCACGCGCCGCATGAAGCTCCAGAACGCGCTGGTCATCGACGAGCGTGGCAACACCAACCTGCACCGCAGCGTGCGCAACCTGGCGAAGTTCGACGTGCTGCCGCCCGAGGGTCTCAACCTCGAGTCCGTGCTCAAGCACTCGCACATCGTCCTGACTTCCGCCGCCGCGAAGGCGCTCGAGGGGTCCCTGTCATGAACCTGAACGACGTCATCAAGGGCCCTCTCATCACGGAGAAGCTGGACAAGGCCCGGGAGAAGTTCCGCCAGTACTCGTTCATCGTGGACCGCAAGGCCACGAAGCACGACGTGTCCCGCGCGGTCCAGTCCCTGTTCAAGGTCACGGTGGAGGGTGTTCGCACCAACATCGTGCGTGGCAAGACGAAGCGGGTGGGCAAGAGCATCGGCCAGCGCCCCAACTTCAAGAAGGCGGTCGTCACCCTGAAGGAGGGTGACAAGATCGAACTCTTCGAAGGGGGAGCGGTCTGACGCCACTGGCGTCCAGATCCGCCTGAGAGGAACACACCATGGGCATCAAGAAGTACAAGCCGACAAGCGCCGCCCGCCGTTTGATGACGGTGTCCGACTTCGCGGACATCACCAAGGACTCGCCGGAGAAGTCTCTCACCGAGCCCATCAAGCGCTCCGGTGGCCGCAACGTCCACGGCCACATCACCCGCCGCCACCAGGGTGGCGGTCACAAGCGCCGCTACCGCGTCATCGACTTCAAGCGTCGTGACAAGGACGGCGTGCCGGCCAAGGTCGTCGCGGTCGAGTACGACCCGAACCGCACCGCCAACATCGCCCTCCTGCACTACGCGGACGGCGACAAGCGCTACATCCTGGCCCCCGTGGGCCTGAGCGTGGGCGACACCGTGTTCGCCGGCTCCGCCGCCGACATCCGGCCGGGCAACAGCCTGCCGCTGCAGAACATCCCGGTGGGTACGGTCATCCACAACGTGGAGCTGAAGCCGGGCCGTGGCGCCCAGGTCATCCGCTCCGCAGGCACCTCCGGCCAGCTGATGGCGAAGGAGGAGCGCTACGCCCAGGTCCGTATGCCCTCGGGCGCCGTGCGCAAGGTGCTCATCGAGTGCCGCGCCACCGTGGGCCAGGTGGGCAACATCGAGCACGAAATCATCCGCATCGGCAAGGCGGGCAAGAGCCGCTGGCTGGGCATCCGTCCCACCGTCCGCGGTCTGGCGATGAACCCTGTCGACCACCCGCACGGTGGTGGTGAGGGTAAGTCCGGCCAGGGTAATCCGCACCCGGTGTCTCCGTGGGGCAAGAAGACCAAGGGCCTCACCACGCGCACCAACAAGCGCACCGACAAGTTCATCGTGAGCGGCCGCCGCCAGGGCGCGCGCAGCCAGTAAGAGGATTTGAAACATGGCTCGTTCGATCAAGAAGGGTCCGTTCGTTGACGATCACCTCCTCAAGAAGATCGAGGGGATGATCGCCGCGAACAAGAAGGCGGTCGTCAAGACCTGGTCCCGGCGCTCCACGATTCTCCCTGAGTTCGTGGGTCACACCTTCGCCGTTCACAACGGCAAGAAGTTCATTCCGGTGTTCGTCACGGAGAACATGGTGGGCCACAAGCTCGGCGAGTTCGCTCCTACGCGCACCTTCGGTGGGCACTCGGCGGAGAAGAAGGTCGCCAAGGCCCCGGGCAAGTAGCCCGTTCGCACGCCTGAGAGCCTGAGGAGATGACCATGGAGTCGACTGCACATCTGCGTCACCTGCGCATGAGCCCGCGCAAGCTGTCCCTCGTCGCGGCGCTCATCCGGGGCAAGCCTGTTGAAACTGCCCTGAACATCCTGAAGTTCACCCCGCGCGCCGCCGCGCGGCCGGTGGAGAAGCTCATCAAGAGCGCCGTCGCCAACGCGACGGACCTGTCCAAGGGTCAGGTCGACGTGGATACGCTCTACGTCAAGACCATCTCCGTGGACCAGGCCGCCACCCAGCGCCGGTTCATGCCGCGCGCCATGGGGCGCGCGACGCCCATCCAGAAGAAGTCTGCCCACGTCCACGTCGTGCTGGCCGAGGCCAAGAAGTAGGACCCGTCGGGCCCCGCCCGGACGCACCAAGGAGATTCAGTTTGGGACAGAAAGTACATCCGATCGGGTTCCGGCTCGGCGTCATCAAGACCTGGGACTCCAAGTGGTTCGAGCACAAGAACTACGCCCAGTGGCTCCACGAGGACATCCGCATCCGCGAGTTCGTGAAGAAGTCGCTGAACCACGCGGGCGTGTCCAAGGTGGAGATTGAGCGCGCCGCCAACAAGGTGAAGGTCAACGTCCACACCGCTCGGCCGGGTATCGTCATCGGCAAGCGCGGCGCGGGCATCGAGACCGTCAAGAAGGACCTGCAGCAGTTCACCAAGAACGAGGTCTTCCTGAACATCGTCGAGGTCCGCAAGGCCGAGACCGACGCGCAGCTCGTGGCGGAGAACATCGCCACGCAGCTCGAGCGCCGCATCGCCTTCCGCCGCGCCATGAAGAAGGCGCTGCAGACCGCGATGAAGTTCGGGGCCAAGGGCATCCGCGTGGCCTGCTCGGGCCGCCTGGGTGGCGCCGAGATGGCCCGCTACGAGTGGTACCGCGAGGGCCGCGTGCCCCTGCACACCCTCCGCGCGGACATCGACTTCGGCTTCGCCGAGGCCAAGACGACCTACGGCAAGATTGGCTGCAAGGTCTGGATCTGCAAGGGCGAGGTCCTCCCCGGCAAGGGCGGCCAGGCCCCCATGCCCACCAACCGGTAAGACGCCCCTGTGGGGCGGGTTTAAGAGACCCGCCCCGCACGGAAGGCACGAAGGACATCGACCATGCTTCAGCCTGCTCGAACCAAATACCGCAAGATGCAGAAGGGCCGCATGTTCGGCTCGGCCCACCGCGGCAGCGATCTCACCTACGGTGAGTTCGGCCTGGTGAGCCTCCAGCCGGGCTGGATCACCTCGCGCCAGATCGAGGCGGCCCGTATCGCGATGACCCGCCACGTGAAGCGCGGCGGCAAGATCTGGATCCGGATCTTCCCGGACAAGCCCATCACGAAGAAGCCCGCCGAAACCCGTATGGGTACCGGTAAGGGTGGCGTGGAGTACTACGTCGCGGTCGTCAAGCCGGGACGCGTCCTCTACGAGATGGAGGGCATGACGCAGGAGATCGCCACCGGTGCGCTGAAGCTGGCGCAGGCGAAGCTGCCGGTGCTCACCAAGATCGTGCGCCGCAGCGAACTCTCGCTGTAGTCACGCACCGTACGGGACGGGCGCTCCACCTGGTGACAGGGGAGGGCGCCCGCCTCCTGTGCCGAGGAGACCAAGATGGCGACTGCGAAGGAACTGAAGGACCTGTCGACGGACGACCTGCAGAACCGCGCGAAGGAACTGCGCGACACGCTGGTCCAGGATCGGCTCAAGCGTCGGACCGGCTCGCTGGACAGCCCTGCTGAGGGCGTGCAGCACCGCCGTGATCTGGCCCGCATCCTCACCGTCCTGGGCCAGAAGGCCCGGGCCGCGAAGGCGGGGTAGTAGTAGCAGTGCATCCGCGGGCATCCGGGCTCACCCGGATGTTCGTGGCCATCCGGGCAGAGGGCCCGGGTGCATGACAGACAGTGAGAACCAACATGGCTGAAGCGACCGAAACGCCCGCTGCCGAGACCTCCACCCGGGGTCGTCCCAAGACCCGCGTGGGCATCGTCACCTCCAACAAGATGCAGAAGACGGTGGTCGTCACCGTCCAGCGTCGTGCTCCCCACCCGAAGTACGGGAAGATCATGAGCCTGCGCGAGAAGTATAAGGCGCACGTCGAGGATCACGACTACCCGAAGAAGGTCACCATCAACGAGGGTGACCGGGTGCGCATCGCCGAGACCAAGCCCGCTTCGAAGGACAAGCGTTGGCGCGTGGTCGAGGTGTTGGAGAAGAGCAAGAACGTCTAGGTAGGCCACACCGCGTCCGTGCGCCATGAAGCGCGTGGACGGGTTCGAGCAAGAGGAGACTTCACATGATTCAGATGCAGAGTGTGCTCGATGTGGCCGACAACTCGGGCGCCAAGAAGGTGTTTTGCATCAAGGTTCTCGGCGGCTCCAAGCGCAAGTACGCCTCCATCGGCGACATCATCGTCGTGTCGATCCGCGAGGCCCTGCCCAACTCCAAGGTGAAGAAGGGTGACGTGGCCAAGGCCGTCATCGTCCGCACCCGTCGCGAGGTGGGTCGTGCGGATGGCAGCTACATCAAGTTCGACGGCAACTCGGCGGTCCTCATCAACAAGGACCTGGAGCCCATCGGGACGCGCATCTTTGGGCCGGTTGCCCGTGAGCTGCGTGCCCGCAAGTTCATGAAGATCATCTCGCTGGCGCCCGAGGTCCTCTAAGAGGACGCAGGCCTGACGGCGAACAGCCAGAGTGAGGAAGCCATGCAGAAGCTGAAAGTCGGTGACACCATCCAGGTCATCTCCGGGTCTGAGCGCTCGGAGAAGACGCCGGCGACCAAGCGCGGCAAGGTGCTGAAGGTTGACCGGGAGGCGGGCCGCGTGACGGTCGAGGGCCTGCGCCTGGTCAAGCGCCACATGCGCAAGACGCCGCAGAGCCCCGAAGGCGGCATCATCGAGAAGCCGGGCACCATCGCGCTCTCGAACGTCCAGGTGGTCTGCGCCAAGTGCGACAAGCCGACGCGCGTCGGCATCCGCAAGGAGGGGGAGTCCTCCAAGCGGTTCTGCAAGCAGTGTGACGCCCTGATTGACTAGGGGTCGGTGTTCGGGCATGTATGCGCGCCCCTTGCCCCACCATGTGGTGGAGCAAGCGGGCGTGCACGTCCAGAGAGCTGAAATGGTTGGGCTCTCCGGGTGTTTCCACGTTCTAGACGCAGGACTGATCGGACGCGCTGGGTCCATGACGGCGCCCCGAAGCAGGGGAATGACAGATGGCTGACGAGAAGAAGGCCGACTCGAAGGAAAAGAAGAGCAAGAAGCGCGGCAAAGAAGAAGCCAAGAAGGTCGGCTTCGCCGCGAACATCGAGGAGGGCCTGAAGGCCCGCTCGGCGCGTCTCAAGGACCGCTTCCGTTCGGAAGGCGTGCCCGCGCTGATGAAGGAGCTGGGGCTCAAGAACCCCATGGAAGTGCCGCGGCTGGAGAAGATCGTCGTCAACATGGGTCTGGGCGAGGCGCTCGCCAACAACAAGATCCTGGAGTCGGCGGTGGACCAGCTGGCTGCCATCACCGGTCAGAAGCCGGTCGTGACGCGCGCGCGCAAGTCCATCGCGAACTTCAAGCTGCGCCAGGGCCAGGCCATCGGTGCCGCCGTCACGCTGCGCGGCGACCGCATGTTCGAGTTCATGGACCGCCTCATCACCGTCGCGCTGCCGCGCGTGCGTGACTTCAAGGGCGTGTCCCCGAAGGCCTTCGACGGGAAGGGCAACTACACGCTCGGTGTCCGCGAGCAGATCATCTTCCCGGAAATCAACTACGATCAGATCGAGAAGGTGAAGGGGCTCAATATCAGCTTCGTCACCACCGCCCCGAACGACGAGCAGGGACTGGCGCTGATGCGTCACTTCGGCATGCCGTTCCGTCAGTAGGACCGAGCCCAGGACTCCCATCGATCATGGCCAAGCTCTCCAAGATTGCCCAGGCGAAGCGCAAGCTGAAGTTCCCCGTGCGTCAGTACAACCGCTGCCCGCTCTGCGGTCGTCCTCGCGCCTTCCTGCGCAAGTTCAAGATGTGCCGCATCTGCCTGCGTCACCGCGCCCTGCGCGGCGAAATCACCGGCGTCACCAAGTCGTCCTGGTAGGCGCTGGATCCCGGAAGCCGTCCCTGTCCTGAAGAGGGCAGGGCGGTAGCCGGTTGAAGTGGAAGGGAAGTGGCGGTCTCCGCGAACCCCCGGGATGGGCCCGGCAGGCGTGGTGGCTGCGAGCGCGGTGTGCTCCTGAAGGGGCTCCCGCTTTGCTTGAAGGTGCTTCATGCCGGTCAATGATCCCGTCGGCGACATGCTGACCCGCCTGCGCAACGCCTCGCGTGCGCGGCACGACAAGGTTCTCATTCCCCACTCGAAGCTCAAGGTGGAGATCATCAAGGTCCTCAAGGACGAGGGCTACATCGGGGATTTCACCATCCACGAGGTCGCGCCGCAGAGCGAGATCACCGTCCAGCTGAAGTACGGCCCGGACCGCA
This sequence comes from Corallococcus exercitus, assembly GCF_003611585.1. Lineage (GTDB taxonomy): Bacteria > Myxococcota > Myxococcia > Myxococcales > Myxococcaceae > Corallococcus > Corallococcus exercitus. Next base: position 48,334 of record NZ_RAVW01000006.1, on the reverse strand, counting down.
GCCCGGCCATCACCGGCCTGCGCCGCGTGTCGAAGCCCGGCCTGCGCCGCTACGTCGCGGTGCGCGACATCCAGCCGGTGCTCGGCGGCATGGGCATCTCCATCCTTTCCACCTCGCGCGGCATCCTGGTGGACACCGAGGCCCGGAAGCAGAAGGTCGGCGGCGAACTGCTCTGCACGGTCTACTAGCCAGGAGCCTGGGTGAGGCGCCCCGCGAGGAGCGCGCCCCGGGCGACGACAGCACGAGGCAATCATGAGTCGGATTGGAAAACTGGCGATCAAGCTTGGCGACAAGACGAAGGTCAACGTCGCCAACCAGCAGGTCAACTTTGACGGCCCCAAGGGCAAGCTGTCCGTCAAGCTCCCCGCCAAGGTGAAGGTGGAGGTGAAGGAGGGCCAGGTGACGGTGCAGCGTGAGGACGACTCGCGCGAAGCCCGCAGCCTGCACGGCCTGACGCGGACCATCCTCGCCAACGCGGCGAAGGGCGTGTCTACGGGCTTCGAGAAGCGCCTCGACATCCGCGGCGTTGGTTTCCGCGCGGAAGTGAAGGGCAAGGCCATCCACTTCTCGCTCGGCTACTCCCACCCGGTGGTGTTCAACCTGCCGGAGGGCGTGACGGCGGAAGTCGACAAGGTCTCCCGTACCGAGGACAGCCTTCCCACGGTGGGGCTCACGCTCCGCTCGGCGGACAAGGAAGTCCTGGGCGCCACGGCGGTCAACATCCGCTCGCTGCGTCCGCCGGAGCCCTACAAGGGCAAGGGCATCAAGTACGCCGAGGAGCGCATCCGTCGCAAGGAGGGCAAGACCGGTACGACCTAGTCGTCGCCGCGTCTTCGCCGAGCATTCAACCCCGCCGGGCCTTGAAACCTGGCGGAATCATCCGGCGGCGGAAGGCCGCATCGCCGCCGGACGGAAAAGGAAGCAGCCATGTCCAAGACTGTCGAGCAGCGCCTCAAGAGGAAGAACCGCATCCGCAAGAAGCTCTCGGGTACCACCGAGCGTCCGCGGCTTACGGTGTACAAGAGCCTCAAGCACATCTACGCGCAGGTGGTGGACGACTCCACTGGCCGCACGCTGGCGTATGCGTCGTCCCTGTCCAAGGAGCTGAAGGGCAAGGACGAGGGCGACAAGAAGGCCGACGCGAAGCGCGTGGGCTCCCTCATCGCGGAGAAGTGCAAGGCCGCCAACGTCGATGCGGTGGTGTTCGACCGCAACGGCTTCCCCTACCATGGGCGCATCGCTGCCGTGGCCGACGCCGCGCGCGAAGCCGGCCTGAAGTTCTAGGTACCAGAAAGGAATTCCTCAAGTGGCAACTCCGATCAATCCGAACGATCTGGACCTGACCGACCGCGTGGTGAACATCAACCGCGTGGCCAAGGTGGTGAAGGGTGGCCGCCGTTTCTCGTTCGCCGCGCTCGTCGTGGTGGGCGATGGCAACGGGCACGTGGGCGTGGGCCTGGGCAAGGCCAACGAAGTCCCCGAGGCCATCCGCAAGGGCGGCGAGAACGCGAAGAAGAACCTGTTCCGCGTTCCTCGCATGGGCCACACCATCCCGCACGAGATCCTGGGGCACTTCGGTGCCGGCTGGGTGCTCCTGAAGCCGGCCTCTGAAGGTACGGGCGTCATCGCCGGTGGCGCGGTGCGCGCGGTGCTGGAGGCGGCGGGCATCCGCAACATCCTGACCAAGAGCCAGGGGTCGCGGAATCCGCACAACGTGCTGAAGGCCACGGTCGCGGGCCTGAAGCTGCTGCGCAGCGCGGAGCAGGTCGCGCGGCTGCGTGGCAAGGACGTCGAGACGCAGAAGCTCGCGGGCGAGGCGAGGGGCTAGCCATGGCGCTCAAGGTGAAGCTGACGAAGAGCTACTCGGGTTCTTCCGAGGACATGCTGGCCACCATCAAGGGCCTCGGTCTGAAGAAGTTCGGCGACGAGCGGCTGTTGAAGGACACCCCGGCGGTGCGCGGCATGGTGTTCAAGGTGAAGCACCTGGTCTCCCTGGAGACGGTCAGCCAGGAGGCTCCGGCGCCCAAGCGCCGCAAGCCCCGGAAGATTGTCGCCCGGGACCGCGCCCTGGAGCGCCTGGCCGCCAAGGCCAAGGCCTGAGAACTGAGGATCCATCATGAGCATCCTGACCAATCTGAAGCGCCCTGAGGGCTCCTGGCACCGCAAGAAGCGCGTGGGCCGTGGCCAGGGTAGCGGCCTGGGCAAGACGGCCGGCCGCGGTGGCAAGGGCCAGAAGGCCCGCTCTGGCAACATGCGGTTCGAAGGCTTCGAAGGCGGCCAGAGCCCGCTGCAGCGCCGCCTGCCGAAGTTCGGCTTCAACCCGCCCAACCGCACCACCTACGCGGTGGTGAACCTGGGTGACCTGGAGCACGTGTTCGACGCGGGCGCCACGGTGGACGAGGCCGCGCTGAAGCAGGCGGGCCTGGTCAAGGGCCGTTATGACGGCGTGAAGGTCCTGGCCCATGGCGAGCTCGCCAAGAAGCTGACCGTTCGCGTGAACAAGGTGTCCGCGGCGGCCCGCGAGAACATCGAGAAGGCGGGCGGCTCCGTGGAGGAGCTCCCGCTGGTGGCGCACAAGCCGGAGTCGGCCTCCAAGGCCCACGCCGGCAAGGGCGTCAAGGCTCCTCGCCAGCCCCGGGCGTAGGCGTGACCGGCGCGCATCACGGTGATGTGGTGCGCGCCCCCAGCCTTGTGTAGGCTTCCGCGCCCCTTTCCGGAACCGGAGAGGGGCGTTTGTTGTTGCTGGCAGAACCTCTTGAAGAGGATGGCATTACCGTGGCCCTGAACGCCCTCGCCAACGTCTTCCGCATCGCGGAGCTGCGCAGCCGGCTTGCGTACACGCTCGTGCTGCTGTCCGTCTACCGCATCGGCATCTTCATCAACACGCCGGGCGTGGACCGCTCCGCGATGAACGCGTTCATGGACGCCCAGAAACAATCGGGCGGCCTCGTGTCGCTGTTCAACCTCTTCTCCGGCGGCGCGCTGGAGCAGATGTCCATCTTCGGACTGGGCATCATGCCGTACGTGAGCGCCTCCATCATCATCCAGCTGCTGGCGGTGGTGGTGCCCAGCCTGGAGCGCCTGCAGAAGGAAGGCGCCGCGGGCCGCCAGAAGATCAACCAGTACACGCGCTATGGCAGCATCGTGCTGTCCATCGTGCAGGGCGTGGGCATCTCGCGCTGGCTGGCCTCGCTGGGCCGCTCCGACGCGGGGCAGGCCGGCTTCAACCAGGTGGTGGTGCCCAACGACAACCTCTGGTTCACCTTCATGACGGTGGTGAGCCTCACGGCGGGCACGGCCTTCATCATGTGGCTGGGTGAGCGCATCACCGAGCGCGGCATCGGCAACGGCATCTCGCTCATCATCTTCGCGGGCATCGTGGCGCGCGTGCTGCCCGGCGCGAAGACGCTGCTCGACCTGACGACGCAGGAAGTGGTGAACGTGGCCGCGGTGCTGGGCCTGCTCTTCTTCATGCTCCTCATCATCGGCGTGGTGGTTTACGTGGAGCGGGGCATGCGGCGCGTACCCATCCAGTACGCCAAGCGCATGGCGGGCCGGCGCATGTTCGCGGGCCAGGCCACGTACTTCCCCATGAAGGTGAACGCCTCGGGCGTGATTCCCCCCATCTTCGCCGGCGCGGTGCTGTCCTTCCCGGCGACCCTGGGCGCGTGGTTCCCCTTCCTGCAGGGCTTCCAGCGCGCCATCGAGGGCAACCTCTGGGTCTACAACGGCCTGTTCGTGCTGCTGGTGGTGTTCTTCTCCTACTTCTACACGGCGCTCACGTTCCGGCCGGATGACGTGGCGGACAACATCAAGAAGCAGGGTGGCTACATCCCCGGCATCCGCCCGGGCCGTCAGACGGCGGAGTTCATCGAGCGGACGCTCAACCGCCTCACGTTCGGTGGCGCCATCTACCTGGCCATCATCTGCGTGATTCCGTCCGTCATCAGCAGCGTGCTCGGGGTGCGGTTCACCTTCGGCGGCACGGCGCTCCTCATCGTCGTGGGCGTGGCGCTGGACACGGTGCAGCAGATTGAGGGGCACCTCATCAGCCGCAACTACGAAGGCTTCGCGGGTCCGCGCGGTCCGCGCATCCGCGGTCGGGTCCGCGTGGCGGCCTGACGTCGGTCGGTTGTGTTCTGGCGCCTCTCCCCAATGGTGGGGAGGGGCGCCTCGTCGTTCAAGGGTGGACGCTGGTGCAAAGGAGCGACATGAACCTCATCCTCTTGGGGCCGCCGAACGCCGGGAAGGGAACCCAGGCGAAGAAGCTCTACGCGGACTTCCAGATCCCGCAGATCTCCACCGGCGACATCCTGCGCAAGGCCGTGAAGGACGGCACGCCGCTGGGCAAGGTGGCCGGGCCGCTGATGGCCGCGGGACATTACGTTCCTGACGACGTCGTCATCGGCATCGTGGAGGAGCGGTTGAAGGAGCCTGACGTGGCCAAGGGCTTCGTGCTCGACGGCTTCCCGCGCACCCCGGGGCAGGCGGACGCGCTGGACCGGATGCTGGAGCGGCTTGGCAAGCAGCTGAACGCGGTGGTGTCGCTCGAGGTCCCGCACTCGACGCTGGTCGAGCGCGGCTCCGGCCGGCGCGTGTGCCCCAACGACGGGGCCGTCTACCACGTCACCCAGAGCCCTCCGAAGCGCGCCGGGCTCTGCGACAAGTGCAGCACGGAGCTCGTGCAGCGCCCGGATGACACGCCGGAGGTCATCGAGAAGCGCCTGCAGAAGTACGACGCGGAGACGTCGCCCCTGAAGGACTTCTACGCGAAGAAGGGGCTGCTCAAGAGCGTGGACGGCGTCGGGTCTCCGGAGGGCATCTACGAGGAGATCAAGAAGGCCGCCGGTCGGCCTGCCTGAGTCCAGGCCAGGCCGCAGGGCGGGGGCAGGGCCGGTCTGGACTGCCGCCACACCGGTCGCGGGTTCCCGACAGAGCAGCAGCTTGGTAGGGAAAGGGGCGCATGAACCCGGTGGAGCTCAAGAGCCCGGACGAGATTGCCCTGATGCGGGATGCGGGGCGCATCGTCTGTGAAATCCTGGACGAGCTGGAAAAGGCGGTGGCGCCCGGGGTCTCTACCTGGGAGCTGGACGCCCTGGCGGAGAAGCTCATCGCCCAGAAGGGCGCCAGGCCGGCGTTCAAGGGCTACCACGGCTTCCCGGGCGTGCTCTGTGCCTCCGTGAACCAGGAGGTGGTCCACGGCATCCCCAACCGCAAGCGCCGGTTGGTGGCCGGGGACCTGATGAAGCTGGACTTCGGGGTGGTCTACCGTGGCTTCTTCGGGGACTCGGCGCGCACGGTGCCGGTGGGGAAGGTGACACCGGAGGCCCAGGCCCTGGTGGACGTCACCCGGCAGTCCCTGGAGAAGGCCATCCAGGTGATGCAGCCAGGCAACCGGATTGGGGACATTGGCCACGCGGTGCAGAGCCACGTGGAGGCCCGAGGGTTCTCCGTGGTCCGGGACTTCACCGGGCACGGGATTGGCAGGAAGTTGCACGAGCCGCCCCAGGTTCCCAACTACGGGCAGGCGGGGGCGGGGATGAAGCTGCGGCCGGGCATGGTCCTGGCGGTGGAACCGATGGTGAACCAGGGAACGCCCGATGTGGAGGTCCTGGAGGACGAGTGGACGGCCGTCACCGTGGACGGCAAGTTGTCCGCCCACTTCGAGCACACCATCCTGATCTCGGAGCGAGGGCCGGAAGTGCTGACCCGGCGCTCATGAAGGACCCCCAGACCCGGGGTGAAATAGGGTGATGTCAGCAGGTGTTGATAGAGGTCCAGATTTCAGATCGCGCGGCGCTTGCTACTTACGGACCAAAGTGTTATCCCGCCGCGCTTCCAGAAGGTTCGTGGTCCGGGAAGAAGGTTGACGCTTGCCGAAGGATGATTCCATCGAAGTCGAGGGGACCGTCATGGAACCCCTACCGAACGCGATGTTCCGCGTGGTGCTGGACAACGGCCACAAGGTGCTCGCGCACATCTCGGGCAAGATGCGGATGCACTTCATCCGTATCCTCCCGGGCGACAAGGTGAAGGTCGAGTTGTCTCCGTATGACCTGACCCGCGGACGGATCACGTACCGGGCCAAGTAATTCGCGCCGGCCGCCTGTGCGGACCGGCTGTTGTGCTTTTCTCCGCTGAAGGAAGGAAGTTCGCTCCATGAAGGTTCGGGCGTCCGTCAAGAAGATCTGCGACAAGTGCAAGGTTGTCCGCCGCAAGGGCATCGTGCGCGTCATCTGCGCTTCCAACCCCCGGCACAAGCAGCGCCAGGGCTGAGAGTCCCCAGGGACTCTCAAGCCTCAGACCAACTCCACAACAAGGAAGACCGAAGATGGCTCGTATCGCCGGCATCGATCTGCCGCCCAACAAGCGCGCGGTGATCTCGCTCCAGTACATCTACGGGATCGGTAACAAGACCGCGCACGACATCATCGAGGCGGCGGGCATCGATCTCACCACCCGGACCAAGGACCTCACCGAGGACCAGGCTCGAAAGATCCGCGAGATCATCGAGGCCAGCTACAAGGTCGAGGGTGACCTCCGGCGCGAGGTGACCATGAACATCAAGCGCCTGATGGACCTGGGGTGCTACCGGGGCCTGCGTCACCGCAAGGGTCTTCCGGTCCGCGGCCAGCGCACCCACACCAACGCGCGCACCCGCAAGGGTCCCAAGCGCGGCATCGTTCGCGCGAAGCCGGCCGCTCCGGCCCGCTAAACCCTCTGGCGCCCGCAGCCTCACCCCGTGTGAGGCGCGGGCGTTGATCACCTACTCCCAGGAGCAGCGATTCACATGGCTGACGAGATCAATACCGCCGCGGCGCCGGCCGGTGCCGAGGGTGGCGAGACCCCTGCGGCGAAGAAGAACAAGCGCAAGGGTAAGAAGAACATCCTCAACGGCGTGGTCCACATCCAGTCCACGTTCAACAACACCATCATCACGATCACGGACGTGTCCGGGAACGTGATCTCCTGGTCGTCGGCCGGGGCGCGCGGCTTCAAGGGCAGCCGCAAGTCCACGCCGTTCGCGGCGCAGGTCGCCGCCGGCGACGCCGCGGCGAAGGCGATGGAGCACGGCCTGAAGACCGTGACGGTGTTCGTGAAGGGCCCGGGCGCGGGCCGTGAGTCGGCGCTGCGCGCGCTGGCCGCCGCTGGCCTGAAGATCAGCCTCATCCGCGACGTGACGCCCATTCCGCACAACGGCTGCCGTCAGCCCAAGCGCCGCCGCGTCTAATCACCGCTTCGGGCCGGGGCTCGCGTCATGCGCGGGCCCGGCTCCAGACCATCTGCAAGGAGAGTTTCCGTGGCTCGTTACACCGCGAGCGCCTGCCGTATCTGCCGGCGCGAGAACCTGAAGATGTACCTCAAGGGCGACCGTTGCTACACGGACAAGTGCGCCATCGAGCGCCGCCCCTATCCCCCCGGTCAGCACGGCCAGGGCCGCGTGAAGTTCTCCGGCTACGGCGTGCAGCTGCGCGAGAAGCAGAAGGTCAAGCGCATGTACGGCCTGCTCGAGAATCAGTTCCGCGGGTACTACCACCGCGCGTCCGCGGCCAAGGGCAAGACGGGTGAGAACCTGCTGCAGCAGCTGGAGCTCCGCCTGGACAACGTGGTGTTCCGCATGGGCTTCGCGGACACGCGCAACGAGGCGCGCCAGCTGGTGCGTCACGGTCACTTCCAGGTCAACGGCCGCCGGGTGAACATCCCGTCGTTCTCCGTGAAGCCGGGCAGCGCCGTGGAAGTGGTGGAGAAGAGCCGCAAGGTGCTCCGCATCTCCGAGGCGCTGGAGACGGTGGACCGCCGTGGCGTTCCCCAGTGGATCGACCTGGACAAGAAGGCGTTCAAGGGCACGGTCAAGACGGTCCCCAACCGCGAGGACCTGACCATGCCCATCCAGGAGCAGCTCATCGTCGAGTTGTACTCGAAGTAGTCCTGGGTGCAGGGCCCGCTTTTCCGGGCCCCTCCCGCAGTGGACGCCCTGGCCGACGAGGCCGGGGCGTCGTTGCTTTGTCGCCTGTCGTTTCATCGCCTGGAGGGCGCGTCCTGCGCGCGCCGGGCGAAGCTGTTACGCAGTCCCCCCGCGTGCCCGTCCTCCCGCCACTTTGGCGGGGATGTGGGTGATGGCGCACGTTCCGAGGAGCAGTCCCCATGGCGGATACGTTTGTTGCGAAGAACTGGCGCGACCTCATCAAGCCGCGCCGCATGGAAGTGGACCAGGACTCGCTGAGCCCCACGTACGGCAAGTTCGTGGCGGAGCCGCTCGAGCGCGGCTTCGGGACGACGCTGGGCAACTCGCTGCGGCGGGTGCTGCTGTCGTCGCTGCAGGGCGCGGCCATCACCTCCGTGAAGATTGAAGGCGTGGACCACGAGTTCACGACCATCCCCGAGGTGGCCGAGGACGTCACGGACGTCGTGTTGAACCTGAAGGAGGTCCTCCTCCGGATGCACACGAACGAGACGAAGACGCTGCGCATCGAGGTGGAAGGCCCCAAGGAAGTGAAGGCGGGCGACCTCATCGCGGACCAGGACGTGGAGATCCTCAACCCGGGTCACCACATCTGCACCGTCTCCGAGGGTGGCAAGGTGCGCATGGAGCTGACGTGCCGCCGGGGCCGGGGCTACGTGCCGGCGTCCACCAACAAGGTGGCGGGCGCGCCCATCGGGACCATCCCCATCGACTCGCTCTTCTCGCCCATCCGCAAGGTGAACTACCAGGTCACCAACGCGCGTGTCGGTCAGGTCACGGACTTCGACAAGCTGTCGCTCGAGGTCTGGACGGACGGCTCCGTGGTGCCGCAGGACGCGGTGGCGTACGCGGCGAAGATCATCAAGGAGCAGCTCACGGTGTTCGTGAACTTCGACGAGACCGAGGAGCCGGTCGTCGCCGAGGCGCCGAAGGAAGAGGCGAAGCTCAACGAGAACCTGTTCCGCTCGGTGGACGAGCTGGAGCTGTCGGTGCGTTCCGCCAACTGCCTGCAGCAGGCGAACATCAAGTCCATCGGTGACCTGGTCCAGCGCACCGAGGCGGAGATGCTCAAGACGAAGAACTTCGGCCGCAAGTCCTTGAAGGAGATCAAGGAGATCCTCGCGGAGATGGGTCTGTCGCTGGGCATGAAGCTGGAGAACTGGCCGCCGAAGAACGCGCCGGCTCCCGCCGCCCCCAAGGCCTAAAGCGTCGTCGTTTTCCTGAAGCACCTGTCCCGCCTCCCACCGACACGGCATCACGGTGGCGCGGGGCAGGGGGCCCTGGTACACAGGGCCCGATTCAACGGCGGCCCCCGGTGTCGGGGCCGTCCTTCCCACCCGGTACCTGATACGGCCGGAGTGGTGGGGCTCTCAAGAAGAGGCCCCGGAGCACGCGCATGCGCCACAAGGTCGGACAAAGGAAGCTGCACCGCACCACGAGCCACCGTCTCGCGATGCTGAACAACATGGTCACGTCGCTGCTGGAGCACGGGGCCATCCGCACCACCGTTCCCAAGGCGAAGGAAGTCCGTCCGCTGGCCGAGCGCATCATCACGCTCGCCAAGCGCGGTGGCCTGTCCAACGTGCGCCTCGCCGCCCGCACCGTGAAGGACCGCACGGTCCTCCAGAAGGTGTTCAGCGAGTACAAGGAGCGTTACGCCGCTCGCCCGGGTGGCTACACCCGCATCGTGCGCCTGGGCTTCCGCCGGGGCGACGCCGCGGAGATGGCCCTCATCGAGCTGGTGGACCGTCCCGCGAAGGCTCCGGCCGCCGCCGAGACGACCGAGGCTCCCGCCGAGGCGAAGACCGAGGGTTGAGCCGTTCTCCGCGCCCGGGCCTCTCCTGTGAGTGAGGTCCGGCCGGACTGAAGAAGCACAAAGGGCGCCTTCCTGCTTCAGGAGGGCGCCCTTCGTGTTTCCGGAGGTCGGGAGGGCCCTGCTCGCGGCGGCTACTGCTTCGGCGCGAGGAGGCGCTTCCACTCCTCCTGGAGGGAGGGCGTGAGGTCGGCGTTGTCGTCCGAGCTCTTCATCGTCAGCGCCTGGAAGCGGAGGTCCGCGGGGGCGGAGCCGCCGTTCTTCCCCAGCAGCTGCTTGGGCGTGATGGTGACGAAGTTGCCGGGCTGCACCTCCGCCACCACCGCCTTGTACTCGTTGTTCACGGTGATGATGACGTCGCGCCAGACGTCCTTGCTCTCGTTCCAGATGGTGACGGAGGGCCGGTCCAGCTTGTCGCTGAGCACCAGGCGCGCGTCCATGTCCCCCGTGTCCAGGGAGCTGCCCGGGCACGCGATGGCGAAGCTGGCGACGGACAGCGCCACCCAGGCCGCGACGATGCCGGCCTTGTACTTGAAGAAGCGGTCGCTGGCGCGGAAGTCCGCGAGCTGCTCCTTCAGGATGGAGAAGGCGTTGAGCAGGACGTTGGAGGTCTCCGCGGCGACGCGCTTGCCCAGCGGGCCTTCCGTCTTGGGCTTCTCCAGCGGGGCCGCGCGGGCGGCGCTCACGGCGCGCATGCCGGGGCTGGTGGCCGCGCGGGGCTGGGTGCCGGGATTGGACGGCGTCCGGGGCGGCGGGGTGCTGGGAGGGGCGGGTTTGCGCGCGTCGCTCATCGGAGGCGGAGTGTAGAGGGCGCGGTGCGCCGGTGGCTACTGGCCCTTGAGCACCTGCAGGGCCTTGCTGGCCACCGCGTTGTCGGGCTGGGTCTCCAGCACCTTGCCCAGCCAGCGCTCCGCTTCGCTCGCGGCCTTCTGTCGCTCCTCGGGGCGGCGGGCCTTCTGGGCCTCCTCGGTGTAGAGCAGGCCCAGGCGCAGGGCGAACTCGGTGTTCTCCGGGTCCTTGTCCGCCACGTACTTGAGCTCGCGCTGCGCGGCCGCGTAGTCCCCCTCCAGCTGGTACACGAGCGACAGCTTTCCGCGCGCGGGCGCCGAGTCCGGCGTCAACGTCACCGCCACCTGGAAGGCCTCCTTCGCGGTGGCCAGGTCGCGGGACTCCAGGCGCAGGTCGCCCAGGCGGAACCAGGCCAGCTCCAGCAGCGGATTGAGCACCACGGCCTTCTCGAAGGCGGTGCGCGCCGCGTCCGTGCGCTGGCGCGACAGGTACAGCTCCCCCAGGTAGAGCTGGTTCTTGCCGTCCTGGGGGGCGCGCTCGATGGCCTGCTTGAACTCGTCCACGGCGCGGCCGGCATCATCCAGCCGCTGGTAGGCCAGCCCCAGGAGGGCGTGCACCACGGCCAGGTCCGGGTAGTCGTGGAGGATCTCCTCGAAGGCGATGAGGGCGTGCTGGGGCGCGTCCAGCTCGTGCAGGTAGCGCATGCCCTCCTCGAGCTTCGCCTCCGCCGCCTTGGGGAAGTTCTGGAACGGATCCGCCAGCTGGTTCATCAGCGCCCGCGCGGTGGCGACCTCCGACGGCGTGGGGCTGCCCTTCACGACGGTGCCCAGGGCCTCCACGGCGCCCGCCGCGTCACCCGTGCGGGCCAGGGCCTTGGCCAGGGGCAGCTTCCAGCCCGCGCGCTCCGGGGCCAGCTCCACGGCCTTGCGCAGCGGGCCCAGCGCGGCGGCGTACTGCTCCGACTCCAGGCGTGCGACGCCCAGGCGGTAGTGGAACTCCGCGGTGGTGGGAGACAGCGTGATGGCGCGCTCGAAGGCGGCCACGGTGGGGGCGCCCGCGTCCCGGGCCCGGGAGAAGAGGGTCAGGCCCAGCATGTACTGGTCCACCGCGCGCTCGTTCTTCGCGATGGCCTGGCGCAGCTCCTCCGCCCAGGCGTCCGCGTGGCCTGCCTTCACCTGGGCCTCGGTGAGGGCGCGGGCCACGTCCACGTCGTCCGGCGTGCGCGTGTGCAGTTCGCGCAGGAGCTTCAACGCCTCCTCGGGCTGGTTTCCGTCCAGGTACGCGCGGGCCTGGGCCGTGGGGGACAGCGCGGGGGCCTGGGCCTGTCCGTGGCCGCAGCCGGTGACGAGCAGCCCGAGTCCCAGGAGGGCTGCGGGCCAGCGGAGCATGCGGAGGCGGTTCGAGGGCGTCAGCAGGGGCACGGGGAGCTCAGGAGGCCTTGGAGGTGGCGGAGGAGGCGCGCTGGGCGACGCCCTCGCGGTTCGGCGCGGCGACGGCGGTGTCCGGGTCACCGCCCTTGCCGCCCAGGGAGAGGCTGTCCGCGATGATCTGCGCGCGCACGGCGCGGGCCAGGCCCTCTCGGTCGTTGTCCGCGAAGCCGGTGGTGTCGATGGGGCGGCCAATCTTCACGCGCACCGGGCCCGGGGTGATGTTCCACGAGTTCTTGGGCATCACGTTATCGGTGCCCTCGATGGTGACGGGGCAGATGGGCACGCGGGCCTTGAGCGCGAGCGCGAAGGGGCCCTTCTTGAAGGGCAGGATGCTGCCGTCCTGGGAGCGGGTGCCCTCCGGGTACAGGAAGATGCTGGTGCCCGCGCGGATCTGCCGGGCGGCCTTGTCCAGCGACGCGATGGCCGACGAGCGGTCGCCGCGGTCGATGAAGATGTGACCCGCGATCCAGAGGTACCAGCCGATGAAGGGCACCCAGCGCAGCTGCGACTTGGCGACGAAACGGAAGTCCACCGGCACGGCGAGGAAGTGGGCCGGGATGTCGAGCGTGGACAGGTGGTTGCCCACGTAGATGGTGGGCCGCTTCGGGTCCACGTTCTCCCCGCCGATGACCTCCAGCTTCGCGCCCCCGGCCCACAGGAGCACGGGCGACCAGAGCCTCCGGGCGACCCCCACCGAGCGCGACGGGTTGAGCGTCACGAGCATCGCGAGGCATGCGATGGGGAAGCAGACCGCGGACCACACCGTGACCACCAGGATGCACCACAGCTTGCGCAGCATGCGTCGCCTTTTCTCCTACCGGGTGGCTTGAGCGCCGGACGGGCCCCGGGGGTGCCGCTCACCGGTCGGGCAGCCAGGCGGCTCGGCGGGGGCGCCGGCACGGGCTCCTGGGCGTGCGCAACGGGGCGGGGGCATGCACTTTATCTACCATGGCTCCCCTCGCCATTGTTTCTGGTGAATGCCGCTCGCTGGGGTTACAAGCAAGGGTGGCGTGGCCAGGAAAAAGTTCATCGCCATCGCGGGCAACATCGGGGCCGGAAAGACGGAGCTCACGTCCTTCCTGTGCCGGAAGTACGGCCTCACGCCGTCCTTCGAGCCCAATGACCAGAACCCCTACCTCGCGGATTTCTACAAGGACATGAAGACGTGGGCGTTCCGCTCGCAGCTCTTCTTCCTGACGCACAAGTTCCGCCTGCACCGGGAACTGGAGCGGACGCCCGGCACCGTGCTCCAGGACCGGACGCTCTATGAGGACGCGGAAATCTTCGCCAAGAACCTCCACCGCCAGCGGCTCATCGACAAGCGCGACTGGTCCACGTACTGGGAGTTGTACCAGACCATCTCCCAGTCGCTCCGGCCGCCCGACCTGATGATCTACCTGCGCTGCCCGGTGGTCACCCTGAAGGAGCGCATCCGCCTGCGCGGGCGCGCCATGGAGAAGGACATCCCGACCGCGTACCTCAAGCGCCTCAACGCCCTCTACGAAGAGTGGTTCGGGGGCTACTCGCTGTCGCCGGTGCTGGTGCTGGGGACGGACAAGCTGGACTACCTCACCGACCTGGTGGACCGCGTGGATCTCTTCCGGCAAATCGAGAAGCACCTGTGAAGGAGGTCTACGTCCTGGCCACCGAGCAGCCCGTGCCGCCGTCCCTGGACGCGCTGCGCGCGGCGTTCGCCACGGACGAGGTGGAGTTCGTGCCGCACGAGGGCGACTGGGGCTTCACCGTGCGGGCGGACGGCTCGGAGGTGAAGGTGGTGCTCAAGCCCCTGTCCGATGGCCGGCCGCGCGTCAGCCAGGAGCTGTTCAGCGGCAGCCCGGAGGCCTTCGCGCGCGTGGAGAAGTCGCAGGCCTGCTACGCGTTCCTCCTGGAGCCGGGCGGCGCGCAGCCCACGCTGCCCGTCTTCGAGGCGCTGTGGACCGTGCGCACGCTGATGGAGCAGGCGCCGGGCGTGCTCGTGGACCTGACGGCGTTCAAGCTGCACGAGCCCGAGGACGTCGTCGAGATCACGGAGCTGGACTTCGACATCCGCGACCACGTGCACCTGCATGCCATCGAGCTGGCGGAGGGGGACACGCCGCTGTGGGTGCACTCGCACGGGATGGAGAAGTTCGGCGCGCGCGACGTGGAGATCTTCCACCTGGGCGAGGGCGACCTGCTGGCCGCGGAGAGCTTCCTCCACGAGCTGTGCACGGACCTGGCGTTCGCGCAGGGGCCGGCGCTGCGCTCGGAGGTGTCCACCAGCGAGGGCCAGAGCTTCACCATGGTCCCCTCCGAGGAGGCCCGCGCGAACCTGCTGGGCGTGCCGCTGGACGCCTTCGAGGGCCACGAGGGGCTGTTCCTCACGGTGGTGTCGCCGCTGGGCCGGCACAATACGGCGGAGCTGCTGGCGACGTACCGGGAGCGCTTCGCCAAGGAGCCGGCCGAGCAGACAAAGGCCATGCACGAGGAGGCGCAGGCGCTCTTGCCCGCGTTCCTGGCGCGCTTCCAGCGCAAGGGGTTGATGGAGCCCCTGACGTTCCTGGTTCGGGCCCCCTTCGAGACGCACCCGGAGGGCGAGGTGGTGGTGGAGAACCTGTGGCTCGAGGCGGTGGCCCGGGACGAGGGTTCCGTCGTGGGCCGGCTGGTGGATGGCGCGGTGCACACCACGGAGTGGCGCAAGGGCGCCCACGTGGAGGTGGAGGAGAAGCAGATCAACGCCCTGGCCATCGCCCGGGAGGGCCGCGCGCTCAACGAGTCCGAACTGCGGAGTCTTTTGACCGCCGAACGCCCGATGTAGCGCCGCGCGTCCAACCCAACGCGTCTTGCGGGTGCCCCGAGGGGCGCTGCTAGGCTCCGCGTCCGCATGCCGGCACTCCTGCTGCTCACGGGCCCGTCCGCGGGGCGCCGGTACGAGGTCGTCTCCCAGCTGACCCTCGGACGCAGTCCCTCCTGCGACATCCCGCTGGAAGACGACCAGGTGTCGCGGCGCCACGCGCAGCTGTTCCTGGACACCATCGCGGGCCAGGTGCGGCTGCGCGATCTGGGCTCCACCAACGGCACGCTGCTCAACGGGCAGCGGCTGGCGCTCCAGGAAGAGGCGGTGCTGCGGCCGGGTGACCGGATGCGCGTGGGCGCCACCATCGCGGTGTACGAGCCGCCGCCGGTGTCCATCGTCGACGAGCCCTCCGGCGCGCCCGCCTCGGAGCCGCAGCACGTCCCCATCGAGGAGGTGCTGCCGCACGTGGGCGCGGCCGCGGCGATGTACTCGGCGGGGACGGCGCTCCTGGGGGCCACCAGCGAGGCGATGGTGCTGCGGCGGCTGTCCGAGGAGACGGCGCACGCGCTCAACGCGGACCGCGCGGCGGCGCTGTTGAGCGGACCGGAGGGACTTCGCACGGCGGCGGTGTCCGGCGCGGCGTCCGTGGAGGTGCCTCGCGCGCTGGTGCAGGCGGCGCTGGAGCGCAAGGAGCTGGGGCGGACGGACACGGCGCTGTGCTCGCCGCTGGTGGCCTCGGGCGGGATGCCCTTTGGCGTGCTGTACGTGGAGCGCGAGGAGTCGCCGTTCACGGAGGGCGAGGGCCAGTTGCTCGCATCGCTGGGACGGCTGGGTGGCGAGGCCTATACGGCGGTGCGCTCGCGCGTCGAGGCGGAGGCGGCGGAGATGCCCTGGGTGACGCCGCTGGGGACCTCGCGGGCGTTCCGGGGCGTGGTGGAGGAGGCTCGGCGCGCGGCGGGCAGTGCCGCCCCGGTGGTGCTGTACGGCGAGCCGGGCACGGGCAAGGCGCTGCTGGCGCACTTCCTCCATGGACGGTCTCCGCGCGCGCTGGGGCCGTGGGTGACGGTGGAGTGCCGGCAGTCCCTGGAGGCGGTGGAGGTGGCGCTCTTCGGCCGTGCGGGCGCTCCCGGCCAGCTTCCGGTGACGTCCGCGGTGCTGCGCGCGGACGCGGGCACGCTGCTCCTGCGCCACGTGGAGGCGCTTCCCCGGCCCGCGGCGGAGCGACTGGCGCGGATGCTGGCCCGGCGCGCGGCTCCGGCGCGGCAGGGCGGCGAGGAGCCCGTGGACGTGCGGATCGTCGCCACCAGTGCTTCGCCGGTGTCTCGGCTCGCGTCCCGGGGAGAGTTCGACGCGGCGCTGGCCCGGGGACTGGCGGGCTTCGAGCTGGAGGTACCTCCACTCCGCGAGCGGCGGGGCGACGTGCCGGTACTGCTGGAGCACTTCGCGCTGCGTGGCGCCCGGCAGGGAGGGCGGGAGGCACCGGTGCTGGGACCGGAGGCCCGGCGCCTGCTGGCGGAGTATCCGTGGCCGCAGAACGTGCGCGAGCTGGAGCTGGTGGCGGAGCGGCTGGGGCGCGTGTACGCGGCGGGCCACGTGGGCATCCCGCAGCTGCCTCCGGAGGTGCGCGAGGGCGCGGTGGGGCAGGCGCCTCGCACGTTGCAGGAGAAGGTGGCCCGCCTGGAGCGCGACGCCATCGCGGAGGCGCTTCGCGAGTCCGGCTGGAAGAAGGTCCGCGCGGCGGAGCTCCTGGGCATCAGCCGGCCCACGCTCGACCGGAAGATGGAGGAGTACGGGCTGACGCTGGAGCGGGGGACTCGCGGCTGAGCGGTGTCAGGCCTTCGTGACCGCGGTGTCCTTGCGGCGGCTGATCAGCACGCCCGCGAGGATGAGCGCCGCGCCGAGGATCTGGAACAGGGTGGGGCGCTCGCCGCGAATCGCCCAGGCGGTGAGGGCGGCGACCACGGGGATGCCCGTTCCGTAGAGCGTCGTGCGGTTGGTGCCCACCTGCTGCACGCTTCGGAACCACACGAAGTACGCGAGCACCAGCGGCACCAGCGCCGAGTACACGAGGGCGATCCAGCCCGCGGCGCTCACGCGCGACGTGTCCAGCGCGATGACCTGGGAGGCTCCGGCAAGCACCACGCCCGGGGCCCCCGTGAGCATGGTGATGGCGGTGACGCGCAGCGCGGACACGTCCGTGCCCACCGCGCGCGTGCCCACCGTGTAGATGGCCCAGCACAGCGAGCTGCAGACAATCAGCGCGTCGCCCGTCCACGTCGCCGCGCCCAGGTTCGGGCCCCGCGCTCCGACCACGAGCAGCATTCCCACCACCGCGAGGGAGAGCCCCGCGACGACCGGGCGCCGCAGCCGCTCGATGCCGAGCGCCGCGCCCAGCGCCGCCGTCACCACCGGGCTCACCGCCGTGAGCATTCCGCTGTTGGCCGCCGTGGTCCGCGCGAGCCCTTCAATGAAGAACAGCTGGTACAGCGTGTTGCCCACGAACCCCAGCGCGGTGAGCCGCAGGAACGTCTTCCACGGCATCGGCTTGTGGCCTTCCACCGCGAACAACACGAGCCCCATCGCGATTGCCGCGAGTCCGAAGCGCAGCGACATGAAGGCCCGGGGCGGCATGCCGTCCAGCGCGTCCTTCACGAGGGTGTAGTTCGTTCCCCAGACGACCACTACGGCGATCATCGCGACGTCGGAGGCGGAGAGGAGACGGGCAGGCGCTGCGACCGCGGGCGACGAGGTGCTCACGCGGCGGGGCATAGGGCGCCGCGAGTCCGGATGCAACCGACGGAGCTGCAACGAACAGACAGCCCCGTGCCGCATCCACGGCAGCCGACCCGCACGCGCGGTGCTCCGCCCGGGCGACGTCACGCGGACGTTTCCCCACGCCCGTGCTTGTCCGGCCGCCCCGCCCATGGCGTAAATGCCCGCCCATGGACTTCCGCTATTCGGACGAGGTGCGGCGCGCGAAGGACTCCGGGCAGCCGCTGGTGGCGCTGGAGACGAGCGTCGTCGCGCAGGGCCTGCCGTATCCCGACAACCTGGCCGCCGCTCGCGCGTGCGAGGAGGCCATCCGCCGCGCTGGCGCCGTGCCCGCGCCCATCGCCATCGTGGACGGCGAGGTGTGGATTGGCCTGGAGGACGCCGCGATGCGCCGGCTGGCCGAGGGCAAGGAGAAGCTCCTCAAGCTGGGTTCGCGCGACCTGGCCGTGGCGATGGCCACCCGCGCCAGCGGCGGCACCACCGTGAGCGCCACGTGCGAGCTGGCCGCGGCGGCGGGCATCCGCGTCTTCTCCACCGGCGGCATCGGCGGCGTGCACCGGGGCGCCTCCGAGCACTGGGACATCTCCCAGGACATCGCGGCGCTGTCCCGCTACCCCGTCGCCGTGGTGTGCGCGGGCGCCAAGTCCGTGCTGGACCTGCCCAAGACGATGGAGCTGCTGGAGACGGCGGGCGTGCCCGTCATCGGCGTGGGCACGAACGAGCTGCCGTCCTTCTACAGCCGCGAGTCCGGCCTCTCCCTGGAGCACCGCGCGGATGACGCGGAGACCGCCGCGCGCATCGCCCACGCTCGCTTCGACATGCTGGGGCAGGGCGGGGTGCTCTACACCGTGCCGCCTCCGGCGGAGGCCGCGCTGGGCCGCAACGACGTGGAGCTGCACATCGCGTCGGCGCTGGCGGACGCGGACCGCCAGGGCGTGCGCGGCAAGGCCGTGACGCCGTTCCTCCTGGGCGAGATGGCCCGGCGCACCGGCGGCAAGACCCTCAAGACGAACCTGGCGCTGCTGGAGAACAACGCCCGCTTCGCGGGGGCGCTGGCCGTGGCCTACGCCCGCCTCGCGAAGCGCTGAACGCCGCGCGGCGACGACTCAGGACGCGCGGTGCTGGAACCAGGACATCAGGTCCTCCAGCGCCGCGCGGTCCACGTCGTCGAAGGTGTTCTTGTGCTCGGAGTCGATGTCGAGCACCGCGAGCAGCTCACGGTTGCGCCCGTACACCGGCACGACGATCTCCGACGCGGAGCGCCCGTCGCAGGTGATGTGGCCCGGGAAGGCGTGCACGTCCGGCACCACCACCGTCTCTCCCTTCGCCGCGGACGTGCCGCACACGCCCTTGCCGAAGGTGATCTCCAGGCACCCGAGCGTCCCCTGGTAGGGGCCCACGCGCAGCAGCTTCCCGGGCGTCACCACCCGGTAGAAGCCCGTCCACAGGTGGCCGAAGGCGTTGTGCAGCAGGCAGCTCATCGTCGCCATCGCGCAGATGTCGTCATCCACGCCTTCGAGAATGGCGAGCGCGTGCGTCTTCAGCTCGGCGTATGCCTCGGTCTTGGGCTGACCGCGCAGATCCAGGGTGACTTCGGCCATGATGGGGTCCTCTGTCAGGAAGTCCGTCCCGCCCCTTCTAACAACCCTCGTGCCCGCTGGCACAGGAGGTCGTGTGGAACCGCTCGTCCTGGATTCGCGAACCCGTCTGCTCGTGCTCACCGGTGCCGGAGTCTCCGCGGAGAGCGGGGTGCCCACCTTCCGGGGCATGAACGGGCTGTGGGAGAACCACCCCGTGGAAGCCGTGGCGTCCCCACAGGGCTTCGAGGCGAACCCCGCGCTCGTCTGGCGCTTCTATTCGCAGCGCCGTGCGGGGGCGGCGGACGTGAAGCCCAACCCGGGCCATGACGCGCTGGTGCGCTGGGAGCAGCACCTGGGGGACCGCTTCCTCCTGGCCACCCAGAACGTGGACGGCCTGCACACGAAGGCGGGCAGCCAGCGCGTGGTGGACATGCACGGCAACCTCTTCCGCACGAAGTGCGCGGACTGCTCGCGCCAGCCCTTCTCCGACGCCACCGTGCACCCGTCGGGCACGGTGCCGAAGTGCGACGCCTGTGGAGGCCGGCTGCGGCCGGACATCGTCTGGTTCGGGGAGATGCTGGCCCCCCAGGACCTGGCGCGCATCGGCGAGTTCATCACGCGCCAGGACGGCACGCGGCTGGTGTTCCTGGCCGCGGGGACGTCCGGCGCGGTGTGGCCCGCGGCGGGCATCGTGGACGAGGTGCGCTCCGTGCGCGGGGACACGTGGCTCGTGAACTACGAGTCCGCCGCGAACACGGAGCGCTTCCACCACTTCGTCCAGGGTCAGAGCGGGCAGGTGCTGCCCACCCTGGCGAAGCTCGTCTGAGTCCCCGGGCTCACGGCCCCCGGAGGACCGTGAGCCCCTGGTCGGTGAGGACCAGCAGCATGCTCGGCTTCACGGTGGGCTCGTAGACCATCTGCAGGACGCGCTGGCCGGACACCTCCTTCACCTGGGCCAGCGTGGTGCCGTCGGCCTCCAGCCGCCAGAGGCCCGCGCCGTTGGTGCCGATGTAGAGCGCGCCGTCGTCCGTCGCCTTGAGCGACAGGATGCGGTTGGTGGGCAGGCCCGCGACCTTCGACCAGTTGCCCGCCGAGCGGGACTTCGGCGTCAGCGCCCAGACGCCGTACTCCGCGCTGCCCAGGTAGTAGCGGCCCGAGCTGACCTGCTCGAAGGCGCGCCAGTAGTCGTCGGTGGCCTGTCCGTTGATCAGCTCGTTGTAGCTCTTGAACTTCCAGGGCGTGGGGCCTTCCCAGGTGAGCTCGCGGTCCCACTCCTCCAGCTTCGGGCTGGGCACGAGCACGCCGAGCATCTGCTCGTTGGCGACGAGGACGTCACCGTTCGGCGCGATGCCCAGGCCATGCATGTAGGGACACTGCAGCGAGCCCCACTCGGAGCCGTCCTCGAACAGGTACCAGCCCGGGTGGCGGTGGCTGTTGTAGGTGAGCCCCTGGACGCGCGTCACGCCGTGGTTGGTGGTGATGTAGAGGTCGCCGCGGTCGCGGCCGCGCGTCACGCGAGCGCAGTTGAGGACGGAGCGGTCCTCCTCGTAGTGGAAGTCATTGGTGTTGTGGATGCCCGCCTGCCGGTCCTTGTTCGACGCGCCGGTGGTGCGCCACAGGTGCTCCTCGAGCGCGACGCTGCCGTCGGGTTGGACGCGGACGGCGTCGAGGTCTCCCTTCTGGTACTCGGCGAAGCGCTCGGGCGTGTAGCCCGCTTCACCCCTCCAGGGGATGTACGTGCGCTGCTCGATGCCCTCGGCGCGCTTCATCTCGTTGGCGGTGTAGCCCACGTAGGCGCGTCCGGCCGCTCCGCCGCAGATGACCGAGGAGCTCATCGCGAGCGCCTCCGGGCCAAACGGCTCACGCGCCTGGCCGACGCCGGTGGTCCACGTGGGAGCGGTGTCGCCCGGGCGCAACACGCCGATGCGGCGGCCGTCGAGGAACCAGAGGTTCAATCCCTCATCAACGCCGACGCTCTGGGGTTTGCCGACGCCATACGAGCGCGTGTAGTCGAGCACCGCGTCCGTGGGCCACGGGCCCGCGTCGGGTGTTTCGCCGGTGCCGGCATCCGGATCCGGCGTCGTCCCCGCGTCAGGAGTTCCGCCCGCATCCGGCGTCCCTCCATCTTCGTCAGGAGGGGGCGTGCCGGAGTCCGGTAGAGAACCCGGCGGGGGGAGCGTGGGAACTTCGTTTCCGTCGGTTGGATCGACGACAGGGTCGTCCTGCGGATCGACTGTCGGCGACCCGTCGTTGCAACCCGCCGACAGCAAAGACATGACCACCAACCCCGCCCCCACCACGCCTACGCGAATACCCATTCCGTGTGTTCCTCCACGGGGACTCCATGGCAAGACCCGGGCCAGCGTGTTTCGCGTCAGGTGGATTCAATCCCTTGCGTCAAGGGCGGCGCGTGCGCGGCCCGTGTTGGCGTGCCTTCCAGGACCCTTCGCCCCGAGCCCCGCCATGTCTCAGGAACGCTTCACGACCAGCCGCGAGGTGTATCACCGCATCCGGTGGGATCCCCGGCTCGATGCCCGCGAGTTCGCCGTCGGCTACGACGCGCACCGCGGCGCGATGGAGGAGATGCCCTTCGAGGCGTTCGTTCCCGATGGCGAGATTCCCTGGCACCGCGTCTGGTACTTCAAGCGCGGGCCCCAGGTGGTGTGGGACCGCAAGGAGCGCATCGACCTGCTGAGCAATGCCCGGCCCGAGGAGGAGGAGCCCGCTCCGCCTCCGCTCCTCGCGGTGCCGGGTTTCACGCAGCTGCCCGCATGGCGGTACGACGCGCGCTCGGGCTCGTGGGCACAGGGCTCGCGTGATTCAGGCCACGCGGTTCCCAGTCCGGCTTCGCTCACCGTTGCCACCTTCAACGTCCTCTTCGACCTGTACGACGCGGAGCTGCTGGCGACCGATCGCAGGACCCCGGCGGCGCTCGCGCTGCTGCGTGAGACGGACGCGGACGTCCTCGCGCTCCAGGAAGTCACTCCGTCCTTCCTTCGGGCCTTGCTCGCGGAACCCTGGGTGCGTGAGCACTACTGGCTGTCCGACGGTCCCGGCGCGCACACCGTGGAACGCTATGGCCAGGTGCTCTTGTCGCGCGTGCCGTTCGCCTCCGTGTGGCAGCGCGTCTTCTCCCGGGACAAGCGCATCATCACCGCCGAGCTGCACCTTGCCGAGGGCACGCTGTGGGTGGCCACGCCGCACCTGACGAGCAACCGTGACGCGTCCGGAGCCTCCGCGCGCGCCGTGCAGGTCGAGGCCCTTCTCGCATGGGCCCGTGCACTCAGTGCCTCGGGTGACAAAGAGGCTCCGGACCTGGTGCTGGCCGGTGACTTCAACTTCGGTGACGGAGCGCCGGAAGCGGAGTCCTTCGCGCGAGCGGGCTTCGTCGATGCGTGGTCCTCGCTGCGGCCTTCGGAAGCGGGGGAGACGTTCAACCCCCGGTTGAACACGCTGGCGGCGCTCACCACCGTCTCGGGACGGCTCCAGCGGTTGGATCGGGTGCTCGTGGCGTCTCCTTCGGGCAGGTTCGCTCCAGCGGCCGTGGACCTCTTCGGCGAAGCGCCCCTGGCGGGCCCTCCCGCGCCCAACGGACAGGCCCTCTTCGTGTCGGATCACTTCGGACTGCGCTGCGTCCTCCGCCGGGAAGCGGCCACGCTCGCACCGCGGACCTCCACGGCGCTGGTGCACCACACGGCCCTGGTGCTCATTCCCCCGGAGGCCGTCTGGGGACCCATCCAGGCGCTGCGCAAGAAGCACGACGCGAAGTTCCAGCGGTGGATGCCCCACGTCACGCTGCTGTATCCCTTCGTCCCGGAAGAGGACTTCGAGACGGCGGAGGCGCTCCTCGTGGATGCCCTCCAGGGCGTCGAGCCCTTCGAGGTGACGCTCTCCACGTTCGGCCACTTCGAGCACCGCGCCAACGCGACGGCGTGGCTCCGTCCCGATGATCAGCCCTCCGGCGCGCTGGCGGCCCTGCACGCGAGGCTCGTGGCGGCCCTGCCCGAATGCGCCACGTCCACCCATGGCGGCTTCACGCCGCACCTCTCCGTGGGCCAGCTCCCGCTCTCCGAGGACCTCGTCCGAGCACTCGCCGAGTGGCAGCGAAGCTGGCGGCCACTGAAGTTCCGCGTGGGCGAGCTCTGTCTCATCCGGAGGAAGGGTGACACGCCCTTCGAGATCATCCGGCGCATCCCCCTGGCACAGGCACGAAGGGCAACGCCGGAGCACGAAGACGCTCCATTGCGCGAGGCACTGAACTCCGCCGGCGCCAGCGAAGCCCAGGACGGGCACGCGGCCAGGACCGCGGCGGTGGAACAGCTTCGACAGCACTGCGAACGGATCGGCACCACGCTGCATCCCTATGGCTCGTATCTCCTGGGCACGGATGGCGCGGGCAGTGACGTGGACGCGGTCGCCATCGGCCCGGCGAGCCTGCCCCGCGAGGACTTCGCTCAAGCGCTCCTCCAGGAACTGGCGCCCGGCACGGCCCGCTACGTGGCGGATGCCGCCATCCCGTTGGTGAAGCTGTCCCTGGGCGGCGTGAGCTTCGACCTGGCTTATGCGAGCCGTCCGGAGGGGGTGCCCGCTGAAGACCCCCTGACGCTGCTCGCGCGGCATGGCGACCGGCTGGACCCCGCGGGCCTCCGCGCCGTGCTGGGATTGGCGGACACGTTGGGCCTGATGGACGCCATCGCCCGTGACGGCGGAAGGACCGAGCGGTTCCGGACCCTGCTGCGCGCGGTGAAGGCCTGGGCCCGGGCGCGAGGCCTCTACTCGCACGCGCTGGGCTACCTCGGCGGGCTGTCGTGGACGCTGCTCGCTGCGTGGGCCTGCACCCGTGCGACCCCGGACGCGATGCGCTCCGACGCGTCGCTGCTCGCGCACTTCTTCAGCACCTTCGCCTCCTGGCCGTGGCCCCAACCCGTGGCGCTCACGCCCGAGACGGCGCGCTACCGGCCCGACGGCAAGCGCGACCTCCTGCCCGTTATCGCTCCCTCGCTCCCCGCGCGAAACACCGCGCGCAACGTGTCGCGGTCCACGTTCCGCGTCATCCGGGAGGAGCTGCTCCGCGCCCGCGAGCTCGTGGCCAACGCCCGCGCCGCCCGCACTTCCTCCGCATGGGCAGCGCTCTTCCAGCCCCTCGACGCCAACGAAACCCCACCGGCCGCGCTGCGCCTGTCCGCCGAAGCCGCTACCCCCGAGGACCGGGAGAGCGTCGCGGGTTGGGTCCTCGGACACGTCACGGCCCTGGTGTACCGGCTGGAAGGGGACCGGCGTCTCTCCGTGCGCCCGTTCCTGCCCGCGCACGCTGGGGGCGCCCTGCTCATCGGGCTGGAAGTGCGTGAGGCCCGGGACGCGGCGGCGTTGTCCTGGCAGCCCCAGGGGCCGCTGTTCGCGGCCGTGGAGGCGTTCCGCGCGTCCTTCCAGGAATGGGCGCACCGCCCAGCCGGCGCGGTGCTCCAGGTCGAACTCGTGCGTGGCAATGACAGCTCACGGAGCGACGCTCCCGCTCCGTAAAGCCTGTCACCCAGCCGCCCGCGTTACTTCGCTCCCGCGAGCCACGAACCCCAGCGCACGATCCGCGTGCCGCCCTCCGGCTCGTTCTTGCCGCCCGTCACCACGCGCTCGGTGCTGCTGGCGAGCGGCTGGAAGCGCGCCTCATAGGGCAGGCCCGCGAGCCCCGGCGCCCATGGGTCGGCCGCCCAGGTCTGCGAGAAGGCGCGCTGGGTGCCCTCCACGTTCTCGCTGCTCTGCTCGATGAGGGCGGGCGCGTTCCGGCCCTCCGCGCTGAACGTGCCACGGGTGCCGGAGAGGGCGGCCGCGGGCGGCCATTCCCCCGCGGACAGCACCTCCCAGGGCAGGCCCATCAGCAGCTCCTCCAGGGGCTCCGGCTCGGCCTGGGAGAAGTCGGAGCAGGGCGCGGCGTTGGCCTCGACGGGGCCTTCGGTGCGCAGCAGGTAGCCGCGCTCGGCGCTGAAGCACACGCGCTGGACTCCGGGCGTGGTGCCCGCCACATCCACGAACCGGTCGTAGTACGCGCCCGGACCCAGGGGCCGCTCCAGCGCGGGCGCGGGCGCACTGGCCTCCGCCGAACCCTCACGGACCTCGCGCAGCTTCAGCTGGAAGCCCCCCTGCGCGCCGAAGCCGGACGCCTCCATGCCCGCTTCAATCAGGCCTCGGGTGAGGTACAGCGGGCCCGGCGCGTTGGCGTACACGCGCGTGCGCAGCGGGCCGTCCACGGGGCGCTGATCGCTGACGTAGCGGAGGGCCTCCCAGCTGCGGCCCGCGCTGGAGGCGACCTCTGCGGTGGCCTTGCCCCCATGGGGCACGTCGAGCGGGCGCGTCGTGTCCGCACGCACGGGGAAGAGCAGATCCCGAGCCAGCCGCGCCTGGGACAGCGGCCGGCCCGCCTCATCGGTGAAGGCCGCGCGCACCCAGACCCAGGGCTGCTGCACGGCCACCACCTCCAGGCTCAGCCGCCCCTGGAGGCTGCGTGCGGTGCCGCTGCCGCCCCGAGGCGAGGGGCCCTGCGTCGCGCTGAAGTCGTAGGTGATCCGATCCCCCACGCGCGCCCGCGCCCAGGCCTCGGCGGACTGCACGGCTGAGGTGTCCTGGGACCGCGTGTCGGAAGGGGACGGGCCGCTCGACTTCGTGCTCTCGCAGCCGGGGAGGAACGACAGGGCCGCACCCAACAGCGCGGCGATGGGGAGGGAAGGGCGCATGGACATGGGGACGGGATATCCCGGGAGTGGATTCACTCCCAGCTTTAGCAGGACCTACATGGATTACATGGAATAACGGGGTAAATAGGACCCCGGGGTGGGTGACTGATTGAAAGACACCCCTGACCGAAATCAGGAGGCCCCCCTGGGCACAACCAAAAGAGCTGTCCTGACAGCTACTTGTGATTCAAAACGTCACGCTGTTTTACACCCAGTTTCTTGGAAGCTGGAGTATCGGCGCACCATGAAATTCAACAAAATCGAGTTATTCCCTCTAGCGCGCGGTTGGCCCGGCAGTTGCTCAGTGGCTGGGCAAGCTGTCCGCGGCTGACGGGAAGGTCAGGCGGCAGCGGATCTCCCCCGAACCAGAGGAACGACGAATGTTCAAGAAGGCGGCAGTCCTCGTGGCGAGCTGTGGTGCGATGCTGTCTGGCTGCGGTACCGACCTGGAGAGCGAGAACCAGGAGATCGTCGCCAACCTGATCGAGGCCGGCTTCCCGGCGGACGACATCATGGAGGCGGACGGTCAGGTGTACGTGGGCCGTGACGCGCACGTGAGCCTGGCGGCGTCCCGCGAGATGCTCCAGACGGGCAAGGAGACCCAGGAGCAGTACCGCACGACGAACCTCGTCTCCTCGAGCGTGACGAAGATCTGCGTGAACCCCACGTCCACGTTCAACAGCTACACCCGCCTGAGCCAGGGCCTTGACCTGGCCATCCAGAACTACAACCAGCGCGGCCTGAGCTTCACGATGGCGCGTGGCCCCACCACGGGCTGCAGCGCGAACATCACCGCGACGGTGACCTCCGGCGCCGGCGGCTCCGCGGGCTTCCCGTCGGGCGGCCTGCCCTACAACACCATCAACATCGGCACCAGCCTGAACACCTACAGCGTGGACGTGAACGAGCACGTCATCACGCACGAGCTGGGTCACACCATCGGCTTCCGTCACTCGGACTACTACAACCGCGCCATCTCCTGCGGCGGCTCCGCCAGCAACGAGGGCACCGCGGGCGTGGGCGCCATCCTCATCAGCGGCACGCCGAGCACCGCGACGGTGGGCGGCTCCATCATGAACTCCTGCTTCCGCTCGACGGAGACCGGCGAGTTCACCAGCTCCGACATCACGGCGCTGAACGCCCTGTACTAGTCTCCAGCAATGGCGTTGCGACCCCTTGAGTCCTTCATGAGTCCGTGGGGTCGCATCCTCACGGGCACCTTCGTCCTCCTGGGCCTGATGGCCTGTGGAAAGGAGAAGGTGCCCGTGGTTTCACATCCGGCGGTCTGTGAGAGTCCCACGGCGTCGCGGGTGCGCCAGCCGTCGGAGGTGCGTGGCCTGACGCAATGTGGCCCGACCGCCGACTTCACCCCCATCAACAGCTACCAGGGCGAGTTCGCGGACGTCGCGCAGGCGAGCGAGGACGCGGTCGTCCTGATTGACGGGCGCTGCACTGGAACGCTGATTGAAGCGAGCGCGGGGCCCGTGGTGGTGACGGCGGGGCACTGTGTCGCGCTCGGCGACCGGCCGCTGCTCGTCTTCAACTTCGAGGAGCAGTCCGACGGCGACCCGCTCATCACCGAGGGCACCGTCATCGAGCAGTCGCTCGAACCCGACTACGCGCTCATCCAGCTTGACGTGCTTCCCAATGTGACACCCGTCCTGCTGACGGCCGTGCCCAGCGAGCGCCTGGCGATCATCCAGCATCCCCGGGGCAAGCCGAAGGTCATCGCCGAGGGCGAGTACCTGGATGCTTGCAATTCATTGGTCTACTACGTGGACCTGGACACCCTGGTCGGAAGCTCCGGCTCGGGCGTGCTCAACCGCCAGGGCCACCTGCTGGGCATCCACACCGACGGCGACTGCGATGAGACGGGCCGCGGCGCCAACCGGGGTTGGACGATGGAAGCGATTGTCGCGGCGTCGCCGTACCTGGTGGACGCGGACATCGTCGAGCGCTGAGGCTCCGGACTCCGCTCGACAGGACCCGAGGGGAGACGACCATGTTCAAGAGAGCGGCGGTGCTCGTGGTGGGCTGTGGTGCGTGGCTGTCCGGCTGCGGTACCGACCTGCGGAAGGAACACCAAGAGATCGTCTCCAACCTGCTGGAAGCCGGGTTCCAGGCGGGCGACATCCAGGTCTCCGAGGACGCCGTCTGCGTGGGGGGCGACGCCCAGGTGAGCGTGGAGGCCTCCCGCGAGATGCTCCAGTCCGGTGAGGACAGCGCGGAGCAGTACCGGACGACCAACGTCGTCAGCACCTCCCTGGTGAAGAAGATCTGCATCAACCCGACGTCCACGTTCACCAGCTACAGCGGCCTGAGCCAGGGCCTGGACCTGGCCATCCAGAACTACAACGCGCTGGGCCTCTGCTTCACGATGGTGCGGGGCTCCAGCACCGGCTGCAACGCGACCATCGTCGCGACGACCGCGGCGGGCACGGGCTACAACTCGGGCTATCCCTCGGGCGGCCGTCCCTATGGGACCATCACCATCGGCACGGGGTGGAACACCGCGCCGCTCGACACGGTCGAGCACATCGTCACCCACGAGCTGGGGCACACGCTGGGCATGCGCCACTCGGACTACTACTCCCAGGTCATCAGCTGTGGCACGGGCGGCAGCGAAGGCACGGCGGGCGTGGGGGCCATCCTCATCCCCGGCACGCCCGCCACGTCCTACGTGAACGGGTCCATCTTCAATGCCTGTCTTCCGCCGAACCCGACCGGCGAGTTCACCAGCACGGACATCACCGCGCTGACGTACCTCTACCGCTGCTGAGTCTGGCGGAGCGCGGCCCGGAGACGATGAAAGCCGTTCCGGGCCGCCAGCTGCTTCAGCTCAGGGCACGGTGACGGTGATGGGATTGCTGCGCCGCTCGTTGCCCGCGCGGTCCGTGGCGATGGCGACGATGGTGTGCGTGCCGGACAGGCCCGTGGTGTCCCACGTCTTCGTGTACGGCGCGCTGGTGGCGAAGGGCGTGAGCCAGTTTCCGTCCACCTCGAAGATGACGTAGGCCATGGCCTGGCTGTCACTCGCGGTGGCCGCCAGCGTGACGACGCCACTGACCACCGCGCCGTTGGCCGGCGAGGTGATGGTGGAGAGCGACGGCTTCGCGTTGTCCACGATGAACGTCCGGGTGTAGACGGCGGACGCGTTGCCCGCGGCGTCGGTCACCTGGAAGCCCAGGGTGTACGAGCGGTTGCCCAGGAACTGCGTGTTCCACGAGTAGTAGTAGGTGCTGCCGTTGCTGGTGGGGTTGGACGTCACCACGGCGCCGTTCTGGAAGACCTGCGCCAGGGCCACGGGCGCGCCACCCTGAAGGGCCACCGACCACGCCGCGTTGACGGTGCCGCGCACGTAGTTCTGCATGATGGGGGGATTCTGGGGCTGGCTGCTGACGATCAGCGGGGGATTGTTGTCCACCTCGACGCTCACCACGCTGGAGGTGCCGCTGTTGCCGGCGGCATCGAAAGCCTGCGCCGTCAGCGAATGCACTCCTCCCTGGCCCACCGTGTTCCAGAAGACGGTGTACGGCGCTGCGGTGGACGACCCGAGGAGCGTGGTGCCGTCGAAGAAGTCCACGCGGGCGACGCCCACGTCATCCGTCGCGTTCGCGGTGACGGCGACGGTGGAGCGCACGTAGCTGCCCGTGGTCGGCGCGGTGAGCTCCGCGGTGGGCGCCTGGATGTCGGGATCCTCCTCCAGGAGGAGCCGGTCCGTCTGCGCCGTGACGATGAGCTTCAGCGACTGGCCATTCGCGTCGAGCGCGTTGAAGGCGAAGGGTCCTTCACCCGCACTGCCCCGCGACAGGTCGCGCAGGCGCAGGGGAGGGCGCGTCAGGTCCAGCTTCCCGTCGGCGCGCACCGGCCAGTCCCGGAGCAGCTGGGCAACGCGCTCCCGCGAGGCGGCGCTCTGGAAGCTCGACTCGGGGCCGGACTCCTTCGCGAGCCAGCTCCGCACGAAGTCCTCGGGGGCCTGGGGGCCGCTCAGCCGCGCCACCAACTGGCTGAAGGTCGCCGCGTCCTCCTGCCGGGTCTGCGACACGGTGGTGTCTGGGTTGCCCGTGACCTCACCACAACCAACGACAGCCAGCGTGCCCGCACCGACGAGCGCGGCGACGAAACCGCGGGTCCCTCTCGAAACGATTCGCATTTGGATTTCCCCTCAGGCGGGCGCCCGCGTGGGGTGGAGCGCCCGTGACGAAAGACATATCAAGAATGCCTTTCGGGGGTTCAGGGGAATTCTATTTGAGAAGCTTGTTGCCCCAAGCGGATCAGTCGGCCTGAGTCTGGCGCTTCGGCGTGAGCTGTGCTTCGAGCGTCCGTGCCCAATGGGCAAGCACCTTGCGGCGCCGGGCGGTGTCGTCGTGGAGCAGGTTCGCGAGCGCCAGGCCGCGGAGGAGGTCCAGCGTCGCGCGCACGGCGTCGCGCACGTCGCGGTCGCGCTCATCCAGCCCCAACAGCTCCACGGTGAGCCGGTGCACTTCGCGACCCACGTGCGTTTCGAGCGGCAGCAGGAGCGCCTTGAGCTCCTCGTCGGCCCCGGCGGCCACCCACAGGTGCGTCGCGGCCGTGAAGAGCGGGCCGGCGTAGACGTCATGGAGCAGGTTCAAGAGAGGCTCGACGCGCCGCCGGCTCTCCGACAGGCCCTTCGCGCGCCGCACCAGCTCCTCGACCTGCTGGTGGAAGACGTGCTCCACGGCGGCCGCGACGAGGGCCGCGCGCGTGGGGAAGTGGTGCTGGCAGGCGCCGCGCGACACCCCCGCGCGCTCGGCGATGGCGCCCGTCGTCGCCCCCGCCCAGCCCTTCTCCACCAGCACCTCGATGGCGGCCGTCATCAGCTTCTGCCGCGTCACCCGGCTGCGCTCCTGCTCCTGCCGTGTCGTCCCGCTCGCCGTGCCGCTCATGGATCCACACTGTTGCGGCGGGAAGAAAAAAGCAATCGTGATTGCTTTCTTTGAGGGGAGGGGTACAGACTCGCCGCTCCCTGGCACAGGAGGTGCGATGGACGGGCGATCGCTGCGCATCGGCAATGCATCCGGCTTCTACGGCGACCGTTTCTCCGCGTTCCGGGAGATGCTGGAGGGCGGTCCGCTCGACGTCCTCACCGGCGACTACCTGGCGGAGCTGACCATGCTCATCCTGGGCCGCGACCGGCTGAAGAACCCGGCGAGCGGGTACGCGAAGACGTTCCTTCGCCAGCTGGAGGAGACGCTCGGCCTCGCGGTGGAGCGGAAGGTCCGCATCGTCGCGAACGCCGGTGGCCTCAATCCGGAGGGGCTCGCGAACGACCTGCGCGCGCTCGCCACGAAGATGGGGCTGTCCGTCAACATCGCGCATGTCGAAGGCGATGACCTCATCGGACGCGCGGACGAGCTTGGCTTCGACCAGCCCCTCACGGCGAACGCGTACCTCGGGGGCTGGGGCATCGCGGCGTGCCTGGACGCGGGCGCGGACATCGTCGTCACGGGGCGCGTGACGGACGCTTCGCTCGTCGTCGGCCCCGCGGCCTCCCACTTCGGTTGGAAGCGCGATGACTGGGACCGCCTCGCGGGCGCCATGGTCGCGGGCCACGTCCTGGAGTGCGGAGCCCAGGCGACCGGCGGCAACTTCGCGCGCTTCGGTGAAATCGACGTGCGGCGGCCCGGCTTCCCGCTCGCGGAGGTCTTCGCCGACGGCTCGAGCATCATCACGAAGCATCCGGACACCGGGGGCGCCGTCACTGTCGACACGGTGAAGGCCCAGCTCGTCTATGAAATCGGCGGCGCCCGCTATGCGGGCCCTGACGCCACCGCGCGCTTCGACACCATCGTGATCGACGCGGAGGGCACCGACCGGGTGCGCCTGTCGGGCGTGCGCGGCGAGCCGCCCCCTCCGGACGTGAAGGTGTGCCTGAACAGGCTCGGCGGTTTCCGCAACGATGCCCAGTTCGTGCTGGTGGGCCTGGACATCGAGGAGAAGGCCGCGCTCGTGCAGGCGCAACTGGATGCGACGCTCAAGCCCCGGCCCGCAGAGGTCCTCTACACGCTCGCGCGCACCGACCATACCGACGCTCCCAGCGAGGAGCAGGCGTCGGCGACGCTGCGGGTCACCGTGAAGGATGCCGACCCGAAGGTCGCCGGCCGTTCCTTCAATGGCGCCGTGGTGGAGCTCGCCCTGTCCAGCTACCCCGGCTTCTTCCTGCCCGCGCTGCCCGGTGACGCTTCGCCCTTTGGCATCTACACCGCGGGCTATGTGGACGCGCGGAAGGTGCCGCACGTCGCGGTGCTCCCGGATGGGCGGCGCATCGACGTGTTGCCGCCAGAGGAGACCCGGAAGCTCGAAGCCGTCCCGGTGCCGTCGCTGCCCGCGCCGCTGTTGTCGGGGGGCGCCCGGCGCGTGCCGCTCGGCCAGGTGGCCCTGGCCCGCAGTGGGGACAAGGGCGGGGACGCGAACATCGGCGTCTGGGTCCGCACCGACGAGGCCTGGAGCTGGCTCGTGCACACCCTCACGGAGGAGCGGCTGCGCACGCTGCTTCCGGAGACGCAGGCGTTGAAGATCCAGCGCCACGTGCTCCCGAACCTGCGTGCCCTGAACTTCGTCATCGAGGGACTGCTCGGCGAAGGCGTCTCGTCGTCCACCCGCTTCGACCAGCAGGCGAAGGCGCTGGGCGAGTGGCTGCGCTCGCGCCACGTCGACGTCCCGGAATCGCTTCTCTAGCGCCTTCGCGCGCTCCCAAGTCCCAGCGAGGAAGCCATGCAGCAGACCCAGGAACACCGCGCCATCCGCCAGACCGTCCGCAAGTTCGTGGAACAGGAGCTGAACCCGCACGTCGACGCCTGGGAGGCCGCGGAGATTTTCCCGGCCCGGGAGGTGTTCCGGAAGCTGGGCGAGCTCGGGCTGCTCGGCATCACGAAGCCCCCGGAGTTCGGCGGGCTGGGGCTGGACGCGTCGTTCTCCGTCGCCTTTGCCGAGGAGCTGGGCCACTGCACCTGCGGTGCGCTGCCCATGGCCATTGGCGTGGTGACCGACATGGCGACGCCCGCGCTCGCCCGCTTCGGCAGCGATGCGCTGCGGCGGGAGTTCCTGGCGCCGACGCTCACCGGCGAGCGCGTCTGCTCCATCGCGGTGAGCGAGCCGGGGGCCGGCTCCGACGTGGCGAGCGTGACGACCACCGCGCGCCGCGACGGCGACGACTACGTCATCGACGGCAGCAAGATGTGGATCACCAACGGCATGCAGGCGGACTGGGTCTGCCTGCTCGCCAACACGGGGGATGGACCTGCGCACGCGAACAAGTCGCTCATCATCGTGCCCATGGACCGCCCCGGCATCACCCGGTCGAAGATCCGCAAGCTCGGCATGTGGGCGTCCGACACGGCGCAGCTCTTCTTCGACGGCGTGCGCGTCCCCACGCGCTTCCGCATCGGCGACGAGGGACGCGGCTTCGCCATGCAGATGCAGCAGTTCCAAGAGGAGCGGCTGTTCGTGGCGGCGAGCACGCTGGTCACCTTCGACCGGCTCATTGCCCAGACGGCCGAGTACACGCGGCAGCGCAAGGCCTTTGGCCAGTCCATCCTCGACAACCAGAGCGTGCACTTCCGGCTGGCCGAATTGCAGACGGAGGTCGAGGCGCTCCGGGCGCTCATCTACCGGACCGTCGGCATGTACATCGAGAACAAGGACGACCCGGAGGTCGTGAAGCTCGCCTCGATGTGCAAGCTCAAGTCGGGCCGGCTGGCCCGCGAGCTCGTCGATGGCTGCCTCCAGTACTGGGGCGGCATGGGCTTCACCTGGGACAACCCCGTCGCCCGCGCCTACCGCGACCTGCGCCTGGGCTCCATCGGTGGCGGCGCCGACGAGGTGATGCTCGGAATCATCAGCAAGGCCATGGGCACGCTGCCCCGCAAGGCACGCTAGGAGAACACGATGGGATACCGTTCAGTCTTCGCTCCGGATGCGTTCGCGGGCCGCACCATCATCGTCACCGGCGCTGGCAGCGGCATTGGCCGGTGCACCGCGCATGAGCTCGCGTCGCTCGGCGCGCACGTCGTCCTCGTGGGCCGCAAGCAGGAGAAGCTCGCCAAGGTCGCCGGAGAGCTGGCCGCCGAGGGCCATGCGTCCACGCAGCACGCCGTGGACATCCGCGACGAGGCGGCGGTGCGCGACATGGTCGCCGCCGTCGTCCAGGCGCGCGGCCGCATCCACGGGCTCGTGAACAACGCGGGCGGACAGTTCCCGTCGCCGCTGTCGGCGATCTCCAAGAAGGGCTTCGAGGCGGTCGTCGCGACGAACCTCACCGGCGGCTTCCTGGTCGCGCGCGAGGTGTTCAACCAGTCCATGACCGACCACGGCGGCGCCATCGTGAACATGCTCGCGGATGCCTGGAACGGCATGCCGGGCATGGGGCACTCGGGCGCGGCCCGCGCTGGCATGTTCAACCTGACGCAGACGGCCGCCGTCGAATGGGCCTTCGCCGGGGTCCGCGTGAACGCCGTCGCGCCCGGCTGGGTCGCCTCCAGCGGCCTGGACACCTACGAGGACCCCTTCGTCCGCGAGATGATTCCCATGCTGCGCCAGCAGGTCCCCCTGCACCGGCTTGCCACGGAGGCGGAGGTCAGCGGCGCCATCGTCTTCCTCCTCTCCGACGTAGCGGCGTTCATCACCGGCGAGGTCATCCGCATTGATGGCGGCGCGTCCTGCAACACGAAGGCGTTCCCGCTGTCGGAGCACTCGAACTCGAAGCCGTACGACGGGTTCCACCTGGCCAAGGGGCCCGCCATCCTCGACGGCCCGAAGGAGAAGTGACGTGCCCACGCTCATCTCCCAAGTCGAACCGGCCTCCGCCGCCTTCACCACGCAGCGCAAGGAGATGCTCGCCCGCGTCGCCGAGCTGCGCGCCATCGAGCAGAAGTCGCGCGACACCGAGCAGCTGGCCCGCGAGAAGTTCAAGCAGCGCGGGCAGCTCCTCCCGCGCGAGCGCCTGGCGCTGCTGCTCGACCGGGGCTCGCCCTTCCTCGAGCTCTCCACGCTCTGCGGCTACAAGCACCACGACGACAGCGACGGCTCGCTGGCCGGTGGCAACACCATCATCGGCATTGGCTTCGTGTCCGGCGTGCGTTGCCTGGTGTTCGTGAGCAACTCCGCCGTGAAGGGCGGCACCGCGACGCCGTGGGGCGTCCAGAAGGCCCTGCGCGCGCAGGAGATCGCGCTGGAGAACCGGCTGCCCGTCGTGTCGCTCGTGGAGAGCGGCGGCGCGAACCTGCTCTACCAGCAGGAGATCTTCATCCCGGGCGGGGAGACCTTCTACAACCAGGCGAAGCTGTCCGCGGCCGGCATCCCCCAGGTCACCGTCGTCCACGGTTCGAGCACGGCGGGTGGCGCGTACATCCCGGGCCTGTCCGACCACGTCGTGATGGTGCGCGGCAAGGCGAAGGTGTTCCTCGCCGGCCCGCCGCTGCTGCTCGCGGCCACGGGCGAGGTCGCCACGGACGAGGACCTGGGTGGCGCGGAGATGCACACCACCGTCGCCGGGACCTCGGATCACCTCGCCGAGGACGACACCGACGGCATCCGCATCGCGCGGGAGATCGTCGCCTCGCTCGGTTGGAATGACGCCCTGCCGGCGTCCCAGCGCCCCGGCTTCGAGCCGCCGCGCTACGCGGCGGAGGAGCTGTGCGGTGTCGTGCCCATCGACCACCGGCGGCCCTACGACTGCCGCGAGGTGATTGCCCGGCTCGTGGATGGCTCGGACTTCTCGCCGTTCAAGGACGATTACGACGCGCTCACCGTATGTGGCTGGGCGCGCATCGAGGGCCGGGCGGTCGGCATCATCGGCAACAACGGGCCCATCACGGCGAAGGGTGCCACCAAGGCGGGGCAGTTCATCCAGCTCTGCTGCCAGGCGCGGACGCCCATCGTCTACCTGCAGAACACCACCGGCTACATGGTGGGCACCCAGTCGGAGCAGGGCGGCATCGTGAAGCACGGCGCGAAGATGTTGCAGGCCGTGGCCAACGCGACCGTGCCGCAGATGACCATTCTGCTGGGTGGCGCCTTCGGCGCGGGCAACTACGGCATGTGCGGCCGTGCGTTCCACCCGCGCTTCATCTTCGCCTGGCCCAACGCGCGCACCGCGGTGATGGGCGGCGAGCAGGCGGCGAAGGTGCTGACCATCGTCGCCACGGAGAAGGCCCGGCGCGCGGGGCTGCCGCCCGACCAGGAGTTCCTGGATGGGATGGCGAAGCCGCTCATCGAGCAGTTCGACCAGGAGTCGGATGCCTTCCATTGCAGCGCGCGGCTGTTCGACGACGGCGTCATCGACCCCCGGGACACGCGGCGGGTGCTCGGGTTCATCCTGGCCACGTGCGACGAGGCTTCGCGCCGCACGCTGTCGCCCAACTCCTTCGGCGTCGCCCGGCTGTAAGCGAGGGGAATCATGAAACGCATCCACAAGGTGCTGGTGGCGAACCGGGGTGAGATCGCCGTGCGCGTGCTGCGGACGTGCCGCAGGCTGGGCCTGCGCACGGTCGCCGTCTTCTCCGACGCGGACCGGGAAGCCCCGCACGTGCGGCTCGCCGACGAGGCGATGCACCTGGGGCCGGCGCCCGCGAGGGAGTCCTATCTCTCCATCGAGCGGGTCCTCGCGGCGGCGAAGGACTCTGGCGCGGACGCCATCCATCCCGGGTACGGCTTCCTCTCCGAGAACGAGGACTTCGCGCGCGCGTGCGCGGACGCCGGCTTCGTGTTCGTCGGGCCGCCGGCGGAAGCCATCGAGCTGATGGGGAACAAGCGGCAGGCGAAGCTGCGCATGCAGGCCGCCGACGTGCCGTGCATCCCCGGCTATGAGGCGGCCCGTCCTGGCGAGTCGCTCGAGGACGAGGCCCTGGTCCGCGAGGGCCAGCGCATCGGGTTCCCCCTCATGGTGAAGGCGGCGGCGGGCGGCGGTGGACGCGGCATGCGCCTGGTCCGCGACCCTGGCGCGCTGCTGGAGGCCATCCGCTCCGCGCGCTCGGAGGCGACGAACGCTTTTGGCAGCGGCGAGCTCATCCTGGAGCGCGCCATCGAGGGCGCCCGTCACGTGGAGGTGCAGGTCTTCGCGGACGAGCACGGGGGCGCGGTGCACCTGGGCGAGCGCGACTGCTCCGTCCAGCGGCGGCACCAGAAGGTGATTGAAGAGAGCCCGTCCCCGGCGGTCACGCCCGGGCTGCGCGAGCGCATGGGCGCCGTGGCGGTGCAGGCCATCCGCGCCATCGGGTATCGCGGCGCGGGCACCATCGAGTTCCTCCTGGCGCCGAATGGCGACTTCTTCTTCATGGAGATGAACACGCGCCTGCAGGTCGAGCACCCGGTGACGGAGCTGATCACCGGGCTCGACCTGGTGGAATGGCAGCTGCGCGTCGCCGACGGCGAGCCGCTTCCGCTGACGCAGGCGGAGATCACCTTCCGTGGGCACGCCATCGAGGCACGGCTGTGCGCGGAGGATCCGGCGAAGGGCTTCCTCCCGCAGACGGGACGACTCCTCGCGTGGGTGCCGCCGGAAGGAGAGGGCATCCGCGTGGACCACGGCGTGCGTGAGGGGCAGGACATCACGCCGTTCTACGACTCCATGCAGGCGAAGCTCATCGCCTACGGGCCGGACCGCGAGACGGCGCGCGAGCGGCTGGCCGCGGCGCTGCGCGAACTGACGGTGTTCGGCGTCACGACGAACAGCACCTTCATCCAGCACGTCCTCGGGCACGAGGCGTTCCGCTCCGGCCGTTACGACACGGGCTTCGTCGGCGCACACACGCCGCCGGAGACGCTGCAGGCGCTGGGGCGGGCCTCCACGGAGGACCAGGCCATCCTGGCCGCCGTGCTCTTCCACGACGACGCGGTGGCGCTGGCCAGGAAGGGCGGGTTCGACGCGGCGCTGACGGGCTGGAGCAGCTCCTACGCCCTGCCGGTGCCCGTGGTCCTTCATGACGGGGCAGCGGAGCTCCGCGCATCGGTCCGTCCCGTCGCGCCGGAGGCGTACGACGTCCGCATCGGTGACACGTCGGTCTCACTCTCCCTGCGCGGACTCGGTGCCGAGCGCGTGGAGGTGGAGGTGGCGGGAAGGCGCCGCGCGGTCCGCTACCGCCGCGCGGGAAGCACGTTGTGGTGCTCGCTGGACGGCATCACGCGCAGCCTGCGCGACGTCTCCTTCCGGCTGCCCTCCGAGCGCGAGCGCGCCAGCGACGGCCGCCTGCGCGCGCCCATGGATGGCCGCATCATCCGGGTGAGCACCCAGGTCGGCGCGGCCGTGAAGAAGGGCGACGTGCTGGTGGTGCTCGAAGCGATGAAGATGGAGTCGTCCCTCATCGCGCCCACGGATGGTGTCGTCACGGCGGTGAACGTCACGGTCGGGGCGCAGGTGCCGGCACGGCACGTCGTCGCGGTCGTCTCCCCTGAAGCGAAGGAGGCAGCATGAGTGAAGCACCGCTCGTCCGTTACGAGGTGTCTCGCGGCGTCGCGACCCTCACGCTCGACTCGCCCCGCAACCGCAACGCGCTGTCGCGGGCGCTGGTCACGCAGTTGCTGGAGCGGCTGCACGCCGTGGGGGCCGACCCCACGGTGCGCGCGGTCGTCCTCGCGGCCACCGGTCCCGCGTTCTGCGCCGGCGCGGACCTCTCTGAGATGGCGGATGGAGGCGCCGCGAAGGCACCGGCCGTGCTGCTCGACGTGCTGCGCACGCTCGTGACGCTGCCCCAGCCGGTCGTCGCGAAGGTCGCGGGGCAGGTGAGGGCGGGGGGCATCGGCATCGTGGGTGCGTGCGACGTGGCGGTCGTCGCGGAGTCCGTGAAGTTCGCCTTCACGGAGGCGCGCATCGGCGTCACGCCCGCGGTCATCTCCCTCACCACGCTGCCGCACCTGACCAGCCGGGCGGCCAGCCGCTACTTCCTCACCGGTGAGGCGTTCGACGCCGCCGAGGCCGCGCGCATCGGGCTCATCACGTCCGCGGTGCCGGACGCGTCGCTGGAGGGCGCCGTCGAGCAGATATTGGAGACCTTCCGGGTGTCGTCGCCTCAAGGCCTGCGCGAGACCAAGCAGTTGGTGGCCTCCGGGCTGCGCGCGCGCCTGGAGGCCGGGGGCGCGGACATGGTCGCGCTCTCCGGACGGCTGTTCGCCTCCGAAGAGGCCCAGGAGGGCATGCTCGCCTTCCTGGAGCGCCGTCCCCCGGCGTGGGCCGCACCCAAGTAGACGGAAAAAGGGAGCACATGATGTCCGCGACCCAGGAAGCGCAGTTCCCGCGCATCAGCCGTGTCTCGCTGGGAGACATCGTCCACCGGTCGGCGTTGCGCTGGCCGGAGCGGACGGCGCTCGTCGACGGGGACCTCGAGCTCTCCTATGCGGAGCTCGACCGGCGCTCGAACGCGTTCGCGCACTACCTGCTCGCGCAGGGCCTTCCCCAGGGTGCGCGCATCGCGATGCTCTGCGGCAACTCGGCGCAGATGGTCACTGCCTTCGTGGGCATCTACAAGTCGGGGCTCGTCTGGGTGCCCATCAACACAGGCCTCTCCGTGGAGGCCGTCCGGTACATCCTCGAACACGCTGAAGCCACGCACGCCGTCATCGACGCGGAGTTCCTCGCGAAGCCGGGGCTGCGGGCGATGCTCGACGCACTGGGCACCCGCATCATCGTCTGCGTGCCGGAGGGACAGGCGTCACCGGGCGGCGACACCGTCGCGTTCCTGGACACGCTGAAGGGGCAGCACGGCACCCTGCCGGAGGTGGACATCGAGAGCGGCCAGCTCGCGCAGATCATGTACACCAGCGGCACCACCGGCCAGCAGAAGGGCGTGATGCACTCGCACGCGTCGGTGCACGCGGCGCTGAGCGGCAACCTCTTCGAGCTGGAGATGCGGCCGGGCGACTCCACCCTCTGCGTGCTCCCGATGTTCCACTGCGCGCAGCACGCCATCTCGATGACGTTCCTGCTGGCCGGGGCGACCATCGTCGTGCGGCGTGCCTTCGACCCGGCCGCGATGCTCGCGACCATCGAGCGGCGGGGCATCACGTTCCTGCTGGGCCTGCCGGTGATGTACGGCGCGATGCTGGCGCACCCGGCGCGGCCGGCCACGAAGCTGTCCAGCCTGCGCATGTGCCTCTACGTGATGGCGCCCATGGCGCGCACGATGCTCGTGGAGCTCATCGAGCACTTCTGCCCGGGAGGTTTCGCGCTCGCGTCCGGGCAGACGGAGATGTACCCGGCGACGACCATGTTCAAGCCGGAGCAGCAGTTGAAGCGCTTCGGCTCGTACTGGGGCGACTCGGTCGTGACGAACGAGACGGCCATCATGGACGACGAGGGCCGGCTGCTTGGGCGCGGGGAGGTGGGGGAGATCGTCCATCGCGGACCGAACGTGATGCTCGGCTACTACAAGGACCCGGAGGCGACCGCGCGGGCGCGCGCCTTCGGCTGGCACCACACCGGCGACCTGGGCATGTTCGACGCCGACGGCCAGCTCCTCTTCGTGGACCGCAAGAAGGACATGATCAAGACGGGCGGAGAGAACGTCCCGTCCATCAAGGTCGAGGAGGTCCTCCTGCGCCACCCCGCCGTGCTCCAGGTCGCGGTGGTGGGCCTGCCGCACGCGCGTTGGGTAGAGGCGGTGACGGGCTTCGTCGTGCTCAAGCCGGGCGCGACCGCGACGGAAGGAGAGATCAACGCCCACTGCCGCCAGCACCTGGGAGGCTTCGAGGTGCCGAAGGCCATCGTCCTGCTCCCGGCCATGCCGCTGACGAGCACGGGCAAGGCGCAGAAGTTCGTGCTCCGGCAGCAGTACGCGCGGCACTACGAGGACGGGAACGGGTAGGTGAGTCCGGAGTAGGGTCCTGGGTTCCCTCCATCCCCAGGTCCCCATGGCCCTCCGGCAACTCCTTCCTGTCGTCGCGTTCGCTACGACCTCGCTCCTGGCGAGCCCGGCCCACGCGAACACCGTCTACGGCCTCTGGCAGGGCTCGGGGGGACAGAGCCCCTCCAGCCCGGGCAACCGGGTGTTCCTGCTGGACTCCCAGACGTCCAGCAACCCCGTGACGTTCACCCTGACGTCGTCGGCGGATGCGTGGCTGTACCTGCTGGATGCGAACGGCACCGTCCTCGCGCAGGACAACAACGGCGGTGGCGGCACGAACTCGCGCCTGTCCGTCACGTTGTCTCCGGGCAGCTACCAGCTGGTCGCGGCGACGGCGCTGTCGGGCCAGAGCGCGGAGTTCACCCTGGCGTCGGACTCCGGCGTGCTGCGCGCTCCCAGGGCCCTGGAGGTCCGGGCCACGAGCCGCTTCACCTGGGTCTACGACGATCACGGCACCGGCGCGACGAACGACATCGCCATCTGGCGTCCCGACCTGTCCCAGACCCCGGGCTTCTTCTCGCTGGGCGACGTGGCCATGCCGAACCGGGGACAGCCCCCCGCGACGACGTTCGTGGTTCGCGGCGAGGGCGACGTGCTGGCGCGTCCGTCCAACTACACCTGGATCTGGGACGACTCCGGCTCCGGCGGCACGCACGACGTCTCCTTCTGGGAGCCGGTCGCGCCCGCGGGCTACACCTGCCTGGGGCACGTCGCGGTGCTGGGCTACTCCAAGCCCTCCACGGACCTCATCCGCTGCGTGCGCAGCGAGTACGTGCTGCCCGCCAATCCCGCCTGGGTGTGGGACGACAGCGGCTCCGGCGCGGACGACGACATCGGCGTGTGGCAGGCGGTGGCGCGCGACCACCGCGGCCTGCCCGCGTCCACCTTCGTCTCCCGCCCCAGCCACGGCGACACGGGCGGCAACCGCTACTGGGTCCTCAACAAGAGCACCACGTCCAACGCGGAGCTGCGGGGCCTGCCCGTGGACGCGCAGACCGTGGCGGCGTTCGCGCCGCGCGTGTGGCTGCATCCGGATGAGGCCTACTTCC
This sequence comes from Corallococcus exercitus, assembly GCF_003611585.1. Lineage (GTDB taxonomy): Bacteria > Myxococcota > Myxococcia > Myxococcales > Myxococcaceae > Corallococcus > Corallococcus exercitus. The sequence continues at coordinate 6,582 of NZ_RAVW01000006.1, read as the reverse complement.
CGTCCTCCACGCAGTTCCACCTGGCCAACGTCCACGAGGAGAACGGGCACCTGGTGACGAACCAGGCACTGGGCTGTGATTCCTGCACGGATCCGCAGTTCCTGGACGGCCAGCGTCCCAACCAGACGCCGGTGCCCGTCTACGCGCAGGTCATCCCGCGCACCCAGGGCGGCCTGCCGACGAACGTGACGGACGTGCTGTATTGGAATTTCTATCCCTACAACAATGGCAAGCGGGTGTGCATCGGCTGGTATTCGCCCTGGGGCTGCGTGGGCGGCTACTCCACCTTCGGCAACCACGTGGGGGACTGGGAACACCTCACCGTGCGCTTCATCGACGGGCGCCCCGCGCAGGTCTACCTGAGCCAGCACGCGGACGGGCAGGGCTTCGCCTTCGGCGACAAGGCCGTGTTCCTCACCGGCTGGCACCCGGAGGTCTTCTCCGCCAATGGCTCGCACGGCCTCTACCCGGACGCTGCCCGGCACATCTACGAAACCATCTTCAACGGCGACTTCCTGGCCGACGACACCGGTGCCGGACTCGCGTGGGACACCTGGAACAACGTGGTGGTCATTCCCTGGCAGCCGGCGGGGACCTACACGGGGTCGCTCGCGTGGATGAATCTCACGGCGTACTGGGGCAACCCGGAGGCCGGCTGCGACAACCCGACCGGATACTGCGTGAACAGCGGCGGTCCCTCTCCGCTGCGGAACCGGTCCGTGTACCAGCCGGACTTCATGACCCTGGAGTAGGGCAGGGCATGCAGCGGATTCATGGGCCCATGCCTCTCATGAATTGGATTCAAGACCTGCCACGCTCGCATGCTGCCTCCATCCCCGGTTCGCAGACCGCCGGTGTGGGAGCAAGCGATGACCATCCAGATCCAGGGCAGGAGCCTCATCCATCCGCATACGAGCGTGGAGGCGGGAGCAGCGCCCCATCCCAAGGAGGCGCCTCCCCACGCTGCCGCCACTCCGGCGCCGGCGGGTGACTCCTTCGAGGTGCAGGGCGCGGTGGGCCACCCGGTGAAGGACCACTTCGGCTCGCGGGTGGACCCGCATGCGAAGGGGGCCTACTTCCGCAAGGTGGAGAGCGATCCCTCCACGCAGCACCGTGGCATCAGCGGGAAGGGCACGCTGCCGCAGGTGTCGACGGATCCCTCCCGTCAGTTCCATGGCACGGGCGCCACCGCGTGGCAGACCGGCCCGCTGGAGCGCCCCAGCGTCTACATGGGCGGCCGCGCGAACGGGAAGGAAGTGGACGCCGGGCTGACGTGGGACCGCGTCTATGACAGCCACGGCCAGCCCACGTTCACCGACGATCCCCGGGGCAGCGACATGCGCGACCCTTCGCACCGCTTCGCTCGCGCCAACGTGGGCGGACAGCCGGCCCTGGTCGACGGCAACACCCCGCCCCGGGTGGTGGCCAGGGGCGCGGCGGAGGTGGACGCGAAGCTGAAGACGCTGCGTGAGAACTTCGCCTTCCGTCCCTTCTGGCGGGACACCAACCCGGACACGCCCGCGGACAAGCACTGGCACAACCCGCCGACGCGCACGGAGCCGGGGGCGGCGGCGGAAGCGAGCAACCAGTACTTCTACCCGGGTGAGCACTTCACCATGACCCTCCAGGCCCAGGCGCCGGGCGAGGTGCGCATGGACATCCGGTTGGAGGGGAGCAAGGAGCACCAGCACTTCACCACGCGGTTCCACCAGGAGGGCTGGGGGCCGGGCAAGGAGGCCTCCTTCAAGCGCGTGAACTCGGTGGACCAGTTCCTGGTGCGCGGCGGCGAGCGCGTGGGCGCGGAGAAGTTCGGCGTGGAGCCCACCAAGACGACGGCCACGGGCGGCTCCTGGGAAGAGGTCTCCCTGCTGCGCACCAGCGGCGAGCGCCAGCCGATGACGGGCGCCCACTTCACCACCGTCAAGGGCCAGGACACCGCCGCGCACTACGCGGAGATCTTCGGCATCTCCGGCAGCACGGACCGGGGCGGCGAGCGCGTGGACATCCACCCCGGCTCCATCCATCGCTGAACCTCCAGCGAGTCCTGGCGTCAGCCCAGGAGGTCGAAGGGCTTCCACTCCAACGCGGGAGGAACTCAGTCTGGGAGAGGCGCGTGCGCGCATCCATCCAGGCGAGGCCCTCCCGCGACCGCTGAGTCACACTCCAGGTCACTGCGCAGGCGCCTCGGATGTGATAGGCATTGTCTGACCGGACCCTGCGGCCTGCGCTTGACGAGGCGCCCGCGGGTCTACCGGGGTGTCGGGCCGGCGGTACCCCTGAATCCGAGGGGGGAGTCCAGATGACAAGCCATTGGAGTGGACGGCTCGCGCGGGCCCTGGCGCTGTTGTTCCTGGGGTGGGGCATTGCGTCCTGCGGGACGAAGGAGCCGGGGCCGAAGCAAGAGGTCCTGCCGAGGCTCGACGTGCTGCACAAGGGCGCGTGGCTGCTGGGCGTGGACGCGCGGCAGCGCTTCCTGCTCTTCAGGCCCCAGACCGGCGCTGGCACGTACGCGAAGGTGCTCCCCGAGGGCGGGGACGTGCGCATCTGCGACCCGGCGGACACCTCCATCCTCGCGGAGGACGGCGGCTCGGTGCTGCTCTGGAGCGCGCCGAGCGAGGAGCGGACGCGGACGGCGTGGCTCTGGCGGCCCGGACCCTTCGCCTGCATCCCCTTCACCACGAGCTCGCAGGGCGACATCGTCCATGACCGGGCGCTGTCCTATGTGGCCTTCACTGAATCCGACGCCAGCGCCGGGACGACGTCGCTGCGCGTGATGGACGCCGCAGCCTGCACCGCGAAGGACTGTCCCTCGAGGACGCTGCTCCAGGTTCCCGGAAGCACCCTGTTGCTCCAGGCCGGAGGGACGACCGTGCTCGCGACGGACGCGACGCAGGCCTGGCTCATCGACGTGCCGTCTGGCGCGGTGGTGCCCCTGGGGACGGTGGCGGGGCCGTGCACGCTTTCCTCGGATGGCACTCGCTACAGCCTGTTCAGCGCAGCGGGACACCTCCAGGTGTTCGATACCGCCACGCGCTCCCTCCAGTGGGAGCGCTCCTGGGCGGAGGACGTGTCCCGCGAGGGCTGGGAGGTTGAGTCCGCGCTGATGACCGACGCGAAAGTCCTGGTCCTCAACGTCTATGAGCCGCCACCGCCCGACCGCATTCCGCTGGTGCACGCGACCCTCGCCTGTGATGCGACGTCGTGCCAGGTCCTCGCGGGCGGGCAGGGCGGATGTTGGTGGGGGTTGGGCCGCACGGACCTGGTGAGCTGCAGCCACCTCCTGCGGTGCGGTCCGTATGGCTGCGAGTACCAGTTCACCTACTTCGATGCCTCGATGCGGTTGCTCTCGAACACGACGACCACCGACGTCCGCAGGCCGCAACCCGCCTTCAGCGAGGACCTGGCGCATCGCGTGTCGCTCTACCAGGACGACTCGGCCGACACGTTGACCTGGGTCGGGCCCGCCGGGGTCCACACCCTGAAGGCGACGGGAGCGGTGGACATGCGGTTCATCACCTTCCTTCCGGGAGCGGAGCGCCTGGTGTTCGCCCAGACGCTGACGCGCTCCGATGGGGTGCGTGAAACCCGTCTGGCGGCCTGGGATGGAGTGTCCCTGACGGACCTGCTGCCGCTGCCGGGTGCACCCGTTCAAGGTGCCCATCCGCGTGCCGCCCCCACCGCGCTGTACTCGACCATCGAGTCGGCGGACCCCTCTTCCCTCGACATCATCCGGATCCAGCTCTAATCACAGGCTTCCTGGGAGAATCACAATGACTGCTCATTCACGAAGTGCCCTCGAGCGTCGGCCGTGGAGGCTGTTGGGGGTGTTGCTGGTAGGACTGGGGGTCGCCCACTGCCATCACGAAGAGGGAGGGGATCCACAGACGCCGCCGCCGGAGGGGAAGCCTGTGTTGGCGGCCGTGACCCTGGCTCGTGACGCCCGTCTGCTCAAGGTGGATGAGGGGCAGCACGTCCTCCTGTCCGCCCGGGCGGATGGCACCTATGCGCAGGGGCTGCCTGAAGGAGAACCCGTGCGCATCGCGGGCGCGGTGGAAGGCATCGACATCACGGCCGACGGCCAGAGCACGGTGATGTGGAGCCCGGAGGTGGATGGTGTGCGGACGGTCTGGCTGTGGCGGTTCGGCACGCCGGAGGCCATCGTCCTCAGTCAGCAGTCCCGGGGCGCGGTGCTCCACGACGCGGCCCAGACCTTCGTGGCCTTCCTGGAACGTGACGGCGCGGGAGCCTCCTCCGTCCAGGTGGCGAGGACGGCGGCCTGCGCACCGGGGAACTGCGTCCTCCAGACGCTCCTCCAGGTCCAGGACGGGACACCGGTGCTCGAGCGCGGCGGAACCGTGCTGTCCCTGGTGAAGGGCGCACGGCGCTGGTTGATCGACGTGCCCTCCGGCGCGGTCACGGACCTGGGCGAACTGCCCGGGTTCTCGGTCCTCTCACCAGGGGGGACCCGCTATGCCTGGGCGGAGGATGCGCGCGTGCGGGTGTTCGACACCGCCACGGGCGCGCAGGTCTGGGAAGACGACATTCCCCATGACGGCTACCGGGACTGGAAGACCACGCACGCCTTCATGTTGAACGAAACGCGTGTCGATGTCGGCGCCCAGGGTGTGTACACGAATTGGCCCATCGGAGCGCCCGTGCAGCACTTCCTGCATTCGTGCCAGGAACAGGGCTGCTCGGAGACCGTCAAGGCCGGCATCTACACCCCCTACACCCTCCAGGGTCAGTTCGTGATGTATTGCCGTCCGGATTTCTGCCAGGAGATCCGCTGCTCACAGCCCTCTCCCAGCTTCCTGACCGCCGATGGGGTGTATCTCTACAGCACCCAGAACCCCGAGACGCTCTACGGCCCCGTCCTCGGTCAGGGTTTCGCGGACATGGTGTGGCTCAAGGGCAGCAAGGGTCAGCTCCACCGGCTGGAGTGGCAACGCGGGGATCAGGTCTGGACGCTGAAGCTGGACGCGCCCTATCCGAGTGCGCCCATCCATTTCATTCCAGGCCGGCAGCAGGTGGTGTTCCACCAGCCGGTGTCGCGGGAGGACGGGACCCCTGAAAGCCACCTCTGGACGTGGAGCCGGTTCAGTCGAGCCGACCTGGGGACGCTGGAGGGAACGCCCGGGCCTGGAAGCCTCGTGCGCGCCAACCCGCCCACGCTCTACATGGATGTCGACACCGTGAACGCGGACGGCACCTCCGCCAGGTCCATCATTCGCGTCGCGCTCTGAGCGCTGTTCGTACGGCCGGGCCCCGACGTGGGCCCGGCCGCTTTACGTCACGGGATGCCACCGCGGTGAGCGCGTGGACTAACCGCAGTAGTCGGGCTCGTAGACGGCGAAGTCGGACTTCGTTCCGAAGACGCGCAGCGTGTGGCCACAGCTGCAATCTCCGTGTCCGACCTGCGTGGTGTAGGTGGCGTCGCTGTAGTACGTCACGAAGGAGAAGCCCTCGCAGTAGGGCAGCTCGTCCTCGCGCGTGGCCAGCTGGGGCTCCTGGCCCATGTCCTCGGCACCGCCACAGCCCGCCAGCAAGCCAACGGCCAACAATCCACCAATGAGGCTCTTGCGCATCATGAGCGTCTCCAGAAGGTCATTCGGGGTTGTGAAGCCTTCCGAGGATAGCGCGTCTCCGATGGGCGGGATGCCTGCTTCATGCTTTTGATCCGACTTGCTGGCAGGCCGTGAAGTCCAGACACACGCATTGTCCGCGTCCCGCAATGCCATGTCTCCGATTGGACGCGCCTGAGGACTGACGTCCAGGAGCCGTGTGTCTTTTCATCCTGGAGAAGTCTCCTCCGTCCCATCCGTTGTGTGCATTTCCGATCCCGGGCTCATCCCGAAGGCCAGTGGCTCCCGGGAGGCTGTTCCTCAACCTTCAGCGCGGTCCATTGAGGGAGGTGCGTGCAATGAAGGCATTCAAGGCGGTCCTGTTGGGAACGCTCGCGTCGGCGCTGCTCGTGGGGGCGGGGTGCAAGACCACGCAAGGGAGTGGCACGGAGGGTGGTACGGGCGGCTCCGGAGCGACGCAGGGGGGCACGGGCGGAGCCAACGGCACCTCCAGTGGAATGGAGGGCTCCAGTGATGACAGCGGCTCGGGTATCGGGCCGAGCAGTGGCACGGACGGCTCCAGCGCCAACGGCACCACCACGGGCGGCAGTGACGTTGGCGGCGGCACCGGTGGCTCCAGCACCGGCGGCACCGGTGGCTCCAGCACCGGCGGCTCCACCACGGGCGGCGGCGACGTTGGCGGCACCGGTGGTTCCAGCGGCTCGGGCACGGGCACGGGCACGGGCGGCAGCAGCGTTGGCGGTGGCACCGGTGGTTCGAGCACGGGCGGCTCCACCACGGGCGGCAGCGACGTTGGCGGCACCGGTGGTTCCAGCATGGGCGGCAGCGGGGTTGGCGGCACGGGCGGCTCCAGCACCGGCGGCAGCACCAGCGGAGGTAGCACGAGCGGCGGTTCGGGCACCGGTGGAACCGGGAGTGGCTCCAGCACCGGCGGCTCGGGCGGTGGCAGCTCGGGCGGTGGCAGCTCGGGCGGAAGCGGCTCGGGCGGCAGTGGTGGTGG
>NZ_RAVW01000069.1 GCF_003611585.1 Corallococcus exercitus | reverse complement strand
ACCGAGCCTTATCGTGGGCAGCGTCAGATGTGTATAAGAGCCAGCTACAAGCAGGCAGGGGGCTCCACGGGCCTCCGTGGAGCCCCCTGCCTGCTTGTAGGGATCAGGGCCTATGAGAGCAAGCTACAGCAGACCCGCGCTGGAGGCGGCAGGTTCGAATCCCGCCGCCTTTCCGGCCCTGGACGCGAATGCACGCGCGTTTCGTTGGATGGCTGTGAAGAAGCCGTAGGCCTCTCTGGGATTGGGCCTGAGCTGATGCGGCCCGTGTGGAGTGGGGCAAGGGCGTGCATGAGCACGCGGGGCGCACGATTCTTCGGGTAGCCGACAGCAGCCCACCCCCCTTGCCTTTACTCTCAATCCGATGCGCTATTCTTTTCCGTGTGTACTGCCGACGGAGGTGCTCTCCAGGCAGCGCTCCGGACCCACCACAACACTGACGCGTCTGCGAGATAGGGGCCGTGTTGAGGACTCTTTGAACGAAGCACACTCGCCCTGGAGCGAAAAAGGGAAGCGCATCTTCTTTGTGAGGCTCCACTTCTACATGATGGCGCTGCTCATTCCGATGTCCATCATCGCAAAGCTGTTCAGCGTCGATTGGGGGTGAGCCGAACCGGTCCTTGAATCACTCTCGAAGGTGGGGTCATCCATGCGCGGCTCACAGGTCTTCGGTATTGCTCTTGTCTCCAGCATTGCCTTCACTCCGCTCGCGGAGGCGAAGAGCGTCTCCTTCTCGGGCTATCAATGGGAGGTGCGCAGCGGGCAGGGCGGCCCGGGCCCCAATGCCTGGGATGACCGCAATGCCTGGGTCGATACGAACGGCTACCTTCACCTGAAGATTGCCTGGCGTGACGGACGCTGGACGACGGCGGAGGTCTACATGCCGCAGCAGCGGCTGGGGTACGGCACCTACCAGTTCAAGGTGATTGGCCGGCCGGACCTCTTCGACGACAACGTGGTCCTGGGCTTGTTCAACTACACGCGTCCCGACGTGGGCCCGGACGGCACGAATGAAATCGATATCGAGTTCGCGAAGTGGGGCGGCAGTCAGCCGCAGATGGGCAACTGGGCCGTCTACCCCGCGGTGACGGGTGTCCCCTACTCCCATCAGGCCTACCCCATCAGCCTCGGGGGGACCTACTCCACCTACCGCTTCCAGTGGTCGTCGACGCAGGTCTACTTCCAGGCGTTGCATGGCCACCAGGATGGCAACGTCAACCAGATGGCCAGCTGGCTCTTCAACCCGCCGGACTCTGTCCAGCGCATTCCCCAGAACCCCCTGCCCGTCCACATGAACTTCTGGCTCTTCCAGGGACGCGCGCCCAAGAACGGTCAGGAAGCGGAGATCGTCATCGCGGAGTTCAAGTTCATCCCCGCTCCGTAGACGTCAGGTCAAAGCGAACAAGCCGCACGCGGAGCCCGCCGCTTCTGGACGAAGGTGCTCACCGCGGTCTTGAAGCACTCCGGCGCCGTGAAGAGCAGGAAGTGCGGCCCTCCCTTGACGGTGAACAGGGTGACGCCAGCGGCTTCGGGCAGGAGGCGCAGATGGGCCTGGGCGCCAGCCAGGGGCGTCTTCGGGTCCATGTCCCCCTGGAGCACCAGCATCGGCGGAAGCGCGGCGGGAGACTTGCCGAACCACTCGTCGCGCGGATAGGCCAGTGACGTCCGGCCGACGAGCTGACCCGGCAGGCTGCTGACGAACAGGAACCCGGTGGCTTCTGCCTCCACCTGGGCCTGGGTGAGCCCGGGCCGGGCGTTGTTCTCGGAGGCGCTGATCACGGCGACGAGCGGGATGGAGAGCGAGGCCTGCGGGAAACGCTCGAACGGGGCGCCCAGGGCCTCCAGGTCCTGCTCCACCTTCCGCAACGGCTCGAGGTCTCCGCCCTTGAGGCCCGCGAGGACGAGGGGAATCCGCGCCCGCAGCGCCGGGCTGTCCAGCAGGGCTCCGAAGAAGAGCTTCGGACGCCCCCCGGGGACGGCCGCGGACACCTTGGGATCGTCGACGAGCCCCTGCATGGCGGCGACCGCCGAGTCCCCGAGCCGCGCATGGCAGCCCGGGTCCGCGTCGCACTGCGCGAGCACCGCGCGGCCCACCTCGTCGACGACGGCCGAGCGATGACTGAGGTCCCATTGCTCCGTCATCTCCGGAGGAACGAGGGAGTCGAGCACGATTCCATCCAGGCGCTTCGGCGGGGCCACCGTCATCATGCGCAACACCAGCTGCGTGCCGTAGGAGACCCCGTAGAGCCACGTCTTCCGCCCGGCGGAGTAGCGCTCCATCAGCGCGCTCAAGTCGCGGGCGGAGTGGGTGATGGTGAAGGCGCGAGTGCGCTGGGAGTCGGACTCCAGCGCCTCGAAGCAGGTCGCCCACTCGGCGCCCTGGAGCGCGGCGCCCCCCTCACTGCCGGCGGACTCCTCCTTCTGGCAGAGCCGGCTGGAGAAACCCGTCCCGCGATGATCCGGCACCAGCAGATCCAATCCCGGGAAGGCGGCGCGCAGGGTCTTCAGCAGCGGGTAGAACGAAGCCCCTGACTCGCCGGGCCCACCCGCCACCAGCCAGACCTGCCCGGCCGATTTGCCCGGAGCGGGGAACTTGCGCACGAAGAGCTCGATCCGCTCCCGGTCCGGAGCCGCGTAGTCCAACGGCGCGCTGAAGCGAGCGCACAGGGAACCCGCGAGGGCGGGGTCCACCTTCGCGTCCTGGCAGCCGACGAACCCATCGGCGGCACGGGGCGCCGGGCCTTGCTCGGACGCGTGCGCGAGGCTGCCCAGAACGAGGGCCCCCCAGAGGGCGGCCACGGCTGCGAAGGGGGGGGATCTCATGTTCACGCTCCGAGTGGGTCCGGCAACTTCCCAGAGAGGACCCACGAGCGCAATTCATTCGCCTCTGGACCGCGCTCGACGCGAGGCAGGCCTCCGCGCCTGGCCGGCGCCATGTTTCACGGCCCAAGCCGATAAACGGAATAGACAGACATCTGTTTCAATCTCCAAGCAACTGCGGCGATTCCAGGACTGGGGGCGCGCATGCGGATCACCCCTCCCCTCCCCCTGGACAAGGAGGTTCAATTTTCTTATACAGCTGAAATCCACTCGGACAGGCAACCCCGGTCGAGTGGGCGGCGGCGGCCCCCCCGGACGTAGTTGAAAGGCACTTCCATGTTTCATCTGCGATGGCTTTCCCTGTGTCTGGGAGTCCTCCTGTTATCCGGCACCGCGTCCGGCATGCCCCTGGCGGATGGGAAGTTCTTCATCCACGGCTATGGGCACCTGAGCACCGGCAGGACCTGGGAGAACGTCTACCTGGGCGGCAACGACGAGTTCGGCCTGCATGACGTGGGCAGCACGCTGCTGTTCCGGGCGCTCCCCACGGAGCGCCTCGTCGTCAACACGCAGGTCTCCTTCGAGAAGGCGCCCGGCCAGGAGCTGGAGCTGGAGGTGGACTATGCCTTCGCGGAGTACGCCTTCTCCGACAAGTTCCGCCTGCGCGTGGGCCGCAACCAGCTCCCCCTGGCGCTCTACTCGGAGATCTACGACGTGGGCACGCTGCGGCCCTTCAACGCGCTGCCGCAGGGGACGTACGGCCCCACGTCGATTGGCGTGGAGAACTACGACGGCCTGGGGCTCACCGGCCGCATCAACCTGCCGGGAGAGTGGATGGTGGAGTACGACGCCTACGGCGGCTTCCTGGACCTGAAGGAGCCCCTCTCCGAGGACTGTGACGACACGCAGGGCGGGCTGTGCGTCATCGAGTCGCAGATGGCTGGCGGGCGGCTGGCGCTGTGGGCGCCGCTGGAAGGGCTGCGCTTCACCACGTCCGGGTTCGTGTCCCGGAAGCCGATGAAGACGGCCGAAGGCGAGCACGACGTGCTGGGGGTGGTGGGCGTGGGCGCCGAGTACCTGGGAGAGTCGCTGTGGCTGCGGGCCGAGTTCTTCAACCTCTTCTCCGAGCAGGCCAAGGCGCGCACGGGCTACGTGGAGGCGGCGTACTTCGTCACCCCGCACTGGCAGGTGGCCGGACGCGTGGAGGGCTCGCGCACCTGGGCGCCCACCGCCGTGTCCAATGACCTGGTCACGTACCTGCGCCACCGCGAGGTCGCCGTGGGGCTGAACTACTGGTTCGACCCCCGCCTCGTCTTCAAGGTGTCGTTCCACAACGTCATTGGCAACCGCTTCGCCATGCCCGAGCCCACCGACGACCTGGCGGCCCTCCTCCACCCGGAGCCCCACACGCGGCTCCTGTCCCTGGGCACGCAGTTCAGCTTCTAGGCCCGCCCCCCTTCTGGAGACGCCATGAGAACGCTTTCCCTGCTCCTGTTGTGTGGGTTCCTCGGGCTCTTCGCCGGACCGGCGCGGGGCTCACCGTCGGCGACCTACAAGGTCGTGGTCCATCCCTCCAACCCGGTGACGGAGCTGAGCCGCGCGCGGCTCTCGCAGCTCTTCTTCAAGAAGAGCACCCAGTGGGATTCGGGCGCCACGGCGATGCCGGTGGACCTGAACGACAGCTCGCCCGTGCGCGCCGCCTTCTGCGACGAGGTGATGAAGCGCTCGCTGCCCGCCGTCCGGGCCTTCTGGCAGCAGCGCATCTTCTCCGGCCGCGACGTGCCGCCCCCCGAGATGCCGTCGGAGAACGAGGTCCTCGCCTTCGTGCGCGCCAACCCTGGCGCCGTGGGCTATGTGCCCGCGGGCACCCCCACCCCCGGGGTGAAGGTCCTCACCATCCTGGACTGAAAGAGCGAGCCCGGCGCCATGCGATTCCAGCACAAGGTCCTGCTGCTCCCCGTCCTCGCGGCCGTCTTCCTGGTGGCCATCATCGGCCTCTCGGAGCTGCTCGGGCGCAGCACCCGGGGGCACCTGGAGCGCATCGAGAAGGGCTATGTCCCCGCGGTGCTCCTCAGCCGGGACCTGGACGTGCTCCTGCAACAGCTGCAGCGGGGCCTCCAGGACGCGGTGGCGGCGGAGGACCTGGAGCAGCTGGCCGAGTCGGACGCCATCGCGAAGCGCTTCCTCCAGCGGCTGGCCGAGGGGCGCTCCAACCCCGCCATCGCCCCGGGGCGCCTGGACGCGCTGGAGGCGCAGCTGCGCGACTACGTGGCATTCGCCCGCGACACGAGCGAGCGGATGATCAACAAGGACGCCCAGGCCGCCGCCCGGCTCCCGGAGATGGCCGCGCGCTACAACCGGGTGCGGGACGCGCTGACGCGCGCCACCGAGGAGGATCAGCGGGAGATGGGGGCCTCCTTCGCCCTCACGCTGGAGGAGCACGATGGCTCCCAGCGGCGCCTGGTCATGCTGGGGCTCATCCTGCTGGGCGTGCTCGCGTCGCTGTCGGTGTGGCTGGTGGCGCAGGTGGCCCAGCCCCTCATGCGCCTCACGCAGGTCGCCTCGCGCATCGCCACCGAGGGCGACCTCACCCAGGTCATCCACATCCAGTCCGAGGATGAGATTGGCCTCCTGGCACAGAGCATCAACCACCTGGTGCAGCGCCTGCGCACCATTCCCGTCACCCTCCAGGAGTCATTGAGGGAGCTGGCGGGCAGCGTCGAGGGGCTGACGTACATCAGCCGCGAGCAGTCCCAGCAGCTGGCGCTCCAGGCGTCGAGCATCGAGGAGGCGAGCGTGGCCATGCGGGACATCCAGGAGCGGTCGCTGGAGGCCTCGCGGCAGGCCCACACGGTGCTGCAGGTCGCGAAGCGCGCGGAGGAGACCAGCCTGACGGGCCAGGCGCGCCTGCGGCAGAGCGGCGAGGCGCTGGAGCACCTGCGCGCCCAGGTGGGCGAGCTGATGCCGGCCATCGCGCGGCTCACGGAGGGCTCGCGCAAGGCGTCCGCCATCCTGCAGACGGTGAAGGGCCTGTCGGATCAATCCAACGTGCTGGCCATCAACGCGGCCATCGAAGCGGCGCGCTCGGGTGAACACGGGCGCAGCTTCGCGGTGGTGGCCCGGGAGATGCGGTCGCTGTCCCAGCAGTCCCAGCGCGGCGCGCAGAGCATCAGCGGCCTGCTGTCGGAGATGAGCACCTCGGTGGGCGCCGTCACCGCCTCCGTGGAGAGCACCCACCAGAAGATGGCGGAGGGCATCAGCGAGGCGCTCTCCTCCGGGCAGAGCCTCCAGGAGCTGACGGTGGCCGTGCGGGACAGCAGCAGCGCCGCCCAGGACATCGTCAGCTCCTTCACCCAGCAGAACGCGGGCATCGTGCAGATGACCGCGGTGGTGACGGACTTCTCCCGGATGATGAAGGACAGCGTCCAGGCCAACGCGGACGTGGAGTCCGCCATCCAGCGGCTGGAGGTCGCCTTCCAGGGCATCCAGGGCGTCGTCAGCGGCTTCCGCGTCTAGGCGCGAACCGGCCCGCGGTTCCTGCCACTACGCGACCCGGTCGCGCAGGAACCCCCGGGTGAAGTCATCACTCAGGAACTTGCCGTCGAACTCCTCCATCCCCGCCATCCTCCGGAAGGTCTTCTCGAGGATGGACTCGGGCTCCATGCCGATCTGCTCGCCATGGCGTTTCAGCCTGCGCACCTCCCCCACCGCCAGACGCACGAAGAGCTTCCACCAGAGCTTGAGCAGCGCCGTCTTGAAGGGGCCCGCATGGGCCATCAGCGTCTGCACGCCCAGCCGGGTGCCGGCGATGTGCCGCGACTCGTCCTTCAACATCAGGCGGATCATCTCCTTTCCTGTCGGGTCCACTGCGTCCAGTTCCAGCGACCGCTGGAAGAGGGTCGCCGCCAGGGACTCCGTGAAGTAGGTCGCCAACAGCCACCGCTCCACCGGAAGGGGGCCCGTCGTCGCCAGGAACACCAGCGGATCAAAAGCCCGCTGCTTCGCCGGAGGCGAGTCGAGCTTGTTCAAGTAGGTCCGAAAGACGAACAGGTGCTTGGACTCGTCGTAGCACTGGGTGGAGTAGTAGGTGACCATCTCGCTCGTGTCGAACAGGTGCGCGGCCTTGTTCATCAGGCGCTGGATGATCTCAAGCCCCTGCCACTCGCCCTCGTAGAAGTACTGGAGGATCTGGATCCACCCGTCCTTGATGGCGCTTCGTTCAATGGGACGGCTCCAGTCAATGGCGGTCTCGGGGTTCCAGTCGGCCGCGAACGCCATGCGCGAAAGCCCATCCCACGTCTTGGCCGAGGCCTTCTCCAGGAGAGTGTTCCTTGTTGTCATCGCGCACGAGACAAACCCAGCGGGCGGTGCGGCGCGATGCCCGCTTCGATGCGCGCGGCAGCCGCGTGGGATGGTGGACACCCGCGCGAGCGGCGCGTTGAGTAGAGGAAGTTCCAGGACCGGGGCCGCACGGGCGTGGCATCACGACCTGGCCTGACGATCCGAACGTCGCGTGACCCGGATGGCATTGACGAGCGGCGCTCCGAAGCCCTGCCGCTCCCGAGGGACGGCGTCCACCCCTAGCGTGACGCGGAGGGCGCCGCGTCCTCGCCGAGCAGCAGCTGGCGGACGATGGGCACGGGCGGGTAGCCGTGGGAGACGACCGCGTCGTGGAAGCGCTGGAGGCTGAAGTCCTTGCCCCACTTCACCTTCGCGTCCTCGCGCAGTTCCATCAGCATCTTCTTGCCCAGCGCGTACACCAGGTAGGTCGGGTCGGACGTGCCACGGCGCGCCTCGCGCTCCGCGTTGATGCGCGTCATGTACGCCTCCTTCTCGAAGAGGCTCACGGCCTGGTCGTACGTCATCCCGCGCGTGTGCAAGGACAGACCCGCCACGTAGCGCGCCAGCCGCTGGAGGTAGAGCGCCAGCTGGTTCAGCCGCAACCGGTCCGCCTGGGGCCCCGTGCCGCCGTAGCCCTCGTCCAGCATCATCTGCTCCGTGTAGAGGCCCCAGCCTTCGCTGAAGGAGCCTGACCCCAGCAGCCGGCGCACCTTCGACTGGATGCGATTGGTCCACAGGAACTGCACGTAGTGCCCCGGGTACGCCTCGTGGATGGAGACGATGGGCAGCGCGTAGCGGTTGTAGAAGCTCATGTGCTGCGTCGTCTGCTCCGCGTTCCACGCCGGGTCCGGCGGCGTCACGTAGTAGTACGCCTCCGTCGCCTTCGTCTCGAACGGGCCGGGCGTGCTCATGCTCGCGAAGGACAGCGCGCGGCTGAACACCGGCGTCTCCGCCACCTTCGCGCGCACCTCGCTGGGCACGGTGATGATGCGGTGGTCGATGAGGAACTGGCGGATGTCCTCCAGCGTCGCCGTCGTGGTGGACACCAGCTCCGCTCCCGCCGGGTGCTCCTTCCCCAGCTCGCGGTACACGTCCATGGGCGCCTTGCCCGGAGCAATCCGTCCCGCCACCTCGCGGAACTGGTCCTGCGTGCGCTTCATCTCCGCGCGCCCCCAGGCCAGCAGCGAGTCGATGCTCTCGGTGACGCCCTCCTCGTACTGGAGCTTCTGGCGGTACGTCTGCTCGCCAATGGCGAAGTCCCCGTTCGAGCGGGGCAGCAGGTCGTCCTTCAGGAAGCGGATGTACCCGTCGATGGCCTCCAGGCAGCGCGACTGCTCCTTCTTGAAGGCCTCCTGGAGCGCGGCGTCCTGCACCGGCGCGAAGGCCTGCGGCAGCGTCTGCGCATAGAGCGAGCGCGTGCCCTTCACCTGCTCCAGGGCGATCTCCGTCCACAGCTTCGGCGGGTTCTGGAGGTTCGCCGGCGCCACCGCGAAGACCTCCGGCACCACCGCCATGCGCTTCACCGCCGAGCGCATCCGCTCCTCCAGCGGCGCGAAGTCGCGGTTGATGAGCTGGAACACGGCGTTGGACGCGAAGCCCAGGTAGGCGTTCGGGTTGCGCTCCCACGAGCGCACCATCTCCAGGTCCAGGATGCGCGCCCGGAAGTGGTTCTCCAGGATGTCGTAGTCGGCCCGGTCCCCGGGAGGCAGCGCGGCCCGGTCCACCGCCCCGGGCAGCGCCGCGAGCCGGTCCTTCAGGTACGCCAGCTGTGACGCCCGCTCCTCGGGCCGGAAGCCGCGCAGCTCCCCGTCATACGTGTGCACGCCCGCGGACGTGGCGGACATGGGCGAGCGGCGGAAGTGCTCCTCGAAGTGCGCGTCCACGAAGGTGCGCAGCGCCACCTGCGCGGGGCTGAGCGCGGGCGTCGCGGCCTGGCTGGCCGCGGACTCCGCCTGGACCGGTGGGCGTGACGTGGTGCAGCCAGGGGACAGCAGCAGCAACGCGGCGAGGACGCTGGGGGTTCGCAGTGCGTTCATGGAGCCTCTGGGGGGAAGGAGACGCGGGAGCGTCGCCGAAGCCCTCCCGCGCGACAAGCTTCCGCCCTGCCCCGCGTCCCGGAAGAACGCCCTTGCTTCCTGACGTGACGCGGCCCGGGGCTCACGCCCTCCCCGCTTCATCCTCGTGGCGAGTGTCCGGAATGCGGCACGCGTTCTGCAAAACCAGACGCAAGCACCTCCCTCCGTCTCGCGTGAAGAGGTCCCAATGTCCGCCAACTACAAGAAGTTCTTCGCAGGCTCCCGCAACGTCCCGAAGGGCATCTCCCTGGGCTATCCCGTCCCGGGGCCGCAGGAGGCCAGCGCGGATCAGATCGCCGGACAGGCGTTCTTCGCCACGCCGAACGCGTGGAGCGACATCCAGGCCTCCGCGTATGACTTCATCGTGATTGGCACCGGGCCCACCGGCGTGGCCTTCATCGAGCAGACGCTGAAGCACAACCCGAACGCGCGCATCCTGGTGCTGGAGCGGGGCGGCTTCTGGTTGCCCACGCACTACCAGATGCTGCCGCTCGCCTTCCAGGCCGCGACCGGCTCGCCGCCCACTACCTATCCGTGGACGCGCACGACGCGGATGGCGACCACGGAGCTGGAGTTCTTCCAGGCCGGCTACATCCCCGTGCTGGGCGGACGCTCCACGTACTGGAGCGCCTGGTGCCCGGCGCCCGGCCCCGACCTGATGCGCGACTGGCCGCAGGAGCTCATCGACGTCACGCTCCAGCCGGGCTTCTGGGACCGCGCCCGCGCCTTCCTGCACGTCACCCCGGTGGACAGGATCCACGACGGCGTCTACGGCAGCCTCCAGCACCAGCTCGACGTGAACCTCCGCGAGAACTTCAAGCACGCCGTGCCCTCGGCGCAGAACGCGTTCCCCGCGCCCATCGCCGTCGGCAACACTCCGTGGAAGGGGGTCAAGTTCTACAAGTACTCCACCGTCGGCACGCTGCTGGACCTGCAGCAGGCCCAGAAGGCGCTGGCGGCCCGGGGCAAGGGACAGCCGCTGACCATCGTCGACCACTGCGTCGTCAACCGGCTGGTGCATGACGGGCATGGGACGGTGACCGCCCTGGAAACCAGCCGAGGCCCGCTGGCGGTGAGCTCGGCGAAGGTCGTGCTGGCGATGGGGACCATCCCGCCCGCGACGCTCCTGATGAACTCCTTCAAGGGAGCCCTGCCGAACATTGGCAAGCGCTACACTGGGCACTTCATGTCTCACATCACGGCGCGCGTGAAGCGCTCGGCGTTCAAGGACCTGTCCGCGCTGGAGATTGGCGCCACCTACCTGGACGGCAAGGCGCCCAATGGCTTGCAGTACCACGTGCAGGCCAGCGCCTTCGCCGCCGCGAACCCGGAGGCGGACGAGAGCACCATCGCCCACGAAGCGCCGGACGCCGCGGCGGTCGCGTCGATGGCGCAACTGAAGGGCTCCGAGGACTACGTGGTGTTCGTCTGCGCGACCCTGGGCGAGGTGAGCGAGAAGAACCCCGACAACTGGATCCGCATGAACGGCGGCACCGACCCCGCCACCAACATCACCCTGCAGCTCCAGCCCGGGGTGCAGGACCACCACCTGTGGGACGTGCTCGACGAGGCGACGTATCAGACCATCGACGTGCTGGCGGGGCGCGTGGGGTGCTCGGGCCCGGCGCCGGAGGTCGAGTACTGGGTCGACGACGCGAGCGGCAACGGCGGCTCCTGGCAGCCGCAGCGGCCGGGCAAGAAGAGCATCCGCCTGAACATCATCGTGCACGAGGCCTCGCCGCTGTGGATGGGCAAGGACCCGGCGACCTCGGTGGTCGGACTCGACTACCGCCCGCACGGCGTGCACAACGTCTACGTGACGGGTGGAGCGCTCTTCCCGACCTCGGGCTCGTGGAACCCCACGCTCACCATGTGCGGTCTGGCGCAGGACCTGGCGGACCGGCTCCGCGGCTGAGCGGAGGGCCGGACCCGTGGACCTGGAGCGACGTGGGCAGGGCCTCCGGTGCTCCAGGCCGCAGGACTTGCGCGGGTGGATGTTGCACACGAGCACGAGCACCCCGGGCCGCATGACACGCGGCCCGGGATCCACGGCACTACCGGTGCCGCTCAGTTCGCGCGCAGGCCGAGCGCGTAGCCGGAGATGGACGCCGGGGAGGAGTCCTCGTGGTCCTTCGACGCGACCGAGCAGCCCGAGTTCACCGGCTTGATGCGCCACAGCATGTTGCCCGCGCCACTCCAGTTGACGAACGCACCACAGCCGCTGAGCGCATAGCCGGTGCTCAGGCCCACGGTGTAGGCGGGGTGCGCCACCACCGACGACGTGCCCCCGTTGATGACGTTGCTGATGGTGCCGACGCCCGGGATGGAGCTGTTGATGCCAATCGCATACGCCGTCGCCGTCGCGGGCGAGGAGTTGGTGTGGTCCTTGGAGCGCACGCGCCAGGAGGTCGTGGTGGAGGGCGCCGAGGCGGTGGCCAGGTTGCCCGCGCCCGTCCAGTTCACCTTGATGCCGCCGCCCGCCAGCACGTAGCCCGCCGGCAGGGCCGCGGTGACGTCAGGGTGCGCGACATTGGCGCTGGTCGCCGTGCTGACGGCCAGGTAGCCGCGCAGCTGCGCCGGGGTCAGCCCCGCGACCTTCAGGCCAATGGCCCACGCACGCACCTGCACCGGATCCGCGATCAGGTGGTCCTTGGTGGAGACCAGCCACGAGGTCAGGCCGGTGTCCGGATACGACGCGGTCAGCAGGTTGCCCGACGGGGCCTCCTTGCCCTCACCGCCACCGCCAATCACCACGAAGTCGCTGGGGACCGTCACCGTGAAGTTGGTGTTCACGCCCGCGGCCGTCGTCGCGTAGCGCTCGAACACCGCGATGGTGAGCTTGCCGCTGGTGTCCGTCTGCCGGAACAGCTCGATGGCACCGCCGCAGCTCACGCCCACCGAGGCGAAGGCCGACGCCACGTCGGAGACGCTGTAGCCGTAGTCCTGCGCCGCCGTCTGCACGCCGCACGCACCCTGGTTGAAGTCCGTGCTGGGGCTCCAGTACAGGTCATTGGCGCGGGCGAAGACCTGGAAGGCCTTCGGCGTGTTCCAGCCCGGCCTGGTGGCCAGCAGGTAGAAGGCCTTGTTGTACACACCGGACGAGTAGTGCACGTCCAGGCCGTTGTAATAGTTGGACGCGTGGCCGATGGACTGGCCGTCCAGCGGCGGGTTGGACATGTAGCGCAGCGCCCCGCTGCTCTTGAAGATCTCGGCGCCGACGAGGAAGTCATTGGCGCCCCGCATGTAGAACTCGGCGGCCTCGCCCGCGATGTCGGAGTAGGCCTCGTTGATGCCGCCGGACTGGCCGGAGTAGATCAACCCGGAGTTCTGCTCGGTGAAGCCGTGGGACACCTCGTGCGCGCCGACGTCCAGGCTGACCAGCGGGTAGAACGTCGTGTACCCGTCGCCAAACGTCATGGCCGAGCCGTTCCAGAACGCGTTCTCGTAGTTGGTGCCGTAGTGCACCCGCATCGTGAGCTGGAACGTCAGCGGGGCCTTGCCGACGTAGGCCTGATACATGTTGAAGATGACGCTGCCGAAGAAGTGCGCGTCATTGAGCGGCGAATACGCCCCGTTGATGGTCTTCACCGTGTTGCGAGGACAGGTGTAGGAGAACGGGGTGGAGCCGGACGTGCCGCCGTTGAGGTTCACGGTCTGCACGTTGGCGTTGGTCATCGTGCACGTGGTGCCCGACTGCGCCACGTCCATGTAGCCGTAGTTCGTGCCGTACTCGTACTGCCCCGTCTTGACGTTGCCACCAGGGCCGGTGCCGATCAGCACGTGCTGCAGGTTCTCCCACTGCTTGAGCACCCGGCCATCCTCCGCGTCGACGATGACCAGCGGCCGCGTGGGCGCGCCGCCGCCGAGCACGTCCGCGAAGTAGCTGACGACCCAGGCCTTGTGGGCACGGCCATCGTCGTCGACGTAGATCATCAGCTGGGAGCGCTCGTTCTCGAAGAGCATGGCGCGCACGCGGCTGCCCGGGCTGGCCCCCTTGGCGATGTCCAGCGCCTCCGTGGCGGACAGCCGGGGAGCCCCCTGTGAAATCTCCCGCTCCAGGCCGGTGACCTTGCGCCCGAACAGCGCGCGCAGTTCCCCGTTGGCGTCCTCGTTGACGATGACGTGCTCGCCGAAGATGGGCAGGCCCCGGAAGGTCTGCTGGTAGCGGTGGTTGCGCACGCCGTGGTCGCTGACGCTGTCGAGCAGGGTCAGGCCCGAGTCCGCATCCAGGCCGAGCGCCTGCGCATGGCGGGCAGACTCACGGTCGGCGCCACCGGTGAGGAAGGTGGCCGCGTGCCGCTGGCGGATGGCTCCCAGTTCCTGCTGCTGCAGGTCGACACGGCTCGCCGCGGAGGCGGAGCCGGCGGCCAGCATCGACGTCAGGGCCGCGGCAAGGGTTGGGGTCTGGAGAAGGAACTTCACGTCGGACGCTCCTGGGAGAGGGTGAAGGCCAGGGCGGCGTCACGCGATACGACTGACTCAGAACCGCCTTAGCGGAATAACCATAAAAACCTCTTTACTTCCCGTCAATGCCTCACACATACTCACAGTGCGACATCCTTCACGGGGTCTTGATGAAGTCGATGAACGCGCGCAGCGGCGCGGGCACCAGGCGCCGCCCGGGGTAGTAGAGGAACGGTCCCGGGAAGGACTGCCACCAGGGTTCGAGGACGGGCACCAGGGCTCCGCTGTCCAGGTGCGGGCGCAGCCAGTCCTCGAAGATTTGAACGATGCCAGTGCCGGCGATCGCGGCGTCGACGGCGAGGTCCGTCGCCCCGCCCACCCGCACGATGAGCGGCCCCGTGGGCTCGACCTTCACCACCTCGCCGTCGCGCTCGAACTCCCAGGGCGTCGTTGTCGCACCGCTCGCGAACCGGCCAATCAGACAGGCGTGCTTCATCAGGTCCCGGGGGTGCTCCGGCCGCCCGTGCCGCTCCAGGTACGCCGGCGCCGCGGCCGTGGCGAAGCGCTGGACGCGGGGCCCGATGGGCACCGCGATCATGTCCTGCTCCAGCCTTTCGTCGTAGCGGATGCCCGCGTCACACCCGGCGCCGATGACGTCCACGAAGCTGTCATCGGCGATGACCTCCAGCTGGATGTCGGGATAGGTGGCGAGGAACGCGGGAACGATGTGCGGCAGCACCAGCCGGGACGCGCTGATGGGCACGTTGAGGCGCAACACACCGGCGGGCCGCCCACGGAAGCCGTTCACCACGTCGAGCGCGGCCTCCATCTCCGTCAGCGCTGGTGCCAGTCGCTCCAGCAGGCCTTCCCCAGCTTCGGTGGGGACCACGCTGCGCGTCGTGCGGTTGAGCAGGCGGACACCCAGCCGCTCCTCCAGCCGGCGGACCGCGTCGCTCAGCGAGGACGCGCTGCTCCCGCTCAGGCGCGCTCCCTCGCGGAAGCTCCGGGCCCGCGCCACCACCACGAAGGCATTCAAATCACCCAGGTCGACCTTCACTGTCCGCCGCTCCGCACAACCTGTACGGGTCATGCCCTGTTATGCCCGAAGCCTACCGTGGCTATGAATGCCGCATCTCAAAAGGAGATCGAGCATGCCCGGTATCGACGCATCCAGCACCTTCCCCCTCGGTGACCGTCCCGTGAAGCGCCTCGGCTATGGGGCCATGCAGCTCGCGGGGCCCGGCGTCTTCGGCCCGCCCAAGGACCCTGACGCGGCACGGGCCGTGCTGCGCGAGGCCGTGGCCCGCGGGGTGGACCACATCGACACCAGCGACTTCTACGGCCCGCACGTCACCAACCGGCTCATCCGCGAGGCGCTCGCGCCCTACCCCGACGGGCTCGTCATCGTCACCAAGATTGGCGCCCGGCGCGGCGAGGATGGTTCCTGGCTCCCCGCCTTCTCGCCGGAGGCGCTGAAGCAGGCCGTGCACGACAACCTGCGCAACCTGGGGCTCGACGTGCTGGACGTGGTCAACCTGCGGATCATGTTCGACACGCATGGCCCCGCGGAAGGCTCCATCGAGGCGCCGCTGACCGTCCTGGCGGAGCTCCAGCGGCAGGGCCTGGTGCGGCACATCGGGCTCAGCAACGTCACCGCCACGCAGGTGGCGGAAGGGCGCCGGCTGGCCCGGATCGTCTGCGTGCAGAACCAGTACAACCTGGCGCACCGGGGCGATGACGCGCTCATCGACGCGCTGGCCCGCGACGGCATCCCCTACGTGCCGTTCTTCCCGCTGGGTGGGTTCAGTCCGCTCCAGTCCTCCACCCTGTCCGCCGTCGCGGAGCGCCTGGGAGCGACGCCCATGCAGGTCGCGCTCGCGTGGCTGCTCCACCGCGCGCCCAACATCCTGCTCATCCCCGGCACATCCTCCGTCACCCACCTGAGGGAGAACCTGGCCGCGGGCGACCTCAAGCTGCCGGACGACGCCCTCCGGGACCTGGATGCCATCGGCCGCACCGGTCACGCCTGAGCCACGCGACCCGCTCCGCTCCAGCACGCCTCCGCACCATCGAGCTCGACAGCCTCCGACTCCGGGGAGGAGTGAAGGACCGGGCCCCGGGGAGGAGTCCCTGTCCATCAACACACGGATTCATTCACACCCGTGGATTGTCGCCACGAAGCAGGCGGCGCCTTCGTTCAGGGGGAACATGACCGGGAACGAGAGACATCTCACGCCGGGCCGGAAGGCCCCGGGCATGCGTCTACCCTCGAAGGAGTCCAAGGGATGCGCAGTCATTCGACAGGGTTCGTGAGCAGGCTTGGGTGTCTGTGTTTCGGGCTCTTGCTGCTGGGCCTCGCCGCGTGCGGCATGGAGGTGGACGCGCCGCAAGCGGCCCTGGGGCGGCGGTCGTCCGCGCTGGTTGCCGCGCCTCGGGTCGCGGCCGGCGTGTCCCATGCGCTGGCGGTGCGCCCGGACGGCACCGTGTGGACCTAGGGCTACAACGCCTGGGGCAGTTGGGCAACGGGGCCACCGCGGGCAGCACCCTGCCGGGCCAGGTGACGGGCCTGGGCAGCGTCGTCGCGGTGGCGTCCAGTGGCTGGCACACGCTCGCGCTGCGCGCCGACGGCACCGTGTGGAGCTGGGGCTACAACGGGCAGGGCCAGCTGGGTGACGGAACGACCGTGAGCCGGCGGACGCCCGTGCAGGTGGCGGGGCTGTCCGGCGTGGTCGCGGTGGCGGCCGGCCACTCTCACAGTCTGGCCTTGCTGTCGGACGGCACGGTGCGGGCGTGGGGGGAGAACACCAGTGGCCAGCTGGGCGACGGCAGCACCAGCCGGAGCCTCCTGCCCGTGGCGGTGTCCGGACTGAGCAGCGCCGTGTCCCTGGGCGCGGGCCCGGACTTCTCCTTCGCCATCCGCTAGGGCGGCACCCTCTGGTCCTGGGGGGAGAACGGGTACTCACAGCTGGGCGACGGCAGCTTCACGAACCACTCCGTGCCCTTCCAGGTCACCGGCTGGAGCGGGACGGGCATCGTGGCGGCGGCGGCCTACCACGTCGTGGCGGCGCGCACGGACGGCTCCCTGTGGGGTTGGGGCTTGAACTTCAATGGCTGTCTGGGCAACCCGGCCACGCTCGACAACCTGGTTCCCACGCCGTCACCGGTGGTGGGGCAGAGCGGAGCCACCGCCGTCGCCGCGGCCGAAGGGTTCACGCTGGCGCTGCGTTCGGACGGCACGCTGTGGGGCTTTGGCTTCAACACGGAAGGCCAGCTCGGCAGTGGCCTCCCCGTCTACGCCACCCGTCCCATCCCCTCCCAGCTCTACTGATAACACCGTGAGACATGCGGTCCGGAGCGTCCCTCTGCGACACCTCCTGCACGTTCCGCGCGAAGCCGCCAGAGAACCGAAAGAGCCGGTCCGCGGTTGAGCCTTCTCACCTCCTGGCTCACCTGCCCGGCGGCTTCTCCCAGGAGCCGTCGAGCAGCCTTCCCCAATCATTGAAGCGGTGAACAGGTGAGCACAGCGCGGCCATGGCGTCTCCGGGACCCGCGCCAATCAGGACGCCATGCGCACGCAATCCTTTGCGTGCGGCGGCCTGGGCCATCAGGTTCCGAGTCGCCTCGGGAACAGCGAATTCGCCATCACTGACGAGAAGGAGGTCCGCACGAGACCACGCTTCGGACTCCAGACGGGCAACGGCCCTTTCGAGCGGCACCTGCACGTCCGTGCCTCCACCGAAGGACTGGGTGAGGAAAGCCATCAGCCTCGCGAGCCCTGACTCCGTCAGCGACAGCTCATGCTCCACCACGTCTCCAGGCCCACTGAAGGCGTAGAGGTAGCAAGCCCGCTTCTCCGCGAAGGCCACGCGGGCCGCCTCCAGGACCAGCGCCTTCGCGACCGTTTCAGGCGTTCCCTCCATGGAACCGGAGGTATCCATGCAGACCAGGATCGGGCCACGTGTCATGGCCGGAGAGGCCCGCTGCCGAGCCTCGTCTGCTTCGGTTTCGCTCTGGACGAGTTCCAGCTCGGTCCCCTCGACCTTGTAGGTGAGCAAGGTCCGTTCCGCGCGGCGGGCATGCCAGAGCAACCTCAGCGTCGGGTGTCCCAGCAGGACCGCCTCCGGGGGAAGCATCCGCTGCACGTCTCCAGAGCGCTCGACACCGCGCGTTTCCGACCGGGCAAAGGGGCTTTGGACCTCCCGGCGCTCTTCATGAACCCGGCGCATGGGCCCCACGATCGTCTCCATTACCGGCGGCACGGAGGGGTCCTCCGACGTTCGCATCCGCCCCAGCGCCTGGATGAGCCGCTTCAAGGCGGGAAGCCGCTCCAGCAACTCACGGAGCCGGGCGGTCTCCAACCACCCGCGCGAGCGGAGCAGTCCCCGGCCCAGGTCCCAGCCGCGCCCGAGCAGCATGGCGAGTTCGCCGAAGACCTCCTCCAACAGTGCCCAGCTCCGCACCCGCTCCTGCCAGGCCGTTTGGATCCGCTCTCGAAGCGCGGACTGCTCCTCGAGCTTCGCCCATCGCGCGGCCTCCGAATGGAGCGCGGCGAGCGTCGCCGCGTCGAGCGCGTCCTCGAGGACAATCTTCCTCCCCTTCGCCTTGAAGGACGTGGGCTCGTCAGCAGACGAGCCCGAGTCGGCTCGGGTCTTCTGCCGACGCTGGCGCTCCTGCTCCATCAATTCACGAAGTCGCGACGCCTCCCATTCCGGGCGCTTCAGGGCTCCGGCCGAGCTGGCTTCGAGGATGTCCAGCAGCAAGGCTTCGACGAGCGAGGCCTCGCCCTGGCAGAAGTGAGGCAAGCGCAGGGAAGAAAGCTCTTGCTGAAGCAACTCCGCGGTTGGCCGATCCGGCCACTGGAGCCCATCCAGCGAAGGAAGCGAACCACGCATCAGGGCGTCATGCCATTGGAGCACCCCCGCGACGCGATCCCGAAGGGTGCCATGCAGATGCACGGCGGCCGCGTGAAAGAGGGAGTCCGGTAGTCGGTCCAGCAACTCGTAGCGTCGCTCGAGTGCGCCTGCGTCGAAGCCACCGGCCTCGCTCATGTGGCGTCCCGAGGAAGGGCCAGGACCCCATTGCGCAGTTTCTCCAGGCGCGCGGCGAGAAGGTTCGCATGCGCCTGCCGCTGCTCCAAGCTGGAGCGGGCGGGTCCGCTGAAGCCGGGAGCAATCCACAGGTGCTCATCGACCACCGTCGTGACGGCTTGCACCTGCGCATCCAGCCCTGCGCGATACCGGGAAACCTCCTCAATCAACTCCTGGACCTGCCGCTCCCGGCCCTGGACATGAACCACCGAGTAACGGGTGGGCTCCATCATCGGGGGAAACTGGCAGTCCTCGATATAGTAATTGTTCTTGTCCGCCAGGTATGGCTCCGAGTGCTGCGCATCGCGGTACCCGTAATGGTTGTAGAAGTATTGCTCGACCTCCGCACGGGTCATCCCCTTGCCGCCCATCGTCCGGTCCCTGTTCCGCTCCGCTGGCGCAAGGAAGAGGAGCTCCTTGTCTGAGCCCCGCTTGCGGCGTTTCCCCTCCGGCTTGGTCACCGGTTTGTTCTCATCAAGGAACAGAGGCTGTCCGTCCTCGTTCCGGGCCTGGGAGCGGGACTGCTTCTCCAGCTCAAGCTGCCTTTCCAGCGCTCCCACCAGCTTCGTGAAGCGCTCCGGCTCCGCCGCGGACACCGTTCCCAGTCGTGCCTGGTACCAGTTGAAGATGGCCTCGCGTTGCTCGGGGCGTTCCCAGGTGCAGTGCTGGAGCAGCCAACCGTCCCAGATGGAGGCCTCCGTCCGGCCGTGACTCCACGCGGATACCTGCAACAGATAGACAATCTTGCGCCATCGTCGATCTGAAACGGGAATCCGCTGCTCCTCAAGGAACGCCCTCAGGGCCTTGAGCAGCGCTTTCACCTCCGCGGGCAGGACGACCATCCGGGCTTCGGCCCGGAAGGTTTCCAGCGACGTCCGGCTGAGACGCAGGTCCAGGGGCGGCTCTGGGGGCTTGTCGCCGCGGAGTTCCAATAACGTATCGAAGCCTTCGGCCGAGACGGGGGCGACATGGCAGCGCAACAGGAAGCGGTCGTAGAGGGCCGCCAGCTCCTCGCCTTCAGGGAGTTCATTGCTTGCGCCAATGGCGCAGATGAGAGGTGTTTGGACGCGCTCCGTGCCGTTGTCGAACTCACGTTCATTGAGGAGCGTGAGCAGCGCGTTGAGGATGGCGCTGTTGGCCTTGAAGATTTCGTCCAGGAAGGCAAACGCCGCGGAGGGAAGGTAGCCGTCGGTCTGCCGGTGATAGCGATCGGCTTCCAGTTCCTTGATGGACAGGGGACCGAAAAGCTCCTCTGGAACCGTGAAGCGCGTCAGCAGTCGCTCGAAGAGAGGGGCATCACGGAAGGCCTGCCTCAAGCGTCGGGCCATCTCGCTCTTGGCGGTGCCGGGAGGCCCCACCAGCAGCAGGTGCTCACCTGCGAGGGCTGCAAGCAACGCTAGACGGAGCGGGGTTTCACGTTCGATGAGCCCCACCGCCAGATGGTCTCTCAGGTTCGCGAGACGGCTCTTCAGCGAGGTATCGTGCTGCGGTTGTCGCACTGCGCCTCCGGG
The DNA here is from genome assembly GCF_003611585.1 of Corallococcus exercitus. Classification (GTDB taxonomy): domain Bacteria; phylum Myxococcota; class Myxococcia; order Myxococcales; family Myxococcaceae; genus Corallococcus; species Corallococcus exercitus. The sequence goes on along the minus strand of NZ_RAVW01000069.1, from coordinate 9,072 downwards.
CAACTGCATGAATGGAGAGGGGGGAAATCCCTTGAGCAGGCACAAGCAAAGGCGAACCCTCCGAAAAGCACAACACCGGTGCATCCCGGACCCGGTGCACAAGCGAGGCCTGTAGGAGCTCTCCGCGGACCTCGCGCTCGAAGTCCGGGTGGCGCTCCAGGACACGGACCGGAACGCGCTTTGCGCCCCCGGACTACCCTCTGGCCTGGAAAGTGGGGTTTCCTATTGAAACCGAACACATGCCAGTGTGCCGCAATGGAAATGGATGCTCCATGGCTGGTTTATTGCGGATTCTTTGATTGAGCGCGGCGTACGCCTCCGTGAGCGCCTGACTTGCCGCATCACTTCAGACACCTGCGTCTCTGGCCCCTGGAGAATGACATGTCATCGAGTGCGCTGCACAGCACAGGACAGCACACGCTGGGCCCGGTCGTCGTCAAGCGCATGGAGCTCCCACCGCCTCCGTACACGCTCGCCAGGGGCGCCTTCTTCGCGCTGGCATGGGGACTGGCCTTCAGCGGTCTCGGCGTGATCCTGGTCATGAACACGTTCACCCCGCTCGGCGGGAGCCTGGTCGCGTTGGGCGTGGTGCTGATGGCCGTCGGCGGTTTCCGCCTCTCCCAACATGCGGCCCTTCGCTGCGGCTTCACCGTGTACGAGCAGGGCGTCGTCATCTCGAGGACGGACACCGACTCGGTCATCCCCTTCTCCGAGGTCCAGTCCTTCTCCCTCAGGGAGGAGGAGGTGCTCTTCAATGGCATGCAAAATGGATTCGTGCGCCTGATGAACTTCACCTGGAAGGGGGACTGGATCGAGGTCTTCCAGCGCACGCAGGCAAACACTCGGGACACCTTCGGCCCGGTCCTCGACCAGCTCCTCCAGAGGCTCGCGGACGCGGCGAAGGCGAAGATCGAGGCAGGCGACGTTCTGCACGGCCAGGGCTGGATGCTCGGCTCCCAGGAACTGATCGTGGCCTCACACGGCGCCATGCCCCTGAGGGCGCTGACCCACATCGGGACCTTCGACCGGAAGGTATCCTTCTGGCGCGAGGGGGAGGAGCTGCCCTTCTTCTGCGTTGCCAATGACAGTCCCAACGCACGACAACTCCAGCTCCTGACGCAGCGTCAGCTCCAGCTCCGGGAGCGGCCTCAACAGTCGGAGCGCGAGCAGCCCACGAGCGGTCCCCTGGGCCGGATCTTGTTCGAGCGCAAGCCGAGCGCCGGCACCCGCGAGATCGCGAGGTTCCTAGCGATCATCGCGGTCCTCCTTGGCGTGCTGATGAGCATCAACCTGGCGCCGGACCCCGTGGTCGTTCCCATCATGGGAATGCTTTGGGGGGCTGCCGCGGGGCTCGTCTACCTCGCACGCGTGGAGTTCCGCGTGTATGAGCTGGGGGTCACCCAGAGAAAACTCCGCGAGCGCACGCTGCGGTACTCGGAGCTCACGAGCTTCCAGTTCGCCACGGTCCGCACGTACCGGACTGGCGTCTACACCGGCACTGCGTTGGGCATGCGCTTCACTCCAGGCCCGGGCCTCAGGGCCATCACCCATGACCAGATCACCGAAGGGAACGACGCCGACCTGGAGGCGTTGCGCGAGCACGTGGCGGGGATTGTCGCCACCCAGCTCTTCGAGCGGTTCCAGCGGGGCGACGACATCCCGTGGGGCTCCATGGCCCGGTTCACCCAGAAGGGGCTGGTGATCCGGATTCCAAGGCTCCTCCACTACGACGGGGAGCGGCTGCTTCCGTACGGCGCGCGGCTGCGCTTCCACATCGAGCAGGGCGGCTTCTTCCTGTTCGTCGGGCCGGAGACCAAGGCCGCCCTTGCCCTGCCATGCGGAGCAGACAACTTCTATCCAGGGTTGAAGCTGCTGGAGACACTCATGTCGTCCGCGGAGAAGGCCCGGGCCCAGGCGTAAGGCGTCACCCGGCCCCAGCGCGTGCGGGCAGGGGATGCATGCCGTCGCGCAGCCGCGCCAGCAGCTCCGCGACGGCGGGCCGCACGGGAGCCTGGGTGCGCTGCACGGCATGCACCGTGTTGGTCAACGCGGGCTTGCCCCAGCTCACCACGCTCAGGCCCCGTCCCTTCGGGATGCAGAAGCCGGGGACGACGGCGACGCCCCGCCCCTGCGCCACCCATTCCAGCACCTCCTCCAGCTCCTCGAAGTGCGCGGTGCTGTACCAGTGCGGATGGCGCCGGCCGAAGTGGTGGCCCAGCCAGCGACCCACGACATAGTCCCCCTCGTCGTACGTCACCAGAGGCACGTCCTGGAAGTGCTCCTGCACGCGCAGGCGCCGGGCCCAGGTCCTCCCCGCGACGAGCACGAGCTGCTCTTCATGGACAGGCGTCAGCGTGAGCCGGGGATGCACCGTGGACCGGAAGGAGAAGCCCACGTCCACCTGGCCCTCCAGCACCTGGCGGAAGACCTCCTCCGCTGACGGGTAGCGCAGCGTCAGCGCCCGGTGCAGCGACTCCGACTCCCGCAGCAGAGGGAAGAGCACGTAGCGGCCAAAGCCAGACACCGCGGCGATCTCAAGCGGACGGTCCTCCGCGTCCCCCTGCAACACCGCCTGCACGTCCCGCGCGAAGCCGCCCAGGAACCGGAAGAGCCGGTCCGCCAGGGGCGTGGGCACGAGCCGCGCCGACCGGCGTTCGAACAGCGGCGCGCCGAGCGTCTCCTCCAGCCGGCGCAATTGATAGCTCACCGTGGGCTGGGTGCGATGCAGGCGCGCCGCGGCTTCCGTCACGCCGCGAGACTCGTAGACGGTCACGAACGTGCGCAGGAAGGGGAGGTCCGGGAAGTCCATCGAACCTTTCTATGGATTCATGGCGCTACTATCAATTGGCGTTCACGCACCTGCACGCGCACCTTGCCGGGCATGACCAAGACGCTCCCGCTGTTGACGGTCGCGCTGCTCACCGCCTGTGCACGGACCGCGCCCCTTCCCGCTCCTGGCCCCTTCTCGCGGCTGCACTCCAGCCCGCAGGAGGCCGTGCAGGCCTACTTCCAGGCCTCCGACACGGGCTCCAGCCGGCTGCTGCGGTCCGCGTTCCATCCGGACGTGCTCATGCACTGGGTGGACGGGGATGGCGGCACGCTGCGGACGCGGACCCAGCTGGAGTGGTGGCAGCGATTGGATGCGGACGCGAAGGCGCCCCAGCCCGCGACCGAGCGCAGGCAGACGGTGCTCGACCGCGAAGGTCCATTCGCATTGATGGAAGCGGTCTCCCGCTGGCCGGACCATACGTTCGATGACCTGCTGCTCGTCGTGGAGACGCCGGTGGGCTGGCGCATCGTGGGCAAGGTGTTCCAGCGGCTTGGGCCAGGAGAGACCGCGCCCCCGTCGCCTTCCGCGCAGCAGGAGGTTCGCGCGGTGCTCGGCGCGAAGATCGAAGCACACGCGCTCTATAGCCACGCGCTGCTGGACCAATCCCATACACCGGGCTGCCTCTATTACCGCGTGCACGTGGACGGGGTGCCCTTCGCGTGGGGAACCATCTCCGAGGCCGCGGCCCGCTACGCGGCGAACGCAGAGGCGGGCATCCAGGACCGAGAGAGCCCCTGGAACGTCCTGAAGGTGGAGGTCCGGGGCAACGTGGCCGCCGCGAAGCTGGAGGTCCGGGTCGGAGGCGTGCGCTTCATCGACCACCTGCTGCTGGTCCGCACCGGCGGGCAGTGGCGGATCTCCGCCGCGGCCTGGGGCAACCCCGTTCCCCCTCCGTGAGACACCTCATGGCTTGAGCCAGGGCCTTCGTGAACGGGACGTCGTCCTGACGCTGTCCCTCCAACGCGCGCAGCACCGGGAGCAGGTCAGAAGCCCTTCAGGCGTGTCGAGCAGGAGGGCCGCCAGCGCTTCCGCGTCCTGGGAGGCATCCAGTCCAGGTCAAATATCGTCCTCGCGGAAGAAGGAGGCCTGCTGGAAGCGCAGGCCCGCGAGGATCTGCTCGACCCGCGCGTCGGAGAGCGCCCCGATGCGCTCGCCGAGCCGGGCCTTCTCCACCGAGGACACCTGCGACACGACCACGACGCTCCGCTTCGCCAGCTGGCCCTCCCCCTCTTCGAGCAGCACGTTGCCGGGCTCGCCCGCCTTCTTCAGGTTGGAGGTCAGCGCGCACACGATGACGGTGTGGATGCGAGAGCGATTGAAGACGTCGTCCTGGATGACGACGTGGGGGTGGGCAATGGCCGGGACGGAGCCGCGCGCCTCGTCCGGCTCGCACCAGAAGAGGTCACCTCGGCGGATTGTCTTCGGGCCCGTGCTCATGCGGCGGGTTGTCCCACGCGGTGTCGAATGGGGGCAATCCTTCCCCGGCCCGCGCGTTGGTTGTAGGCAGGGTACGCATCCAAGCTCGTGAGGAGAATCACCATGCGGTCCGTGTTCCGGGATGGCGAAGGGCACTTGCGCAACGGCTGGAAGGCCCTGGGCTTCTTCCTGCCGACGTTCTTCCTGGTGGGCCTGCTGATGTGGATCTCGACGCTGCTGCCCGCGTCCGTGAAGCCGTTCGTGCCCCACCCCTTCCTCGCGTTCCTGGGGGTGCTGCTCGGGACCCTCGGGGCCCTGCGGCTCGAGCGCCAGCCGCTGGCGTCGCTCGGCATCTCCGTGGGCCAGGGCCCGGCCCGCCACTTCGGCGCGGGCGTCCTGGGGGGCATGGTCCTGGTGGGGCTCGTGGCCGTCTGCGGCTGGGCGGCCGGTGGCTACCACCTGGAGCGCGCCGGGAATCCCCAGGCGACCGCGGTCATGAAGGCGGCCTGGATGATGCTGGGCGTGGCCCTCTTCGAGGAGACGCTGTTCCACGGCTACCTCTTCCAGCGCGTCATCCGGGGCCTGGGCACCTTCTGGGCGCAGGTCGTCCTCTCCCTCATCTTCTGCCTCGCCCACCCCTTCAACACCCAGATGGACGTCCCCACGCGCATCGTGGCGATGCTCACCACCTTCCTCGCGGGCTGGATGCTGGGCCTGTGCTACCTGCGCACGCGGCACCTCGCGCTGCCGGTGGGCGTGCACATGGGCTGGAACTGGTTCCTGGGCGTGATGGGCTTCGGCGTGAGTGGCAATGAGTCCCACGGCTGGTGGACGCCCGTCTTCCACGGCCGCCCGGAGTGGCTCTCGGGCGGCGCCTATGGCCTGGAGGCGTCCATCTTCAGCGTCGCGGTCCTGGCGCTGGCCATCGTCGGCCTGACGCGCTGGAAGGGCTCCGCCGCGCGGGACGGCCACGTTCAGCGGGAGGACCACTCCCTGGCGAGCAACGCGTAGTGGAACTCGTCTCCCCAGGCGCCCTTGAAGAAGATGTTCTCAAGGAAGTGCCCCTCGCGGCGCATGCCCAGGCGCTCCAGCAGCATCGCCGCCGCGGTGTTCTTCGCGTCCGTCACGGCGAACACCCGATGCAGGGACAAGGTGCCGAAGAGGTAGCCGAGCAGCGCCTTCACGGCCTCGGTGCCCAGGCCCTGGCCCTGGTGCTCGCGTGACAGCGTGAAGCCAATCTCGCCCAGGCGCGGATCATCCGCGTCCACGCGCAGCGCGCAGTCCCCGATGAGCGCGTTCGTGGCCTTCAGGGCGATGGCGAACTGGAACCAGCCGGGCTCGCCGGGCTGGCGCTCCCGCATGGAATCAATGAGCTGCATTCCCCGCTGCGCGTCGTAGTCCGTCCAGCTCTGGAACCGCGCCACCTCCGGGTCGTTCCGGTAGGCCACCAGGGCGTCCAGGTCCTCCGGCTCCAGCCGCCTCAGCACGAGCCTGGGGGTCTCCACCTTGTCAAACGCAGGTTTCATCGTGCGCGCAGGCTAGCGCATCCGGTGGGGCCGGCCGGCCGTGCAACAACGGCCAGCGGCGCGCCCGCTACTCGCGCGACGGCAGCGGCGGGCCCGGGCGCGGCGTGTACACGTTCGCGCTCACGGACCGCGCAGCGGCGGTAATGCCAATCAGACTCTCCGCGTGCCCCAGGAAGAAGTAGCCCGTCTCCGGCAGCCGTGACAGCAGCCCCTGGATGACGCGCGTCCGGGCTTCCGCGCCGAAGTAGATGAGCACGTTGCGGCAGAAGATGATGTCGAACGGCCCCATCGGCCAGGTGGCTGGCGCGTGCAGGTTCGCGCGCGCGAAGCGCATGAACTGGCGCAGCTCCGGCCCCGCCGTCATCAGCCCCTCCTGGGTGCGCACGCCCTTCAGCATGTACTTGCGCAGCAGCGCCTGCGGAATGGTCCGGGCCCGCTCCAGGCTCCAGAGGCCCTCCTCCGCGCGCTTCACCGCCCAGGTGGACAGGTCCGTGGCGACGACCTCCAGGCTCCATCCGGAGCCCTTGGGGAACGCCTCCAGCAGCTCCATCGCCAGCGAGTACGGCTCCTCTCCCGTGGAGCACCCGGCGCTCCAGACGCGGATGCTCCGGGGCCGCCGGCCCTGCGCCGCCTGGGCGCCCCACTCCGGGAAGACGTGGTCGCGCAGCAGCTCGAAGTGCCGGGGCTCGCGGAAGAAGGACGTCTCGTGCGTGCAGAGGCTGTCGAGCATCCGCACCTTCTCCGCCTCGTTCCCCCGCGCGGTGACGAACGCGTGGTACGCGGCGAAGGACGTCAGCCCCAGCTCCCGCATCCGCCGCGACAGCCGGTTCGCCACCAGCGCGCTCTTGGCCGACGACAGGTGGATGCCGGCCTCCGCCTCCACCAGGTGCTGGAACAGCGCCAGCTCCGAGCGCGACAGCGCCGGAGGCAGCGAGGAGGGCCAGGGGTCCTGCCCGCTCATCCCCTCACCCGTTGCCTGACGCTTCCGGTGCCGGCGGCGCCTCCGGAGCCTGGGACGGCACGGGGGGCGGGGCCTCTTCGGAGGCGGTCGTCAGCTTGAGCAGCTCCTCCAGCGACAGGAGCCGGTCCAGGTCCAGCAGCAGGATGAACCCGTCGTTGTGGCGGCCCATGCCCCGCAGGAACTCCAGCCGCACGCGCGTGCCGAAGGCGGGGGGCGGCTCGATGTCCGCGGGGCCCAGCTCCAGCACCTCGCGCACGGTGTCCGTGAGCAGCCCCAGCACCGTCTGCTGGCCGTCGAGCGCCACCTCCACGATGACGAAGCAGGACCAGCGGGTGATGGGCCGGGGCGGCAGCCCGAACTTCACCGCCAGGTCCACGACGGGCACCACGCTGCCGCGCAGGTTGATGACGCCCTGCACGGCCGCGGGCATGCCCGGCACTCGCGTGACGGGGCGGTATTCGATGATCTCCCGCACCCGCAGGAGGCCCACGGCGTACTCCTCGCCCGCGAGCATGAAGCTGAGGTAGCTGGATTTGCCGCCGCCCGGTTCGTTGGAAGGGTTCATGGTGCGCGCGCCTCCCTAGAACCGCTGGAAGTCATGGGGGGCCGGAGCATCCGCGCCGTTCTGGAGCCGGGCCAACGCGGTGGGCGTGGACGCGCCGAGCGGCCCCTGCGCCGCCGCCTGGAGTCCCCGCGCGGGCGAGGCCGGCAGCCGGGACGCCGGAGCGCGCGGCGCGACGTGGTGGTTGAAGCTGAGGCCCTCCATGAGCCGGAAGAAGGTCATCATCTGCAGGAGGGACTCGGCCTGGGTGGCCATCTCCTCCGCGGTGGAGGACAGCTCCTCCGCGGCGGACGCGTTGCGCTGGGTGACCTGATCCACCTGCGTCATGGCGCGGTTCATCTGCGACACGCCGATGGACTGCTCGCGCGAGGCGTTGGTCACCTGCTGCACCAGCTCCGACGTGCGGCGGATGGCGGGCACCAGCTCCGACAAGAGCTGGCCGCTGCGCTCGGCGACCTTCACGCTGGAGGTGGCCAGGCCGCCAATCTCCTTCGCGGCCTTCTGGCTGCGCTCCGCCAGCTTGCGCACCTCCGTGGCGACGACGGAGAAGCCCCGGCCGTGCTCACCGGCGCGCGCCGCTTCCACCGCGGCGTTCAGCGCGAGCAGGTTCGTCTGGTAGGCGATCTCCTCCACGATGGAGATGCGCTCCGCGATGGCGTTCATCGCCTCCACGGTCTCCTTCACCGCGCGGCCGCTCTCCTCCGCGTCGCGGGCGCCCTTGAGGGCCGTCTGCTCCATCTCCCGGCTGTTCTCCGAGTTCTGGCGGATGCTGACGTTGAGCTGCTCCAGGCTGGCGGTGGTCTCCTCCACGGAGGCCGCCTGGGAGCTGGTGCCCTGCGACAGCCCCTGCGCGGCGGACGCCACCTGGAGGGACGCGGACGACAGCGAGCCCGCGGCGCCGCGCACCTCGCTGATGACGCCCGACAGCCGCTGGATCATGTCCCGCATGCTGGTCATCATCCGGCCCGTCTCGTCGGTGCCCCGGGCGGTGATGTTCGCCGTGAGGTCGCCGGCCGTCACCTGCGCCGTCACCTGCACGGCCTCCGTCAGCGGCTGCACGATGCTGCGGGTGAGGAAGTAGGACAGCAGGGCCGCGAGCACCACGCCCATCACGCCGCCAGTGATGATCACGTTGTACAGGTCCTGCGCCATGGCCCCGGTCCGGGCGGTGCGCTCCTGCAGGAGGGCCGCCTCGTCATCCGCCAGCTTGGTGAGCAGCATCCGGATGCGGTCCGCGGTCTGCTTGCCGCGCGCGGACTGCTCCACCGCGACCAGCTGGGCCAGCTCCCCCCGGCCCGCGTTGACCTCGCGGCGCTGGGCGATGAGGGGTTCCAGGTGCTGGGTGATCCATTGCTGCAGCAGGTCGCGGATCTCCTGCTGACGCTCCTGCTCGCGGTGGTCACGCTGGGTGAGCTCGCGGATGCGGTCCAGGTTCTGCGACACGCTCAGCCGGGACAGGTTGTAGGGCTCCAGGAACTTGTCGTCGCCGGTGATGATGAAGCCGCGCTGGCCCGTCTCCAGGTCGGCCATGTCCCCCTCCAGGGTGCGCACGGCGATCATCACCTGGTGGCTCTCGGTGTCGCCCTCGGCGGACTTCGCGACCTTGTCCAGGGTGGTGTACACGGCCGTCACCACACCGATGATGATGGCGACCATCGCGCCGAAGGCGAGCGTCAGCTTCGCCGTGATGCTCAGATTGTTGAACATGGGGGACTCCGGAACAGCGACTGACCGCTACGGCGCCCGGGGGGCGTTCGCGGGGGAAGGGGTTTCCAGG
>NZ_RAVW01000699.1 GCF_003611585.1 Corallococcus exercitus | reverse complement strand
TGCGCGTGGGGTTCCGCACGGGGCGGACGTCCGGGTGGGGGGAGCCCTCGTAGTCGCCGCCCTCGGACTGGTACTCGTAGCCCACCACCTCCTGCTGCGCGGAGAGGTTGAGCACGTCGAGCGACGCATCCAGCGTGAAGTCCTGGTAGGCCCACGACTTCGCGATGCGCGCGTCCACGCGGAAGAACGGCGCCAGCCGCTGCGTGCGGTCCAAGTCCTGGCGCACCCAGCGGGTCGACCCATCGTCGTTCGTCACCCAGCGCTGCGTCTGCGAGGTGATCTGCCCCGACTCCGGACGACCGGTGTTGAAGTGCACCACCGTGCCCACGGTCCAGTTGTTGCCGAACTTGTAGCTGAGCGCGGCGTTGAGCGTGTGGGCCTGCTCGAAGGCGAAGGGCAGCGTGCCTTCCACCCTCTCCACCACCCGGTTGTCGTCGCCGATGCGGGCGAAGCGGGCCTTCCGCTTGCTCTGCAGGAAGCTGTAGGACACCCATCCGAACCAGTGGCGGCCCAGCGGGTGGCGGGCCATCAGGTCAAAGCCGTAGGCGTAGCCGGTGGTGGCGGGGTCCTCGCCCAGGCCGCCCCGGCGGCGCCGGTTCTCCGCCACGTCCACCAGGTCGAACTCCACCGCGCGGGAGAGCGGGTTGAAGAACGCGTCCGCGCTCAATTCCAGCCCCTCGAAGGCCTTCCACTCCGCGCCCACGTCGAACTGCGCGCCGGACTGGAGGCCGTAGCGCAGGCTCGCGGTGTCGATGGCGGGCACGTGCATGAGCACGGTGGGCGGCTGGTGGAACAGGCCCGCGCCGCCCTTGAGCGTGAGGGTGTCCGTCAGCGTGTGGCGCACGGACAGGCGGGGCTCCACCGCGGTGAAGGTCATGCCCGGCACCAGGTGGTACGCGTCCACGCGCAGGCCCGGCGTCACCACCCAGCGGTCCGTCGGCTTCCAGGTGGCGGAGGTATACGCGCCGGAGAAGGTGGCCAGCGCGCTGGGCCGCTTGAGCGGATCCGAGTCGTCGGAGGGCCGCCAGCCCGGAGGCCGCGCGGTGCCGATGAGCGTGGTGGCGGAGCGGCGGTGCTCCACGTCCGCGCCCACCGCGAGGTCCAGCGAGGACGTCAGGGTGCGGCGCCATCCCGCGCGCGCGGCGATGCTCGCCTGACTCAGCCCGTACTCGCCCACCTGTGCGCGCACGAGGGTGCCCTTGCCGGCGTCCTGCGTCTGCTCGCCGGTGAGCCCCAGGCCGTCCCAGCCCAGTGTGACACCGACCTCGCCCTCGCCGTCGGCCACCGGGTGCGTGCCGCGCAGGTCGATGCGGTGGAAGCGCGACGTGACGCCGCCGCCGTCCGCCCCCGCTTGCAGCTGCGGTGCGATGCCCACGTCGTCGGAGCTGCCCAGCGCGAACAGGCGCAGGCGGCCCCTGCCCACCTTCTGCTCGATGCGCGCCTGGTAGTCCCAGAAGCCCGCGCGCAGCTGCTCCGCCCCCTTGTTCTGGAGGGCATTGGCCGCCAGCGAGATGAGCAGCGCGGAGTAGCTGAAGCGGCCCGCCAGGGTGACGCTGGTGCCGGTGGATTCGAAGGGCTGCTCGATGAAGCCGCCCGCGTTGAGCAGGTCCGCGTACGCGGTGAAGTGCAGCCGGTCCTCGCGGGGACGGCTGAGGCGCCCCTCCACCGCGCCGCCCAGCACGCGGCCGTACTGCACCGGCGGCGAGCCCGGATAGAAGTCCACGGTGTCGATGAAGTCCGGGTGCACCACCGCGGGCCCGAGCAGCAGGTGGTACAGCATCGGGATGCGCACGCCGTCCAGGAAGAAGCCCGTCGCGGCGGGCTGGCTGCCGCGCACCACCGGATAGCTGATGCCTGACGCGAGGCTGCCCACGCCCGGCATCAACATCACCACGCGGAAGGGGTCGCCCAGTGTGCCGGGCACCTCGCGGATCTCCTGCTCGTGCAGGCTGATGCGGGTGACCTCCGTGCGCGGGCGCTCGTCGCGCACCACCGTCTCGTAGGGGTTCACCTCGCGCGGCTGGAGCCGGTAGACGACCTGGAGCGTCTGGCCTTGCGTCAGCGTCTCCGTGAAGGACGTCGTCTCATGGCCTGGAGCGCGCACCTCCAGCGAGTGCGCGCCCGGCGTCACGTCCAGCGCGAAGCGGCCCTGCGTGTCCGTGGTGGCGGAGGGCCCCGAAGCACCGTCCAGGAAGAGAGCCGCATCGGCGAGAGGACGGCGCGTGCCGCGTGCGCGCACCTCGCCGGTGAGGCGCGTGGTGGAGGCGGGGACCTGCACGGGTGGCGTGAAGCGGTAGACGAATGGCAGGCGCACCGCCACGGGGGTGCCGCCCAGCGTGGCCGGGGTGAAGCGCAGGCCTGGGGCGGCGGCGAGCGCCGCGTCGGTGAGGCGTGCTTCAGCGGCGGCGCGCACCACCTTCGCTTCCGCGACGCGGCCCTCCACGTCCACCAGCAGCTCCAGCTCCACCTCGCCCGGCGTGCCCTCCAGTCCTTCGGGCCACGCGGCGGGCGCGTCGGCGGTGAGGCTGGGGGGCACGAGCGTCGTGTCACCCGCGTCGGGGGAGAGGCCCAGGCGCGCGGCGTCCTCGGCGGAGAGGGCCTGGCCCGCGTCGGTGGCATGGACGTCCACCTCCACGGCCCGGGGCTCGCTGGTGGCGGAGGGGACGCCCTGTGCGCGGGCGGACGCGCCGGACAGCAGCACGAGGGCCAGCACCAGGGGGACGGCGCGGGGGAGGGACATGGG
>NZ_RAVW01000698.1 GCF_003611585.1 Corallococcus exercitus | reverse complement strand
GCCCTGAGCCGCGGGAGTCCCCCACCCCGCAAAGAAAAATGGCAGGCCCTTCCAGTGGAAGGGGCCTGCCATTTCCGCACAACCGAGGTGGCTCAGTTGTAGGTGTTGTTCTGGCCGAAGTTCTTCATCGTCTTCTTCTTCAGCGCGTCGGACGCCGTCTGGCCGTCGTTCGCCACGTTGTCCTCACCGGCCAGCGCCGCGGCCGAGGCGCCGAACAGCTTGCGGATGTTGTCGCCGAACAGCGTGATCACGCCGATGGCGGCGATCGCGATGAGGGCCACGATGATGATGTACTCGGTCATGCCCTGACCACGGTTCTTGCGGAACTGCTTCTTGGGGGCCTTCGCGATCGCGTTCATGGGAAGCTCCGGGGGTCGTTGCAGCGGTGGAGAGACACACCCTGCGGGAAGTCAGGGTCGATACAGACAGTACAACGGGCGGGCAAGCGCCTCCATCCGTCATCGGGAGGATGGGGGGCTGGATCAAGGAATATCGCGGGTCTAGAGCCACTCAAGGTCGGATCCGCCCTGTTTCAGGGCCCGCCGGGCGCCGCGGTGGGCGTACGCGCCGTGTTCTCACAGGCGGCCGGCGGCAACGCCTCGCAGTAGGCCTTGAACGCCTTCTGCAGCTTCGTGTCCTGGGGATGGCGCGCCGCCACCTCCCGGCCCACCGCCAGCGCCCCGTCCGCGTTCAGGGGCGTCCACACCGTGCGCGCCGACCAGGTCCGGGCCGTCACCAGCTTGAGGTACTCCGTCACCAGCTCCGGGGAACGGCCGCCCTTCGCCACCTCCGGCTCCAGCAGCGACGCCGCGAGCGTCAGGTCGCCCTGCGCCAGCACCGCGCGGCCCAGCGCGAGCGCCGCCGCCGGGTCCTCCGGCGCCAGCGATCGCCACAGCGCCGCCACGCCGCGGACCACCGGGTCCTTCTCCGAGTGGTAGCGCTCCACGTTGCGGTACAGCCCCGCGACCTGCTCGGCGGTGGGCGGGTGCTCGCGCAGGTACTGATGCAAGAGCAGCCCCGGCCCGCTGTCCGGAGCCCGGCGCTCGTCCTTCACGCGCACGTCCAGGTTCGCCAGGAAGAAGGCCACCGGCGAGGCGTACTCCAGCAGGTTGTGGTCGTCCGTGTTGATGGGCCCCTCACCCGCGAAGTCCTTCTGGCCGGCCTCGGTGTGCACCTGCTTGGACAGCAGGCCGAACAGGTCGTGGATCTCCACCCGCGCCAGGTCCGCCTTCACGTCCGGCCGGGCCATGCGCGCGGCGACCGCCGCCTCGTCGAACGACAGCGGCTTGCGGCTGGCCACCATCACCAGGTCCTCCGGCCCCAGCCACGTCGTGGCGTGCGGGAAGGTGTCGTGCAGCGTGCGCATCACCAGCCGCACCAGCTCGCGGTTGCTCTCGTAGGTGTGGATCCACTGCACCAGCACGCCGTCGTCCGTCAGGTGCTTGTCCACCAGCTGGAAGAAGTCGCGCGTGAAGAGGCCGGACACGCCCGTCACCCAGGGGTTGGACGGCACGCTGACGATGAGGTCGTACTTGATGGGCGCCAGCGCCATGAACGTCTTCGCGTCATCGATGTGCACGTGCGTGCGCGGATCATCCACCGCGTTGCGGTTGTCCGCCTTGAACAGGCGCGCCGCCTCGATGACCGCCGGTGAGATTTCCACCATGTCCAGGCGCTCCACCGGGTGCGCCAGCACGCTGCCCGTGGTGATGGCCGCGCCGGAGCCGATGACCAGCACGTTCTTCGGGTCGCGCGGGTGCAGCAGCACGCCCAGGTGGCCGGCCATCACCTGCGTCTCGATGTCGCCCCCGTTCGTGGCGTCCGTCTTGCCGTTGATCTTCATGAAGCGGAGGCTCTCGCTGGCAAGGTCCCCCACCATCACCGTGGCGAAGGTGTCGTCCGCGTAGAAGCGCGGGACGATGGTCTTCTCCGTGTCCTCCACCAGCTTCGAGTAGCTCTCCGGCGGCTTCTGGTACGCGCGCACCGCCGCGATGCTGGACAGCCGCTGCGGCCAGCCCTGCATGCTGCCCAGCACCACCGCCGCCAGCACCGCCGCCACGCCCACCGGTGCGAAGGTCCGCCAGGCCGGAGCCGGCGGCACCGCGCCTGCGCCCTCCCCTTCCTTCGGAGCGGACAGCGCGCGGAACGCCAGGGCCGCGGCGATGAGGTTCGCCACCGCGCCCGCGATGAAGTTGCCCTGCATGCCCCAGAAGGGCATCAGCACCAGCCCGCCCAGCACGGAGCCGGAGATGGTGCCCACCGTGTTCCACAGGTACACGCCGCCCAGCTCGCGCCCCACCTCGGACACCTTCGCCGTGGCCACGCGGGCCGCCGCCGGGAACGCCGCGCCCATGATGAACGTGGGTACCAGCAGCACCACGCAGCAGAACGCGAAGGTGATGCCCTGGAAGATGGGCCACGTCTCCACCGCGCGCGTGAGCATCCACTCCGACCAGCGGAACAGGTGCGGCAGCCGCACGTACAGGGGCAGCGCCACGCAGAGGCTCAACACCAGCCCCACCTGCGTCCAGCCATACAGCTTCAGCGAATCCCCACCCTCCTTGCGCGTCATCAGCCAGAAGCTGCCCAGGCCGATGCCCAGGATGAACGCCGTCAGGATGAGCGTGAAGGCATACGTGGAAGCGCCCAGCACGATGGCCAGCAGGCGGATCCACGTCACCTGATACAGCATCGACGTGAAGCCAGACAGCATCACGCCGATGAGCGCCGCCCGCACCGCCCGCCGGGGATAGGCCACGTCC
>NZ_RAVW01000697.1 GCF_003611585.1 Corallococcus exercitus | reverse complement strand
ACGGGGGCCTGGGCCACGGTGCCGGCGTCCAGCGCGGTCACGGTCTGCGAGGCGACGTCCATGGGGACATCCGCCATGCGCTGTTTCCACCACCACACGCCACCTGCGGCCGCGCCGAGGATGACGGAGACGGCAACCACCGGTCCGAAGGGATTGCGCTTCGGTGGTCCACCGAGGGTGGGAAGATTCGGCCGCATTCAGGCTCCCTGAGGGTAAGAAGGTACGCGGGGGCCGAAACCGCTGGCGAACAGGCGATATTTCGGCGCCCCGGGGCTACTCGTCCGGGCCGTCTTCCTGACCGTCCGGGGTGGTGTCGCGCAGGCCAAACTCCTTCATCTTCGTCTGGAGCGACTTGCGGCTGATCTGCAGGAGGCGCGCGGCCCGCGTGACGTTGCCGCCCGTCTCCTCCAGCTTCTTGACGATGAGGTCCCGCTCCAGCTCCGCGGCCTTCATACGCACGATGTCCTTGAGGCCCACCTCGCCCACGGGGACGTCCAGCGTACCCAGCGAGGCGGCGACCGCTGCCCCCGCCTGCACGCCCGCTCCCCCGCGCACCGGCTCCGGCAGGTCCTTCGCGGTGATGTGGGGGCCGTCCGCGAAGAGCAGCACGCGCTCGATGAGGTTCTCCAGCTCGCGGATGTTGCCCGGCCACGCGTACGCCTGGAGCAGCGCGAGCGCGTCGTCGGCGATGCCTTCGATCTTCTTGTTGAGGCGCCGGTTGTACTTGTCCACGAAGTGCTGGGCGAGCATCGGGATGTCGCTGCGGCGCTCGCGCAGCGCGGGCAGCACGATGGGCACCACGGCCAGCCGGTAGTACAGGTCCTTGCGGAAGCGGCCCGCCTCGATCTCCGCCTGGAGGTCGCGGTTGGTGGCGGCCACCAGGCGCACGTTCACTCGCGTCGTCTTGATGCCGCCCACGCGCTCGAACTCGCCCTCCTGGAGCGCGCGCAGCAGCTTCACCTGCATCTCGACGGGGATCTCCCCGATCTCGTCCAGGAAGAGGGTGCCCTCGTCGGCCAGCTCGAAGCGGCCCGGCTTGGAGGTGACGGCGCCGGTGAAGGCGCCCTTCTCGTAGCCGAACAGCTCGCTCTCCAGGAGCGTGGCGGGGATGGCGGCGCAGTTGATCTTGATGAACGGCTTGTCGCGGCGGCTGGACGCGCCGTGCAGCGCGGTGGCGATGAGCTCCTTGCCCGTGCCGCTCTCCCCGGTGATCAGCACCGTGGAGGGCGTGTCCGCGACCTTGTCGATGATCTTGTAGACGTCCTGGATCTGCGGCGACTCGCCGATGATGGCGGAGCGGGCCTTGTGATCCGCGCGCACGGAGCGCTTGGCGCTCTCGTTCGTCTTGGCGGCCTTGGCCACGACGGAGGACAGCTCCGCCTGCTCGAAGGGCTTGGTGATGTAGTCGAACGCGCCCGCCTTGATGGCCTCCACGGCGGAGTCCACGGTGCCGTGCGCGGTGATGATGATCACCGGCACGTCCGGGTTGGCGGTGCGCACGGCGGCGAGCACGTCCATGCCGCCCAGCTTGGGCATCACCAGATCGGTGACGACGATGTCCGCGCCGTTCTTGTGGAACTCGGCCAGGCCCTGCTCGCCGTTCTCCGCCACGGTGACGTCGAACCCGTCGCGGCGCAGCAGGGCGGCCAGCACCTTGCGCAGGTTCGTCTCGTCGTCGATGACCAGGACCTTGGCCATAAGCCTCCGCGTGGAAGGGGACTAACGGCGCGCCGGAGGAGCGGTGGGAACGGCGCCTTCCAGCGTGCAGATGGCGTCCGGGTGCTTGATGCGCAGGAGCAGCGACTCCAGCACGCGGAACGGGTGGTTCATCTTGCTGGCGCCCAGGTAGGACGCGACCATGTCCATGGCCACCGCCAGGTCCATGTTCTCCCGGCCCGTGGACACCACCACGCCGGACTCACCGCGCAGGCGGTTGGACTGGTAGACGCCGTCGGACGCGAGCTGGCGGATGGTTTCAATCTCAAGCACGCCCGTCTTCTCGTAGATGCGGTGCAGCTGCGAGTAGAGGCGCGGCGACAGCACCACGGCGTAGGGCCCGAAGTGGCCGGCCTCGTTGAGCTTGCGCGTGGCCTCCACGATGGTCTGGAAGCCGCCGCCCGGCGCCGTCCAGTCCCCCAGCGTGGCGGTGAGGCGGCCGTTGGCCGTCATCAGGCCCTCGTAGCCCAGGCGCTGGTCGCCGTAGAAGATGAGCTCGTCTTCCTGCTGAGCGCACAGCGCGGCGGCGCCGGCGGCGGCGGACACGTCCAGCGGCATGTTGTGCGTGCGCGCCGCCTCGATGTCCCGCCAGTGCAGCAGGAAGTCCTTGTAGATGATCGGGATGGTCTTGAACTTGCGCACGTCGGTGAAGACCATCGCGGTCTCCTGCTCCCCGACGATGTCCACCGCGCCCGGGGACACGCCCTGGAACTCGTCGTAGGCCACGGTCTGCACGCCGGCGCCCAGCGGCCCGTAGATGTCCAGGATGCGGCGGCCCACCAGCGACCGGCGCGCCACCTGGATCACCGTCTCGTTGAGGCGCGCCCATTCCTCTTCGCGCAGCGGGTTCTCGGCATGTCCAAGGAAGTCAGGCATCGGTGTCTCCGTCACGAGCGGCGGCAGAGGAGGGGAGGGAAGGGCTACTGCGAAAGGGTTTCAGCGACCGCCACCGGTGCCGCTGCCACCGCCACCACCGCGGCGCAGGCTGCCGATGGTGAGGGGGTGGCTGTTGGCGGAAGGCGGCGGCGCGGGGACGCCGTAGATGAGGCGCTGGGGCGGCAGGTTCGTCAGGGGCTCGACCGTCAGG
>NZ_RAVW01000696.1 GCF_003611585.1 Corallococcus exercitus | reverse complement strand
GTGTATAAGAGACAGGCTCCAGCCCCCGGGCAGGCACCGGCGTCGCGGCCGGTGCCTGCCCGGGGGCTGGAGCGGGCGGGGCTTGATGCGACACGTAATAGAGGCGCGCGAACGCCAGCAGCGCTACTAGCATCAAGAGAAGCGTGTGGAGCGGGAAGCGACGCACGAGCAAACTCCTTGATTCCAACCGGGACCGGGGGTTATCAGCGCCCGCGAGTTCCATCCGCAAAAATGACCGGAGGCGTGTGTGGCTGAGACTTTCGACGTGGTGATCATCGGCTCGGGTCCTGGCGGCTATGTGGGCGCCATCCGCGCGGCCCAGCTCGGGCTGAAGACGGCCATCATCGAAAAGGACAAGCGCCTGGGCGGGACGTGTCTGCACCGCGGATGCATCCCCACCAAGTCGCTCCTGTGGACGGCGTCGCTCTTCCACCACATCAAGGAGTCGTCCGACTTCGGCATCGACGTGGCGAACCCCACCGTGAACTGGGCCAACGCCCAGAAGCACAAGGACAAGGTCGTCACCAAGGGTGCCAACGGCATCGACTTCCTGATGAAGAAGAACAAGATCACCGTGGTGAAGGGCCACGGTCGCATCTCCGGCAAGGGCAAGGTGGAGGTGACGGCGGAGGACGGCTCCAAGCAGACCCTGGAGACGAAGAACATCATCATCGCCACGGGCTCCGTGCCCAAGTCCCTGCCGAACGTGCAGGTGGACCACAAGCGGGTGATGAACAGTGACTCCATCCTGACCATCGACCGCATCCCCAAGAGCATCATCGTCCTGGGCGCGGGCGCGGTGGGCTGCGAGTTCGCCTCCGTGTTCAACCACGTGGGCAGCAAGACGGCCATCGTGGAGTACATGCCCGCGCTGCTCCCCATCGAGGACGCGGACATCTCCAAGGAGCTGGACAAGATCTTCCGCCGCCGCGGCATCGACGTGCACACGGGCTCCGCGGTGCAGAAGGTGGAGCACACGGCGGACGGCGTGCGCGTCACCATGAAGGTGGGCGAGGAGACGAAGACGCTGGAGGCGGAGATCCTCCTGTCGGCGGTGGGCCGCGCGCCCGTCACCGAGGACGTGGGCCTCAACAAGACGTCCATCCAGACCGACCGCGGCTTCATCAAGGTCGACACGCTGTGCCGCACCAGCGAGCCCAACGTCTACGCCATTGGCGACGTCATCCCCACGCCGATGCTGGCGCACATGGCCAGCGCCGAGTGCGTGATGGTGGTGGAGCACATCGCCGGGAAGAACCCCGCGCCCATCAACTACGACCTGACCCCGTCGGCCACGTACTGCTACCCCGAGGTGGCGTCCGTGGGCCTCACGGAGAAGAAGGCCAAGGAGCGCGGCTACGACGTGAAGGTGGGCATCGCCCCCTTCGGCGCCGTCACCAAGTCGGCCATCTCCAACGAGTCGATCGGCATGATCAAGATCGTCTCCGACCGGAAGTACGACGAGGTGCTGGGCATCCACATCATCGGGCCGCACGCCACGGAGCTGCTCGCCGAGGCCTGCGTCTCCATGAAGCTGGAGATCACCACCGAGGAGCTGGCCCACACCATCCACGCGCACCCGACGCTCTCCGAGATCATGCACGAGGGCGCCGAGGCCACGCTGGGTCACCCGCTGCACTTCTAGCGGGCGCGGCGGCCCGGCCTCTTCTGGCCGGGCCCGCCGTAGAGCGCCTGGAGTGAGGCCGCCAGCGCGGCCAACCTCTGGCGCAGCGGTTCCGGGGCGAGCACCTCCACGCCCGCCCCGACTTCGCACAGCTGGGAGACCGCGATGGACTCCCGCTCGAAGTCCAGCGTCACCTTCCGCTTCCCACCGCGTGCCGCGGGCGCCTTGTCGATGCGCTCACCGTCGGCCGGGGGACGCAGCCTCCGCAGCGCCGCTTCGCCTTCCTGCGTGCAGGAGAGGGTGACGTCGTAGCGGGGGCGCTCCACGGCGAACTTCGCGCACCAGTCCTTCCAGAACACGGGCAGATCGAAGCCGTGGGGGCGGGTGAAGCCCTGCGGGCGCAGCCGCACGTCGCCAATGCGGCCGCCCCGGAAGACGCGGGGGCCCTTGTCCGTCCCGGCGACGAGGTACCAGCGGTCCGCCTTGATGACGAGCCCGTAGGGGTCCACCGTCCGGCGGGAGCGGGCGCCGTCGAAGTCCTGGTAGCTCAGCGACACGCGGCGGTCCTGCCAGGCGGCGTCGCGCAGCTTGCCCAGGTGCGGCAGGGGCTCGCGGCCGGTGAACCACCCGGAGGCGTCCACGTGGAGCCGCTGGCGCGCGTGCTCCAGCGCGGGCTGCTGGAGGGCGGGGAGGGCCGCCGCCAGCTTCACCAGGCCCGTGCGCAGCGGCGTGGACAGGCCCAGGTCGTCGAGGGCTCCGGGGGCTCCCACCGTGGCCAGGGCCTGGAGCTCCGGACGGGTGAGCCCGGTGAGCTGCGTGCGCCAGCCCTCCATCAGCGCCACGCCGCCCGCCGCTCCCCGCGTGGCGTACACGGGGACGCCCGACGTCGAGAGGGCGTCGAGGTCGCGGTGCACGGTCCGGCTGGAGACCTGGAGCTCGCGCGCCAGCTCGCCCACGGTGCTGCGCGGGCGGGCCTGGAGGCGCATCAAGAGGTGGACGAGGCGATCCGCGCGCATGGGTCCTCCGGGCTTGAGGAGCGGTGCAGCCTGGGCCGGGAATCATGACAGGGGTTGTCAGGATTGGGCGTGCAAGGTGGCGCGTGAAAGGGGAGCACGGACATGAAGCCACTCGAAGGACAGGTGGCCCCTGTCTCTTATACACCTCTCCGAGCCCACGAGACATGCGCA
>NZ_RAVW01000695.1 GCF_003611585.1 Corallococcus exercitus | reverse complement strand
GCCCGCCCCCGTAGAGCACCACGCCCACGAACTTCAGCAGGAGCAGCAAGCGGTAGATCAACACGCGGAAACCCTCACCGTGCATCCGTCACACCCCGCCCGTATGCCACGCACTCCCCACGCACCGTGAGTGGCGGAAACGCCATCTTTCGACGGCTTCCCGCCACGGGCCGGCTTGGCGGGAACACCCCCGTCCTGGCATCTTCCCGCCATGCACACCGTGGCCATCGTCGCGCTGGATGGAGTGGTTCCCTTTGACCTCTCGATCCCCACCGAGGTCTTCCGCCACGTGCGGCTGCCCTTCGGTGGCCCCGGCTACCAGGTCCGCGTCTGCGGCCTGACCCCGGAGGTCCACGCGGGCGCGTTCCGGGTGAAGACCCACCATGGCCTGGGTTCGCTGGCGCGCGCGGACACCATCTTCCTTCCCGGCATCATGGACCTCTCCGCGCCCGTCCCTCCCGCGCTCCTGAAGGCGCTCCGCGCGGCGGCGGGCCGGGGCACTCGCATCGCGTCCATCTGCACGGGGGCGTTCCTCCTGGCTGCGACGGGGCTGCTCGACGGGCTGCGCGCGACCACGCACTGGATGGCCGCGGAGGAGCTGGCCCGGCGCCATCCCGCCATCCAGGTGGATCCGAACGTCCTCTACGTCGACAACGGCCAGCTCCTCACCTCCGCGGGCGCGGCGGCGGGGCTGGACCTCTGCCTGCACCTGGTGCGACGCGACCATGGCGCCGCGGTGGCGGCGGACACGGCGAGGCTGGCCGTGATGCCGCTGGAGCGGGACGGCGGCCAGTCCCAGTTCATCACCCACGTGCCCCCCGCGCCCGAAGGCGCGTCGCTGGAGCCGCTGCTGCACTGGATGGAGGACCACCTGCACCGGCCGCTCACGCTCCAGGCCCTCGCGCGGAAGGCGGCGATGAGCGAGCGCACCCTGAGCCGCCACTTCCGGGAGCAGACCGGCACCACGCCCCTCCAGTGGCTCCTCCACGCTCGCGTGCGCCGCGCGCAGCACCTGCTGGAGACCACCAGCCAGTCCGTGGAGGCCATCGCGGCGAAGGTGGGCTTCGGCTCGCTCACCACCTTCCGCGAACACTTCCAGCGCTTCGTCGCCACCAGCCCCCTCGCGTACCGCCGTGCGTTCCGGGGAGGCCTGGAAGGCCTCAGTGCTGGTGGCCGAAGCGCACCTCCACCTCCGGGTGCGCCGCGACGAACGCGCGCAGCTTCCTGAAGCTCTCCAGGCCCCGGGGCCCGTCCTGCGTGAAGGAGCCCGGCTCCACGTCGTGCTCCCAGCCCCAGCGCGTGTGGCTGGCGTCTCCCAGCAGCAGCACCGGCCCCTTCGTGGAGCGCACGAGGTACGCGGTGCTGCCCGGCGTGTGCCCCGGCACCCAGAGCGCCCACACGGAAGCGTCCCCGAAGACGTCCACCGCGCCGTCGAAGAGGCCCTTCGGGTCGGCCGTGTAGTTCCACTCCGACAGCGCGGGCTTGCCCTCCAGCGCGCGGTCCGTGACGCCCTGCACCAGCAGGTTCACGAAGGCGCGGCTGCCCGCCTCACCCGGGCCGGTGAAGACGGGCGTCCCCGCCGGCGCGTCCGCCATGCCGCTGATGTGATCCGGGTGCAGGTGCGTGAGGAAGACGCCGGAGAGCGGCTGGGGCTGCTTCGCCAGCCACTCGCCCAGCGGCGCCAGCACCTTCATCTTCTCCATGTGCATCGCGCTCAGGACGATGCCGCGCATCGCCGAGCGGTCCGGCGCGTCGCGCAGCGCCGTCTCCACCCCGGTGTCCACGATGTACAGCCCTCGCGTCGGGTGGCGCAGCGCATGGAAGAAGACCTGGACGGGCTCGTCCCCGTCCTCCAGGTGTGCCGCCTTCGCCGTCGGGTGGTCCAGGTTGATGAGGCCGCTTCTGTCCACGGCCCAATCGCACGACGTCACGGTCTCCAGTTCCACCGGCCCGGGCACGTCCAGCTGCGCGAGCAGCGCGTCCGCGGGCCGCGTCACGCCGAGCGCGGACCTCTGGACGCCGTGGGAGGAGGTAGCGCAGCCGGTGGTGAAACCCATGACGGACAGGCAGAGCGCGAGCAGGGACGACTTCATGGCGGGGACTCCTTCTTGCCGGGCCCGGGGCACCGGGCGTTCGGGACAGGCGGCAAGATGCGGGATGCGCTTGTGGATGGAAATTGGCGAAAACGGCATGATGCCATCCATTCATGGATATCTCCTGGGACGACGCCCGGCTGTTCCTCGCCATCGCGGAGACGGGCAGCTTCAGCGCGGCGGCGCGGCGGCTGCGCATCGGTCAGCCCACGGTGAGCCGGAGGCTGGCCGCGCTGGAGTACGCGGTGGGCTCGGCGCTGTTCCGCCGGAGCGTGGATGGCGCGGCGCTCACATCCGCGGGCGAGCGGCTGCTCGTGCCCGCGAAGAAGATGGCGGAGTGGGCCGGGGAGCTGCACCGCGCGGCGGAGTCCGCGGACAGCTCACCCCGGGGCATCGTGCGCGTGACGGCCACGCCCTACATGAGCTTCGACTTCGTGGCCCCCTTCGCCGCCTTCGTCGCCCAGAAGCACCCGGGCCTGCGCCTGGAGGTGCAGTCGCAGATTCAATACCTCGACCTGGGGCGCGGCGAGGCGGACCTCGCGCTGCGCGGGCGGCCTCCCACGAGCGCGGACCTCAAGCTCGTGGACACGCTGGAGGTTCCCAACGGCGTCTTCGTGTCCAAGGAGCTCAAGGCCCGGCTGCCCAAGAAGGTGACGCTCCAGCAACTGCCCTGGGTGGCCTGGGCGCCGCCCTTCGAAGCCGTCCCGCCCAACCCCCAGC
>NZ_RAVW01000694.1 GCF_003611585.1 Corallococcus exercitus | reverse complement strand
CCGCCCCGCCCACGTCCGCCGGTGAATGCCCGCCGCACGACGACTTCGACGACAACATCGCGTCCTGGTAGGGAATCGGGGCATGAGCGTGCCCCGCCCCAACCCCCTGCTGTCGGACCGCGACGTGGACTTCCAGCTCTACGAGGCGCTGGACACCACCGCGCTCTGCGCGCTGCCCGCCTTCCAGGAGCACTCGCGCGACACCTTCGCGCTCCTCCTGGACAGCACCCGGCGCTTCGCCCGCGAGGTGCTCGCCCCCACCTACCGGCCCATGGACACCGCCCCGCCCGTCTTCGAACACGGCCGCGTGCGCGTGCATCCCGCCATGCGCTCGCTCTACGCCGGCATGGTCGACCTGGGCCTGCTCACCGCCACCCGCCCTCCGGAGGTCGGCGGCCAGCAGCTCCCCCTCACCGTGCACGCCGTGGCCAGCGCCTACCTCATGGCCGCCAACCTGAGCGCCTATGGCTACCTGGGCCTCACGCTCGGCGCCGCGCACCTGCTGGAGGTCTTCGGCACGCCCTTCCTGCGCGACACCTTCATGGCCCGGCTGTACCGCGGCGAGTGGACCGGCACCATGGCCCTCACCGAGCCCCAGGCCGGCAGCAGCCTCGCGGACGTGAAGACGCGCGCCACGCCCGCGCCGGACGGCTCCTACCGCCTCCAGGGCTCGAAAATCTTCATCAGCGGCGGCGACCAGGACTTCACCGACAACGTCGTGCACCTCACCCTCGCCCGCATCGAGGGCGCGGAGGGCGGCACGCGCGGCGTGTCCCTCTTCGCCGTGCCCGCGAAGAGGCCGGAGGGCGACACGCTCGTCCCCAACGACGTGCAGGTGGCCGGCGTCATCCACAAGATCGGCTGGCGCGGCCTGCCCAGCCTCGTCCTCAACTTCGGTGACGCCAATGACTGTCACGGCTGGCTCGTGGGCCAGCCCGGACGCGGGCTCGCCTGCATGTTCCAGATGATGAACGAGGCGCGCATCATGGTGGGCCTCAACGCCGTGTCCACCGCCGCCGTCGCCTACCAGCAGTCGCTCGCCTACGCGCGCGAGCGCCCCCAGGGCCGCCCCGCCGGCATCCGCGACACCACGCGCGCCCAGTCCCCCATCATCGAACACGCCGACGTGCGCCGCATGCTGCTGCGCCAGAAGGCCATCGTGGAGGGCGGGCTCGCGCTCCTGCTCACCACCTCCACGCAGGCGGACCTCGCCAACCACGCGCCGGACGAGGCCACGCGCAAGCGCGCGCACCTGCTCCTGGACCTGCTCACGCCCATCGCCAAGACGTTCCCCGCGGAGAGGGGCTTCGAATCCAACGCGCTCGCGCTCCAGATTCACGGTGGCTACGGCTACTCCAGCGAGTACCTCCCGGAAGCGTGGCTGCGCGACCAGAAGCTCAACAGCATCCACGAGGGCACCACCGGCATCCAGGGCCTGGACCTGCTCGGGCGCAAGGCGGTGGCGGAGGGCGGCGCCGCGCTCCAGGCGCTCGACGAGGAGGTGCGGGCCACCACCGCCCGCGCCCACGCCGCCGGCGTGGAGCCCGCGTGGAGCGACGCGCTGGAGGACGCGCTCCAGCAGGCCACCGCCCTCACGCTGGAGCTGGGCGCGCGCGGCATGGCGGGCGAGGTGGACGTGATGCTCCGCCACAGCACGGACTTCCTGGAGCTCTTCAGCGTGGTGGCCGTGGCGTGGCGCTGGCTCGCGCAGGCCGCCGCCGCGAAGGAGGGCCTGGCGCGCACGCCCTCCGCGGAGGACACCGCCTTCTACGAGGGCAAGCTCGCCGCCGCGCAGTACTGGTTCGCGGTGGAGGTGCCGCGCGTACCGCTGCTCGCCCACCTGTGCCGCACGGGCGAGGACTCCTACGCGCGCATGCGCCCGGACTGGTTCTGACATGTCCGTCTCCTTCCACCTGTGCCAGCCCGGAAGGGGCGCCTCGTGCGGCGCCTGCTGCGGCCTCTACAACTTCCAGGACCACTCGCGCGCGGCGCTGACCCGGAGACTCCAGGTGCAGACGGAGCGGCTCTCCCGCACACCCCACACCCCCGAGGCCTACGCCGAGGCCGCGCGCGAGCTCACCGCGAACCGCGACGCCCCGGCCCTCTTCCCCATCGTGCGGGTGTGTCCCCTGCTGGGCTTCCTGGACGCGGAGCACCAGCGCGTGGGCTGCCTGGGCCATCCCCTGGTGACGGGCGGCACGGACCTGCGCGACTGCGGCGTCTATCGCGCCACCGTCTGTGAATCCTTCACCTGTCCGTCCTTCGGCTGGCTCACCGACGCGCAGGCCCGGCTGGTTCAGGCCGCGTGCGCGGACTGGTACCTCTACGGGCTGGTCATCACCGACGTGGAGTTCGTGCGCGGCTGCCTGAAGCTCCTGGAATGGGAGCTGGGAGGCCCCGCGTCCCCGGACGTCCTGCGCGAGCGCCCCGACTCGCTCGCCGCCGTGCGCCGCCTCTTCGCCCTCAAGGAGACGGCCCCCGGCCGCGACGGACAGGCCACCGTGTTCGGCCGCTTCGCCCATGACACGGAAGGTGAACCCACCCCGCGCTCGCTCGACTACGCGGCGCTGGGCACGCGCGCCGCCCCCGAGGACGACGTGGTGCTGTGCCTGGGCTACACGCCCCTGGACGCGCCGGCACTGCTCGCCGCCCGCGCCCTGGTGCGCGACCACGTGCACGCCGTGGCCGCCACCTTCCCCGCGTAGCCTTCGCCATCCAGAAGCCAACACCCCTCCGCACGCCGGACGCTTGCAACGGCAGGGGGTCGTCCGCAGGTTTGCCTGCGGGAGGGTTGGCGGATGGGTGGACGTTGGATGGGGATGGGGATGGGGA
>NZ_RAVW01000693.1 GCF_003611585.1 Corallococcus exercitus | reverse complement strand
GGGCCGTGGATGCCCGGGGCGCGGGGGCTGCTTTTCAGCCCGCGTTCAGCGCCGCGCCGTGGTGGCGCAGGTGGTCTTCCATGAACGTGGAGACGAAGTAGTAGCCGTGGTCGTAGCCCTCCTGCATGCGCAGGGTGAGGGGCTGGCCCGCCGCCTCGCAGGCCTCCTTGAGGAAGTGCGGGTGCAGCTGATCCGGCAGGAACTTGTCCTTCGTCCCCTGGTCCACGAGCAGCGCCGGCACGCGCCGGCCCGCCTTCAGGAGCTCCGTGGCGTCGTACTCGCGCCACGCCTGCTCATCCGGCCCCAGGTAGCCGCCAAAGGCCTTCTTGCCCCAGGGGCTGCGGATGGGAGCCCCGATGGGAGCGAACGCGGACACGGACCTGTACCGGCCCGGGTTCCGGAGCGCCGTCACGAGCGCGCCGTGCCCGCCCATGGAGTGGCCGAAGATGCCCTCGCGGTCCATGCGCGCGGGGAAGTGCGCGCCGATAATCCCGGGCAGCTCCTTCGTCACGTACGTGCCCATGCGGTAGCGCGCCTTCCACGGCTCCTGCGTGGCATCCAGGTAGAAGCCCGCGCCGGTGCCGAAGTCCCAGTCCGCGTCCTCCCCCGGGATGCCCGCGCCGCGAGGACTGGTGTCCGGCGCCACGAGCATCAGCCCCAGCTCGGCCGCCACGCGCTGCGCGCCGCCCTTGGTGGGGAAGGTCTCCTCCGTGCAGGTGAGGCCGGCCAGGTAGTACAGCACCGGCACCTTGCCGTGCTTCGCCTGGGGCGGCGTGTAGACGCTGAAGCGCATCTCACCGCCGCAGGCCTCGGACGGGTGCTTCCAGAAGGACTGCGTCCCTCCGAAGCATGCGTGCTCGCTGACGAGCGTTGGAGCCGCCGCGCTCATGCGTACTTCACCACGCTGCGGATGGACTTGCCCTCGTGCATCAGGTCGAAGCCGTGGTTGATCTCCTCCAGCTTGAGCGTGTGGGTGATGAGCGGGTCCACCTGGATCTTCCCGTCCATGTACCAGTCGACGATCTTCGGCACGTCCGTGCGGCCGCGAGCCCCACCGAACGCGCTGCCCTTCCACACGCGGCCGGTGACCAGCTGGAACGGCCGGGTGCTGATCTCCTGCCCCGCGCCCGCCACGCCGATGATGATGCTCTCGCCCCAGCCGCGGTGGCAGCACTCCAGCGCCTGGCGCATCGTCTTCACGTTGCCGATGCACTCGAAGCTGTAGTCCGCGCCGCCGCCGGTGAGGTTGACGAGGTACGGGACGAGGTCGCCTTCCACTTCCTTCGGGTTCACGAAGTGCGTCATCCCGAACTTCTCCGCGATCTCCTTGCGAGCGGGGTTCAGGTCCACGCCGACGATCATGTCCGCGCCCACCATGCGAGCGGCCTGCACGACATTCAGGCCGATGCCGCCCAGGCCGAAGACGACGACCTTCGCGCCGGCCTCCACCTTCGCGGTGTAGACGACGGCGCCCACGCCCGTGGTGACGCCGCAGCCGATGTAGCAGACCTTGTCGAAGGGGGCGTCCTCGCGGATCTTCGCCACGGCGATCTCCGGCAGCACCGTGTAGTTCGCGAACGTGGAGCAGCCCATGTAGTGGTGGATCATCTGCTTGCCCAGGCGGAAGCGGCTGGTGCCATCCGGCATCAGGCCCTTGCCCTGGGTGGCGCGGATGGCCGTACACAGGTTCGTCTTGCGCGACAGGCACGACTTACAGCCGCGGCACTCCGGCGTGTAGAGCGGGATGACGTGGTCGCCCTTCTTCACGCTGGTGACGCCCGCGCCCACGTCCACGACGATGCCCGCGCCCTCGTGGCCGAAGATGGCGGGGAACAGGCCCTCCGGGTCCGCGCCGGAGCGGGTGAACTCGTCGGTGTGGCACAGGCCGGTGGCCTTCAGCTCGATCAGCACCTCGCCCGCCTTGGGGCCCTCCAGGTGCACGGTTTCGATGCTCAGGGGCTTGCCGGCCTCGAAGGCGACGGCGGCGCGGACGTCCATGGTGGGGCTCCTGTGAGTGGGGAAGGAAGACTCCCCACCATAGAAGCCACGCACCGCGTCGTCCGTGAAAAGAAGCGGCCCGACCCATCAGGGCCCGCTACTAGACGGAGATGAGGCCCTTGCGGATGCCCTCGGTGACGGCCTCCACGCGGTTCGTCACCTCGAGCTTCCGGTAGATGTGCTCCAGGTGCGTGCGGATGGTCGCCTTGGAGAGCGACAGCAGCCGGGCCGCCTCGCTGTTGGACACGCCCTTGGCGATGAGCTGGAGGATCTCCCGCTCCCGGTCCGACAGCGGCTTGAGCAGCGGCTCATGCGCGGACGCATCCGCGGCCGTGGCCTCCGCGGCGGACGGCGCCACGGGCAGCGGCTCGGTGGGCACGGGCGCGGTGTCCGGCTCCACGCGGAAGTGGCGCAAGAGGCGCCGCGCCAGGTTCGGCTGGATGACCGTGCCGCCCGCGCGCACCTCCTTGATGGCCTCCACGATCTTGTCCACCGTGGCGCCCTTGAGCAGGTAGCCGGACGCGCCTGCCTTCACGGCCTCGAGGACTTTGTCCTCCTCGTCGAAGATGGTGAAGATCAGGATCTCCATCTTCGGGAAGCGCGCCTTCACCTCACGCGTGACGTCGATGCCGCTCATTCGCGGCAGCCCCAGGTCCAGCAGCAGCACGTCCGGGTTCGCGCGCTCGACTTCTTCCATCGCGGCCTCGCCCGACAGCGCGGTGCCCACGATGTCGATGTCCGGGTGGCCTTCGAAGAGGCGCAGCTGGTTCTTCAAGATCTTGGTCTGGTCCTCCACGACGAACACGCGGATGGGGAGGGGGGCGGCGCTGGAAATCGGG
>NZ_RAVW01000692.1 GCF_003611585.1 Corallococcus exercitus | reverse complement strand
GGCGGGAGGGCCGCTGACGGGTGCCGCCGAGCTGTGCGCCAGGCCGAGGAAGAGGCGGTGCAGCCTGCTTTGGGCACACGCCAAACCAGACACCCCTCCAGCAAGGGGGCAGCAGGGGGCGTGAGCTTCAGGAGCAGCGCGATTGCTTGAGCCTCAACACCCCGCCAATTGCGGTGGGCCCTGTGCTGGGGCCCGCTTCACAGGCCCAGAGGGCAGTCCCAGGTGCTCCAGAATGGCGCTCACCCCACAGGGAGCTGTGTCAGGTACGCCAGCACCCGACGCCTGCCGCCACACCTCACGCAGGCCCACACGTCCAGCGCGAACGTCCTGCGTAGCAGCCCCGCGAAAGTCCAATCGTGGCGTGCACTGCTTCTTCGGCTCCTCCACCGTCGCGGCAAACGACGGGCTCTTCTCCTCCGGCTCCGCCTTCTCTTGGGGGAGCGGGGCTGTCGCGGGTGCTGAGCGACGTGCCGGTGCGGACCGGCTAACCTGGAGGCCCAGGCGGGCGTCTCCTCCCTCACGGGCGCCTACGCGCGCCTGGAGGGCGGGGCGAGGATCCGGCAGAATCTGGGCCTCTTCGGTTTCGCGGAAGCTAACGGGCACGAACGGATGGCCGGCATCGGCGCCCGCTGGACTTTCGGCCTGCAGTGCTGGCGGCCCGCTCTTGACCGCCGGAGTGGGCCGTCGCGTGCGGGGTTGGTCGCCCGCCTGGGACATGGGTGACCAAGTTTTCATCCTGTAGGGGGACAGTGAACTTCGCGACGCTGAAGGTTATCGCTCATCCCGGGGTTGTTGAACTATGAGGGCTGAGTATGCGCGATATCGATGTCCGCACCGCACTGCTGCGGGACCTGCGCGCCGCCCATGCAGGCGAGTCCGACACGCTTATCCTGGACGAGCTTGGGTTGGAGCACGGCGATGTTCGCGTGGATGTCGCCGTCGTTAACGGTGAACTGCACGGGTACGAACTCAAGAGCGATCGCGACACCTTGGAGCGACTGCCGCGCCAAGTGACGGCGTACAGCGCTGTACTGGACAAGGCGACGCTGGTGGTGGGGCGGAAGCACCTCGAAAAGGCCCTGGTGCTCATCCCGGAGTGGTGGGGCGTGCTGGCGGCGACAACCCGTGATGACGGCACGGTGGCCGTCGAGGTCCACCGTGCTCCTCGCCCCAACCCAGAGCAGCAACCGCTCTCCGTCGCGCGGTTGCTCTGGCGTGACGAGGCGCTCCGGTTGTTAGAGGACATCGGGGCCGCTGCTGGTGTCCGCAGTAAGCCCCGGCCCGTCCTCTACGAGCGCCTTACGGCGTCGCTCCCCCATGACCAGTTGAAGAACCGGGTGCGGCTGGCGCTGAAGTCGCGGACGCGATGGCGATCTGACGAACGACGAACGTGAGGTGGTGGTTCGTTCCGACGCGCCGCCACGTCTCAGGGTTGCCGGGCTTCTCGGTGCCTGTCGCGCAGCCGGCGATGTACCTGTCACCCTCGCTGAAGCCTGCCCCCATGAACTCGGGCTGGGCGATCAGTTGCTGGCACAGGCCGATGAATCCCGCGCCACCGTTCTTCTTAAAGTTGACGCCCTTGAAAATCAGCCACTCAGCGTCGGCTGTGTACCGGATGTTCTGCGGCGTCTTGAGGACGCGCGGGTCAATCTCCGCAAGGGTCGTGAAGGAGATCCCGTAGTCGGCGAACGTGGGCTTGCGGGTCCCGGGAGCAAGGCGCGAGCAGACCTGCCGCCAGAGCAGCCAGTCCACGCGCGGCGTCCGTCCGATAGCGCCAACGGTGAATGCCCCAAGGGTCTCCGGGAAGGCGCAGCTCGCCAGCGTAAGCGTTCGCCACGTGGGCAGGTGCGGAAGCGCCGCGAGGAGAATCGGGACGCTGGCGACGTAGGCTTGCACCGCACCCGAGTCGACGTCCTCCAGATCGATGAGCAGGTCCAACATGCTCGGCGTGAGCGAGAGTTGGCCAGCACGGCTGGTCAACAGGGCCGGCAGATTGGGCGAGAAGAAGTGGTCTTTCACGATGCGCAGCATCGCGCCGCGCTGGTCTTTCGCTGAGGCGCCAGCGACGGCCGCGATTGAGGCCGGGTCCGCCGTCGACACGAGCACGGGGATGAGCTTCAGCCCCTTGCTGCGGGCGAGGTCGAAAAGGCACGTGATAGGGCTTCGGCCAGCAGGGTCGCCTTCGACGGCGTCGCTCAGGTCCGCCGTCTCCACGTCGACGAAAAGGGGCCGGTCCGTGCCCCAGTACTTGACCAGGTTATCGACCGTGGAAGTGAGGTGGGCGAACTCCGTCTTCTTCGCCACGTCATCGTCCCAGTTCCAGTCGACGGGCGGCACCTCAATGACTGGCGTAAGTCCTGCCAAGTCGTTCGGGTACAACTCCTTCAGCGCGCTGTACTCTCCGCGCTTCCCTTTCAAGATCGGAACGTAGTGTGAGTGCGTGAACAGGACATCCCCCGTTGTCTGATGGCGCCCGCAAAGACAACGCTTAAGGGTTTTCATATCAACTGAGTCGAAGCGGCCCCCTCCGTGGGTTGTATATGTGCAGGTTTGCGTTTTAGGCAGGGAAGGTTGGTCTTCCGCCGCGCGAGGCCTGGATTCGGTGTGTGTGCCTCGGCCCTGGGCCGTGTAGTCGCGAACGCATAGGACGAATGGGAGGGGTGTTGAGGGTGAGGGCTGATGCAGAGGGGTCGAGGAGGGCCGCTGACAGGGGCCGCCGAGCTGTACCTGAGGGATCCCCTCATATAGCGAGTTGATCAGCGTGCGTTCGCCCGGTCGCTGCGTGCGACGGCACTGGCACCCGGGCAGAGAAGCAGGCCACCATGACGCGCAAGGTGGCCATCGACGAAGAG
>NZ_RAVW01000691.1 GCF_003611585.1 Corallococcus exercitus | reverse complement strand
GCCCCCACCACCACCACCGGTGGGTGCTGCCGGGCCAGCGCCAACGCCGCCAGTGCGAGGAACACGTTGAGTCCGGCGGCGATCTGCGCGGACGCGGACAGGCCCACCAGCGGCACCAGCCGCGTGCCCGCCACGTACACGCCCACCGCCGCGCCCAGGCTGTTGATGGCATACAGCCGCGCCAGCTCCCGGCGCACCCCGGCGAGGCTCGCCGCGAAGTGGCGCACCAGCGCCGGCAGCGTGCCGCCCATGAGCAGCGTGGGCACCACCAGCGACAGCGAGGACACGAGCAGGCGCGGCGCCACCCTCGCCCCCTCCGGCACGTGGGGCGCCAGGGCCAGCCACAGGTGCTCCAGCGCGCCCAGGACGGAGGGGAACGCCAGCGCGTACAGGCCCACGCCCAGCTCCAGCACGCCGTAGAGGGCCAGCGGGCTCTTCACCCGGTCCGCTGTCCGCCCGAAGACAAACGCACCCAGCGCCAGGCCCCCCATGAACGTGGCCAGCACGACGGCGTGCGCCTGCCCGCTGTTACCCAGCACGTTCCCCAGGTATTTGGACCAGACCAGCTCGTAGACGAGCGCCGTGGCCCCGGACAGGAACAGAAGGGCGGCCACAAGGTTCTTCGGAGGACGTGGGGTGCGGGTCATAGGGACAGCACTCGACGTTACCCGGTATGTTTCAGGTCCACCAATGAACGCCCAACTCCTGCAAGCCGCGCAGCTCGCCTGGTCCCCCCACCTCCGGGTGACACGTGCCGAGGGGGACTGCGCCCAGGTGCTGCGCCGCGACGCCAAGGCGCTCGTGGGCATGCCCCTGCATACGGTGCTCGGCGTCTCCCAGGAGCGCGCCCGCGAGCTGGATGCGCGCGCCAGAGAGGACCGCCGCGCGGTGGAGTTCGTCACCGTCTCCCCCGGCGGCCCCACCGGCAACCCGCCCGCGTCCCACCTGCGGCTCGTGCTGGGCATGGACGGCGAGGAGGCCGCCGCGGGCGTGCTCGACCTGGGCACCGTGCTGGAGGGCGCCCCGCCGGTGCAGATCTCCAAGCTGTCGTCGTCGCTCAGCCATGAGATCCGCAACCCGCTCTCCTCCGTGAAGATGGCGGTGCAGACGCTGGCCCGGAACACCGGCCTGTCGGACCGGGACAAGCGGCGGCTCACCATCGCCAACCGGGAGATCCGGACCATGGAGCGCATGCTGTGGCTGCTCTCCGAGTACGGCCGTGAAAGCGCCGCGAACCTGGACGCCCATGCCCTGCGCTCGGTCGTCCAGGAAGCGACCGCCATGGTGGCCCCGGAGCTGGCCGAGCGCCGCATCGAGGTGGATGTGAAGGAAGAGGCGGACCTGCCCCGCGTGCGGGTGGATCCCAACCGGTTGAGGCCCGTGCTCGCTCAAGTCCTGCTCAACGTGGCCATGGGCCTGCCCGAGGAGGGCCGCGTCCAGGTGACGCTGCGTCAGCCCGACCCGGGCCACGTCAGCCTCATCCTGGATGATCCAGCGGCGGCCCTGCCCCCGGAGGAGCGGGGTTCGCTGTTCGACCCCTTCGGCTCGCGGCTGGCGCGGGGCGCGGGGCTGTCCCTGGCCGCCCTCAGGCGGGTGATGACGGGTGTGGGGGGCGACGTGGCGGCCCAGGGGAGTGCGGAGCCAGGGATGGTGTTCACGCTGACGTTCGCCGCCTGAGGACCCCATGGAGACCCTCCTCATCGTCGACGATGACGTGTCACTGCTCGAAACCCTCACGATGCACTTCGAGGAGATCGAGCAGGACGACGGGCAGCCGCGCTACCAGGTCGTGACGGCCACCAGCGCCGCCGCGGGCCTCAAGGCCGCCCAGGAGAACATGCCCAGCGTGGTCATCCTGGACATGATGCTCCCGGACCGCACGGGTCTGGAGATCATCGAGGAGATGAAGGGGCTGTGCGGCGACGCGCGCATCATCCTCGTCACCGCCTACCACGACATGGAGACGACCATCCGGGCCATGAAGGCCGGTGCGTTCGACTACATCCACAAGCCCTTCCCGGACCCGGCCGCCCTGGACCTCGTCGTGGAGCGCGCGCTGGAGTACCGCCAGCTGTCGCGCCGCGCGGACGAGGTCCACCGCGAGAACGCCGTCGTCCGCCTGGGCGACATCGTGGGCACCAGCCCCTCCATGCAGCAGCTGGTGAAGGAGATTGGCAAGGTCGCGAGCAGCACCGCGACGGTGCTGATCAACGGCGAGAGCGGCACGGGCAAGGAGCTCATCGCCCGCGTCATCCACAACTACTCCTACGACGAGCCCCGCCCCTTCATCGGCATCAACTGCTCCGCCATCGTGGACACGCTCCTGGAGAGCGAGCTGTTCGGCCACGAGAAGGGCGCCTTCACCGGCGCCGTGGGCGCCAAGCCCGGCAAGTTCGAGCTGGCCGAGGACGGCACCGTGTTCCTGGATGAGATTGGCGACATGTCGCTGATGCTCCAGGCGAAGCTCTTGCGCGTCCTCCAGGAGCGCGAGTTCGAGCGCGTGGGCGGCGTCAAGCGCGTGAAGCTGCGCGCCCGCGTCATCGCCGCCACCCACCGCCACCTCGCGGACGAGGTGGACCAGGGCCGCTTCCGCGAGGACCTCTACCAGCGCCTCAAGGTCATCACGCTCGTCATCCCGCCCCTGCGCGAGCGGCGCGAGGACATCGCCCCGCTGGTGAAGCACCTGCTGGAGCGCATCAACGAGAAGGTCCACAAGCGCGTCACCCGCGTGCCCCACGAGGTGATGGAGCGCCTCACGCGCCTGCCCTGGCGCGGCAACGTGCGCGAATTGGAGAACGTCCTCACCCGCGCCGTCGTGCTCGCCCCCGGCGACGTGCTGCGCGGCGACGACCTGCCCGCCCTGGAGG
>NZ_RAVW01000690.1 GCF_003611585.1 Corallococcus exercitus | reverse complement strand
GCCCGGGGCGGCTCGGGGGTGGGCTCCGCCGTCTTGCAGGCGGCGCCAAGGACACAGGAGGCGGCGAACAGGGCCAGTCGCTTCACAGCGTTCTCCAACACGGACAGGGGTGGGGTGTGCAACTCGGCGCGCATCAACGCCGGATGCGACAGGGCATTCCAGCGTCAACTCACGGGCGTGTGACAGGGGGGCCCCGCGCTGTCCACCATTGAAGCAATGGCGTTCCCCCGAAACGGCGACGCCCCGGGGAGCGTCCCTCCGAGTGAAGAAGGGACACGCCCGGGGCGCGCGCGAAGGACCGAGGGTCAGGCGGTGCGTCAGTCTTCCTTGCCGAGCATCCCGTCCTTGAGGCCGTCGTCCACGGGGTCCTTGCCCAGCCACACGGAGAAGAGCGCGTCCGCGAAGTCCTTGCCCTCCACGTCAATGGACTTGCCATCGCTCGTGTGGACGTTGGTGCCCTTGCCGGGGACGTAGGTGAGGATGAGCTCCTGGCCCTCCTTCACCT
Source organism: Corallococcus exercitus (assembly GCF_003611585.1). Taxonomy (GTDB): domain Bacteria; phylum Myxococcota; class Myxococcia; order Myxococcales; family Myxococcaceae; genus Corallococcus; species Corallococcus exercitus. The sequence goes on along the minus strand of NZ_RAVW01000690.1, from coordinate 2,369 downwards.
CCGCGGGGATGGCGTTCTTGAAGGTGTTCAGGCGGTCCTGGAGCTTGGGCAGGTTGGCGCCGGCGTTCTTCTTGAAGCCGTTCTCGATGGCCTCGGTGATCTGATCCTTCTTGAGGTCGCGCTTCATGAACATGCGCACGCGCTTGATCTCATCCGCGTTGAGCAGCGCGGTGGCGTCCTGCGTGGGGGTCTCCACATAGAGGCCGACCGTGTAGACCTTGAAGATGGCCTTCTTGCGCAGGCCGACGCCGTTGAGCTTCAGCTCCTTGCCGTTCACGGTGGCGGTGTCGGGGTACTTCACGCCGGCGATGTCCTTGGCCATGACAGGCGCGGCGAGGGTCAGCGACAGCAGCACGGCGGTCAGCGTCTTCTTCATGGAAAAACCCTCCGGGTGGTTTCTGCCGATGTTGGACGCAAACCTACCCATGCGTCTTCACGAAAGGATCCACGAAGGGCTCCCGAGCCTTGACGTGCTGCGGCGAAACCGCTCGGAAGACGACGTTCATCACTGAACGGGACCGCGCGCTGGAGGCCCGCGCGAAGCGTCATGACCGCCCGCCTCCTGACGGGAGGTCACTCCGCCGGAAGCAGCACCAGGCCGTCCTTCGCGAAGCGCAGCACCTGCGCATGGACGTCCGCGGCGGGCATGCCGGTGGCTTGGACGACGGCCTCCTCGGACAGGCCCTCCACGGCCATCTTCAGCACCAGCAGCGCGGGCGGCGTGGCCTCCATGTAGAAGGTCACCAGCCGCTCCGGGTGGCGCCAGAGCAGCGCCAGCTCCTCCCCGTCCACGGGCGCGCCTTCCGCGCCCCGGGCCCGCATGAACGCGCAGAGCCGGTAGGGCTGCTCCAGCACCGCGAGCGTGGGGTTGGGCGTCAGGCGCTCCACCGCTTCCGGGATGACCTCCTCGGAGGCGAACACGGCGAAGTCCGTCCACTCGAAGCGCGCCAGCGCGGGCAGGAACGGCGGCAGTCCCTTCGCGGCGGCGGCGTCCGCGACGAAGGGCGCGAAGCCTTCCCCCAGGCGGTTGAGCTCGTAGTGCCGCGCGGGCCGCGTGCGGGTGTAGCCGTCCACCAGCGCGTCCCACGCTTCCGGCGTCACCGCCTTGCGCGTCAGCGGGAAGAGCTTCTCCAGCGTGGAGCGCACGTGGCCGCGCACGAACTGGCCGTAGAGCGCCATGCGCTCCGGATCCACGTCCCAGCCCGGGTGCGACGCGGACAGCTTGAGCAACCCCTCCGCGCCCGGAGAGCCGGCGAGGTACGCGTCCATGCTGTCGAAGAAGTGCTTCAACGACGACTTCATCACGCGGCCTCCGCGAGCACGCCGCGCGCCAGGTCGGCCTCGTCCAGCACGGCGTCGAGGGACGGGATGCCCTGGTCCCACTCCATCAGCGTGGACACGGGGCCGGTGCGCTCCAGGGTGTAGCGGTACAGCGCCCACACGTCGTCGCAGACGCGGTCGCCGTGCGTGTCGATGAGGACGGTCTCCCTCACGTCGTGGCCGGCCAGGTGCACCTGCACCACGCGCTCCAGGGGCAGCGCGTCCACGAAGGCGCGCGGGTCGTAGCCGTGGTTCTTCGCGTTGACCCAGACGTTGTTCACGTCCAGCAGCAGGCCGCAGTCCGCGGCCTCCACCACCTGGCGCAGGAAGTCCGCCTCCTTCAGCGTGCCGCCCGGCATGGCCGCGTAGTAGCTGGGGTTCTCCAGGAGGAAGGGGCGCTCCACGCGCGCCATCACCTCGCGCACGCGCGGCACCACGTGCTCCACCGCGGCCTCCGTGAAGGGCAGCGGCAACAGGTCGTGCAGGTGCACCCCGCCCAGCCGCGAGTAGCACAGGTGGTCGGAGAAGAACGGCGCGTCCAGGCGCTTCACCAGCGCGGCCAGGCGGGTGACGTAGTCGTCATCCAGCGCGTCCGGCCCGCCGATGTTGAGCCCCACGCCGTGCGGCAGCAGCGTCCAGCGCTCGCGGCACGCGTCCAGGGCGCGCTGGGAGCGGCCGCCCAGCGTGAGGAAGTTCTCCGGGATGATCTCCACCCAGTCCAGCGCGCGAGGCGTGCGAGGCAGCGCTTCGTAGAAGTCTCGGCGCAGCCCGATGCCCGCCCCCAGCGGCTTCAACCCATGGCGGTCTGCATAGCGGGGGGACGGCATGCGGCGCTCCTCCTTGGAGCTGGGAGACGGGACTGCGGCTGCGCAGGGTGGAAACAACACGGGCGGCAGGAAGAACCCTTCCCGCCGCCCGCGAGCCTGGGAGGAGACCTGTCACGCAGGCCCTCCCGGGGGATGACTACTTCTTGCCGCTGCAGGAGCCGGAGCCGCAGGAGCCGGCGCCACAGCTGCCCTCGGCGCCCTTCTCAGGGGTCGCGGCGGGGG
>NZ_RAVW01000068.1 GCF_003611585.1 Corallococcus exercitus | reverse complement strand
TCTCCACAGGGGCCTTCTCGGGCTTCGGAGAGGCCTTGGGCGCGGCGGCCGGGGCCGACGGGGCCTGGGCGTGCGCGGCGGCGGTCAGGAGCAGGGCGGCGGCGAGGAGCGGTCGCATGGGCCTCGTTCTACCCGAAACCCGGGAAGCCCGGCAGCGCACCGGGGCCGCCCCCTGGGTCGTCCGCGACATTTTCTTGACGGGATCGCCGGACGTGGGAGGTTGCCGCTGCTACAGGCGTGTTGCGAACGGAGGTCGAAGTCACCATGGGTGCGGCGGTCGCGAGCTGGCAGACACTGGAGAACGTCACGGTGGAGTGCACCCACTGCGGCGTGATGATGACACTCCAGCCCGGGAGCCGGGTGAAGTACTACCGGTGCGGTTCATGCCACCGCTGGGTGTCCAGCACCTACAGCGAGGTCTTCCGCGCGGACGCGAAGATGCGCACGCACCCGGTGAAGGACACCGCGGACGCGGACGCGCGCTTCGTGGAGGTGAAGGCCCGGTTGGACCAGTGGCTCACCGCCGTCCAGGAGCAGTGCCCGTACCAGACGATGGGCGTCTCGCCGTTGGATCCGCCGGACGTCATCCGCGCGCGCTTCCACGCGCTGGCCATGGAGCGGCACCCGGACCGGGGCGGCTCCGCGGAGCAGATGCGCGAGCTCAACGCCGCCTACGAGCGCATCCTCAAGCACCGTCAGCGCAAGCGGCTGGAGGCGATGGCGTCCGGTTCGCCCACGCGCGCCACGCCCGCGTCCGTCCTGCCCGCGCGCAACAGGTAGAGCCAGAACAGCGCTCCCAATGACAGGCCCAGCCCCACCTTGGCCCAGGTGGGGAACAGGTGGCCCGGGGAGATGAAGCCCTCCACCATGCCGATGCCGGCGAGGAAGGGCGCGCAGCCCACCACCAGCTTCACCGCCTCACGTCCGCGCGCCTGGAGCGCCTGCGCGCGCGGCAGCTCGCCGGGGTCGATGAGCGCCTGGCCCACCATCAGCCCCGCGCCGCCCGCGATGACGATGATGGACAGCTCCACCGGCCCGTGCGCGGCGATGAAGTCCAGGAAGCCCGCCGTCATTCCCTCGCGGAAGCACAGCGCGCCCACAGCGCCAATGAGCACGCCGTTGTTCACGAGCGTGAAGATGGGCCCCACGCCCAGCAGGATGCCGGACGCGAACGCGAACAGCGTGACGGTGAGGTTGTTGGTCGCGATGCCGGACGCGACGGCATTGGGCGGCGCCACGGACAGGAGGTCGTCCGTCCACATGCGCCCCTGCGCCACGTAGCGCCGCACGCCCTCCGGCACCAGCAGCTCCGCGCCGCGCGGCTCCAGCGTCACGACCAGCGCGCCCAGGAGCAGCCCCAGCACCAGCAGGCCCGCGCTCACGCCCACGAAGCGCGCCTCGCGGCGCAGCGTGGCGGGGAAGTCGCGGCGGAAGAAGTCGCGCGTGGAGGCCCAGCGCTCGCGCGGGGGCTGGTAGATGGCGCCATACGCCTGGCCACACAGCTGGTTGAGGAAGCGGTGCGCGTCCGTGCCTGGATAGAACGTCTGGGCTTGCGCCAGGTCCGCGGCCGCGCGCCGGTACAGCGTGTCCAGCGTGCGCAGCTCCGTCAGGCCCAGGCGGCCCGTGCGCTGACGCGTGAGCAGTGCCTGGAGCGCGTCCCAGTCCGGGCGGCGCCGCGTGACGAACGTGGGCAGGGGCACGGCCATCTCAGTGGGCCGCCTTCGCGCGCGTGCGCAGGAAGGCCTCCGTGGCGTCCGGGGACTGGAGCACCCGCGCGCGCTCCTCGTCCGTCAGCGACGCGCCCACGCGGTCCACCAGCCGCGCTCCCAGCCGCTGGCGCACCTCCGGCTCCAGACCGGGCGCGCGCGCGAGGAACGCCAGCACCAGCTCCACGTCCTCCGCGTCCAGGGGCCGCTGCACGGCGGAGCCAGGCGCGGGCGCGGTGCCGGACGCGGCCTCGTCCGGGGGACCTTGTGTGTACTTGTCCAGGTCGATGGCCTCCTCGCGCACCAGCACGGTGCCGGCGAGCAGGTCCCCCAGCCGGCGGTGCCGCGAGTCCAGCAGCATGGTGATGCACCCGGTGGCGTAGAGCACCGGCAGGAAGTCCACCGCGCGGCAGAGGTTGCGCACCGCGCTTTCGTAGAAGCCCACCGGCGAGCCATCCTCGCGCACCACCCGGATGCGCATCACGCGCTTGCCGGGTGTCTGTCCATGGAAGAAGACCTCCGCCAGCGTCCAGTACAGCCATTGCGTGGCGAAGAGGCCCACCGCGAGCAATGTCTGCGTGAGCCCCGACAGCGCCTGGAAGGCACCCAGCACGTCGGACACCAGCAGCGTGATGACGAAGTAGAGCGCCACCCAGAAGAAGAACAGCAGGCTCGCGTCCACCAGCCACGCGAGACAGCGGTAGCCGATGCCGGCCACGGGCAGGGAGAGCGCCACGCGTTCGGGCGTGGCGACGTCGACGTGGGGTGCGGGGGCGGAGGGAGTCATGCGCGCGGGACGCACAGCATACGCCCTTGGCGTCCAGGACGCGCCATCTCCGTGCATTGGCGCCATGCGAGGGCACAGGGCGAAACAGCAGGCGAAACATTGAAATGTGGACGCAGGATGCGTGTCCCGCGGCCGACAGCGATCACGACCTGACGGACAGGGCCCTGGATTTCGATACGATTCGTGCGCAATTGACAGTCCCGACAGGGGCGGTTCGCAACAGGCCTTGGATGATGTTAGGGTCTCGGTTGGCAGGAATTGCCTGAAACGGAAAGGGAGGAACGGCCCGGATGGGCCAGTTCGGCAGTCGCAAGCGCAGTCCGCAGGGCAGCACTGACAAGACCCCCGGATGGAGTTGAAGCGCGGTTCTCGCACGCTCAGCACAGGCGGAAGTTCCGCCGCGTTTCCACCGACTCCGGGGCAGGTTGAAGTCGACAGGTAGCATTGAAAGCAATTCGCCACGACGGCTGGGGGGCCATCGCATGGCAGCGAATCAATCGGCAGTTCGTATTTCGATTCTCGAAGGACCATGGGCGGCCTGGCAGGGCTTGTCCGATGGGCTTCGGGGTGAGGGTCATTCCACTTCGGTGACGCGCGACGTGCGCGGCTTCCTGGACGGACTCGGCACGGATCCACCGCAGGTGGCCATCCTCGACGTGGAGAGCGACGGCGAAGCCGCCATCGGATGCTCCGTGACGGAGGGGCTCAACCTGCTGCGTGAGGCCCGTAAGCGCCGGCTGGAAGTGCGCATGCTGCTCTTGTCCGCGGTGAGCACGCCGGAGGTCATCTCCCAGTGCTTCGACGAGGGGGCCTCGGGGTACCTCTTCCGCGCCGGACTGGGCGTGAACGCGGTGTCCTCCGCGGTGCAGTCACTGGTGCGGGGCGAGCGCCTCTTCCCGGTGCAGCTGCTGCGCAACGACTTCGAGCATCCGCCGGTGACGTCACCCACGGCGAGCGTGCTCTTGCTGCTCACGCAGCGGGAGCGCGAGGTGCTCCAGTACGTGGCGGGCGGGGCGGACAACCTGAAGATCGCCGCGCATCTTCAAATCGCCGAGCGCACCGTGAAGTCACACGTCACGCAGCTCTACCGCAAGCTGGGCGCGGAGAACCGCACCCAACTTGCCCTGCGCGCCTGCCACCTGGGCGTCAGGCCTCCGCCGGACCTCTAAACGGTCCGGCCCACCCTCCCCGTTGAAGCGGGGAGGGCGCGGTGGGAAGCGCACGCGGTCCTCAGTTCTTGTTGCGGGCCGCGTCCTCTTCCATCTTCTTGCGGAGGCTCAGGGGACGCATGTCCGTCCAGACCTCCTTGATGTACTCCAGGCACTCGGCCTTCAGGCCCTGCTTGCCGGCGTCCTTCCAGCCCAGCGCGTTCTCACGGTCCGCGGGCCAGATGGAGTACTGCTCTTCGTGGTTGACGACGACCTTGTATACGGTCGTGTCTTCGCGCTCGTCGCTCATGGGGGTGGGCTCCTGGATGCAGGGGACCCCCTTTCGTCGCACACCCGGGGAAAAGCGGTCAAGGTAGGCGGTTGCGACAAATTCAGGGCCTTCCCGTGAGGGTGGATCCGCGCCCGGCCGCCCGCCGGGGCTGCGCCCGGAAGCCGTGTGGGTGACACGAGCGTCATGGGGCGCGGATACTCGGCCGCATGCGCATCTGGAAGAACGCCATGTCGGGGCTCGTGCTCCTGGTGGGGGGCGTCTGGGCCTCGCTGGCCCTGGCCCTGACGGGGACGGGGCCAGAGGGGCCGCACGGGGCCCGGATCCTCGTCGCGGGGGCCCTGGTGGCCGCGGCGGTGGCGGCCTGGCGGTGGCGCTCCCGGCGCTGGGGCGTGGCGGTGATGCTGCTGGGGTGCCTCTGCGTGTACGGCTGGGTGCGGACGTTCCAGCCCTCCAACACGCGGGACTGGGCGCCGGACCTGGCGCGGGCGCCGTGGGCGGAGGTGGCGGGCTCGAAGGTGACGCTGCACGAGGTGCGCGACTTCCGCTACCGCAGCACCACGGACTGGGACCCCGCCTGGTACACGGCCACCTACGACACGGACGCGCTCACGGAGGCGTCGTTCATCGTGGAGCCCTTCTCCGGTTTCTACGGCGCCGCGCACACGATGGTGAGCTTCGGCTTCCAGGACGGCCGCCGCGTGGTGTTCTCCGTGGAGGTGCGGCGGGAGCAGGGGGAGACGTTCTCCGCGCTGGGCGGGCTGTTCCGCCGCTTCGAGATTGCCTACGTCGTAGGCGACGAGCGGGACCTGGTGCAGCTGCGGTCCAACTTCCGCCACGACGACGTGTATGTGTATCCGGTGACTGCATCCAGGGAGCGCATCACCGCGTTCTTCATGGACATGGTGCAGCGGATGAACGGGCTGCACACGCAGCCGGAGTTCTACGACACGCTCACCAGCAACTGCACCACCAACCTGGTGCGCCACTTCGAGAAGGTGGCCACGAAGGACGTGCCGTATGACCACCGCACGCTGATGCCGGCGTTCGCGGACGAGCTCGCCTATGAGCTGGGCATCATCGACACGGACGCGCCGCTGCCGCAGGTCCGCCAGCGCTATCACATCAACGCGCGCGCCCTGGCCGCGCAGGGGCGGGACGACTTCTCCGCCCGCATCCGCGCGCCGCTTCAGACGGCCACCGCGCCCGCGCCGTGACGGCCGGCCTCAGGTGCCCGTGGCGGCCCGCGCCTGCGTGGGGGCAAGGCCGCTCTTCAGGTGCTTGTCGTAGTGGGCCTCCAGCGCGGTGAAGTAGCCGCGCTCCTCCCACATCTCCTGGAGAAGGCGGTCGGTGAGGGACTTCACCTCCGCGCTCTCGCCCTTCGGGTCGGGCACCCGGGCGCCTCCGTGCTTCGGATCCAGGAAGGCGCGGGTGGCCTCGGCCATCAGCACGCTGCTGCTCCGGAAGAGGCGGCGCAGGGCCTGGTTGATGGGGCGGGCGTCCATCTCCGCGCACGAGGCGACGATGGCGGCCTGCACCTTCCGGGGCGCGTCCCCCTGGAGCGAGGCCGCGTCCAGGTCTCCGCGCTGGAGCGCGTGGTGCAGCAGGTAGCCGTGGTGCAGGCACACGCTGGTCAGGTCCACGCAGTCCTTCACCCAGAGGACGAAGAAGACCTTGCGGAACACCTTGCGCACCGGGAAGAGGGCCACGGCCTTGAGATAGGACACCAGCCGCCCGCCCAGGCTGCGCTCATCGTACGAGCCGGCGAGCACCGCCACGGCCTTGTCCGGCGCCTTCAGGCCCTTCTCCTTGAGCTGGTCGCGCACGGACTGCTCGCGCACCTGGCGCAGGGCGTAGTCGTCCAGGAAGGGCACGGGGATGAGCGGGGTGAGCCCGGCCGCCACGGCGTGGAAGGCCACGCGGGCGAGCGAGGGCGGCACGGCGCCGGGCGGCGGGGTCTTGGAGTCAGCCATGGCGTGTTTCATAACCGCTTCCGCGCCCGCCGCCTTCCGCCGGTAGAGTGGGATTGTCATGAACCCGTCGCGCAGGCGCGCGGGCCCAGGGAAAGGCGTGACCCCCGGATGAAGGCGAAGGCGAAGCAGGAGCTCCCCGTCGTGCCGTTCGCGTCGGAGAAGGCGTGGGAGAAGTGGCTGGAGAAGCATCACGCCGACTCGCCGGGGGTCTGGGTGAAGCTGGCGAAGCTGGAGTCCGGCATCCCGTCCGTGACGTATGCCCAGGCGCTGGAGGTGGCGCTCTGCTACGGCTGGATTGACGGGCAGAAGGACGCGTTCGACGCGGAGTACTGGCTCCAGCGCTTCACGCCGCGCAAGCCGCGCAGCAAGTGGTCGAAGATCAACTGCGGCAAGGTGGAGGCCCTGGTCGCCGCCGGACGCATGAAGCCCGCGGGCCTGCGCGAGGTGGAGGCGGCGCGCGCGGATGGCCGGTGGGAGGCGGCGTACGCGGGGTCGAAGACCATCGAGGTGCCGGAGGACCTGACGCTCGCGCTGGAGAAGAACCCGAAGGCGAAGGCGTTCTTCGCCACGCTCAAGAGCGCCAACCGCTACGCCATCCTCTTCCGGCTCCACGACGCGAAGAAGCCGGAGACGCGCGCGCGGCGGCTCGAGAAGTTCATCGCCATGCTGGAGGCCGGGGAGACGCTCCACGGCTGAAGCCGGAGGCCCGCGCTCACGGCCGCGGGCCTCCAGGGTGAAGCGGTGCCTACGGCGCGAGCTTCAGCAGCAGCAGGTCGCCAGGACCGTTGGCGGTATGGAACGTCCCCTCCACCGTGCCCGTCCGGAAGAGGTGGTTGGCGATCATGGTCTCCCCTGCGCTGTTGACGGCCATGACGGGCGTGAGGTTCGGGTCCATGCCCCGCGACCACAGGTGAGAGCCGTCCGCCGCGTACCGCGACACGAAGTTCGACACGTAGCGCGGGTGGCCGATGGGGCCTCCACCCAGGTCCACCTGCGCGGACAGGTCGCCCCGCAGCGTCAGCCGGCCCTGGCCATCCACGCCCAATTGAAAGGCCCGGTCTCCGGTCTGGGGATCGCCCAGCTGCCGTCCCCACTGGTCCGAGCCGTACGCCGACAGCGCGCCCAGGATGATGTCCGTGCGGCTGAGGTACGGATCATCCAGGCTGGCGCTATAGGTGCGCCCCGCGAAGGGGAAGCTGCCGGTGAAGGTGGCGGTGAAGGCCACGGCGTCCCCGGGCCGCGCGACGACGCCCCGCATGGTGCCCTGGCCGCCGTTGAGCGCGCGGGACCACTGGAGCGCGCCCGTGGGCGAGTACTTCGCCACGAAGGGCGTCCGGGGACCCTGGACCCCCAGCGGGGTGTTGGTGGGGTGGGGGCTCGCGACGCCCGCGAGCAGCACCGCGCCGGTGCTGTCCGTGGCGAGCGCCTGGCCCTCGGAGCCTGTGTTCCCGGCCCCATGGACGCGCGACCACAGGTGCTGCCCCTCCCACGAGAAGCGCGCGACGAAGAGCGCCTCCCGGCCCGCCACGGTGGCGCCGGAGTCCAGCACGCCGCCTCCCAGGTCCATCTGCCCGCTGAACCTGCCCGTGACGATGAGGCTTCCGGAAGCGTCCGTGGCGACGGCCAACGCCCGGGCGGGGACCTTCTCCAAGGAGCCGACCTGCGGGGTCCCCGCGAGGAAGCCCTTGGACCAGACCGGCGTGCCATTGGGCGAATACTTCGCGATGAAGACGCCCGGCATGTTCCCGTAGGTCGCCGGCAGGGCCCCCGTCCCCAGGTCGGGGCTGCCGGAGTACGAGCCCGCGATGAGGATGTTGCCGAGCGACGTCACCGCCAACCCGCCCACGGTGATGTCCGGCACGCCTCCGGTGACGAAGGGCACGTAGCTGCGCGACCACTGATGCGACCCGTCCGGGCCGTACTTCGCGAGCACCAGGTACGCGGGGGCATTCACCGGCCCTCCGCCGAAGTCACCGGAGGTGTAGAAGCGCGCCGCGACGACCCAGCCGCCATCGGGAGCGGCGGCCACCGCGGAGGGCATCTCCTCTCCCGGGCCGCCGTACTTCCAGACCCCCTGCAGTGCGCCGCCCGTGCCCTGGCGCGAGCAGTACGTGATGGCGCGCGTGAGGTTCAACATGGGGCCGATGTTCCTGGATTCTTCGGACTCGATGTCCACGCCGTTGCCGCCGGTGGGCAGGAGCGCGAAGGCGTATTCGCCCGAGCTCCGGACCGCGGCGCTCACGTCGTACGTCACCCAGGTGTTGCTCTCCACGTTGCCCAGGTCTCCCAGCGGGTCACCCTGTGGCGCGGGCCGCGTGTTCCAGGTCAGCGTGTCCTCGCTCCACCCGGTGCTGGTGCGGTAGAGGGCGGGCCCATCCGTGCTGCCATCCAGGACGGACATGTTCAGCGTCGCCCCGACGATGGGGAAGTACGCGTCGTCATTCGTCACGCTGAACTTCATGTACGACGCCAGCTGGGGCGAGCCATCCACCAGGAGCAACGGGTCGTTCCCGAAGTTCGTCGTCGGCCGGGCGGCGTCCACGTACGCGTCACCCTCCCGCCGGCTTCCAAAGGTCTCGTAGATCGTCTCGGAGATGCATCCCGTCGCCAGCGGTGCTGCCTTCACCGCTTCCGGAGGCGCCGCGGCCTCCGGTCCTGCCTGCTCCTGTTCCGCCACTCCACCGCAATGCGTGCACAGCACCAACGCGGACAGCCACCCCAGACTTCTCCTGCCCCAACGCACAGCCCTGCCTTGCATGACGCCTCCCGGTTGCTCCGGAGTGGCGTGATTGCATTCCCAATACCAGCCGTGAGGTGTTGGACAGACAACTGCTTTCGCAGGGCGATTGTCTGTCTGGGATGAAGCATTTCCTCTCCGGGTGAAGCCAGACGCTCTCGGAGGGTACAAAGCGGGACGGCGCAGGACGGCGGACTACTTCGGCTCGCCCATGACTTCCATCGTGTGCTTGAGCCGCTCCAGGCCCAGGCGCACCAGGGCGCCGCGCAGGTCGGGCTGGCCCAGGAAGGCCTTCTTGAACACGTCGCGCTCCAGCTTGAGGAGCGTGCAGGGAGTCACGGTGCGCACGGTGGCGGTGGCCAGCCGGCTGCGCAAGAGGGAGATCTCCCCGAACAGGGCGCCTTCCTCCAGCGTAGGGTAGGGGGACTGGCGGCCGTCGCCGTGCGTGTGGAAGACCTCGCACTGGCCCCGGATGAGGACGTAGAGCGCGTCGCCCGGCTGGCCCCGGGTGAGCAGCGTCTCTCCGGCGGGGACGGTGCAGGGGACGAAGGCGTCCCCCAGCTCGTGCTGCACCTCCGGGGGCAGGGCGGCGATGAGCGGGTTGCTGCGCAGCGCGTCCGCGAGCAGGCGTTCCCGGGCGGTGACCTGCATCTGCTCGCCCTTGACGCCGTAGTCCTTGCCCAGCTCCCGGACGCCGGCCTGGGTGAGCTCCAGCAGCACGGCGTCCTCCACCGTCACGATGGTGGCGGTGCGCTGCGTGCCGGTGAGCAGCGCCAGCTCGCCGAAGAACTCGCCGGCCCCCAGGCGGCCGACCTCCGTGTTGGCGCCGTTGTCGCCGCCGCGCAGCACCGCGACGCGGCCCTCCAGCACGACGAACATCGAATGGCCCGGGTCGCCCTCGCGCACCACCACCTGGCCCGCGGGCAGGTAGCGCGTGCAGACGGGCGGCGGCGCGGGAGCCCCTTCCACGTCCGCCGGGGCCCCTGCCGCCGGGGCCGTGGCGGAGGTCGCGGACGTCTGCCCGCCGGAGGAGACCGGGGCGGACGGATGGGCGGACAGCAGGGCCTGCAGGCGCGCGAACAGGGACATGGTGCCCAAATGCTACCCGGGACGCCCGGGCGGAAACTGTGAAGTGCTTCACAGGCAGCGCGGTGGTGGCCTGAAAGACAGCCAGGCAGGCGCAAGGCGTCATTGAACAGGGATTGACCTGCTTTGGCAACGTCTGTGTTTCGCCCTCCTGACGCACGGCGACGGGCGCGGGGGATGGCGTGGTTGGACCGGGACGCCCTACAGTCCCGGGCCCATGGGAGACACGCTGGACGTCGTGGTGGACCTGGGGGACGTGGGGGAGACGGCCGCGGATGCCGTGCTGCTGAAGTACGCGCAGGGCTTCCACGGGGCGGACGGCGCGGTGTCGCGCCGGCTGGAGGCGGCGGGCGTGGCCATGGACGCCTTCGACCTGCTCCCCGGGGACCACCGCTTCATCGACACGCGCAGGAGCCTGGGCGCTCCGCTGGTGCTCTTCCTGGGCACGGTGCGCCTGCGCCAGTTCGGCTACCACGAGATCCGCCAGTTCTCCGTGCGCGCGCTCCAGCTCCTGGAGCCCCGGCACGAGGTGCGTCACCTCGCGTGCACGGTGCACGGCCCCAACTACGGGCTGGATGAGGACGAGGCCGTGCTGGCCCTGGTGGGCGGCTTCGTGGACGCGTTCCAGCGCGGCAGCGGCCCGCGCAACCTGGAGCGCATCACGGTGGTGGAGCTGAACCCGAAGCGCGTGGAGCGGCTGCGCAAGGCCATCGCGCTGGGGCTGGGGCTCACGCCGGGCGTGGAGCCGCTGATGGGGGCCACGGGCTTCCGCGTCCGGCGGACGTCCCGCTTCGTCCAGGCGCCGCCCATGGCTTCCGCGGGCGCGAACTCCAACGAGAAGCCCCACGCCTTCGTGGCGATGCCCTTCGCGCCGGAGCTGGAGGACACCTACCACTACGGCATCCTGAATCCGGTGAAGTCGGCCGGGCTCCTGTGCGAGCGCGTGGATCAGGCCATCTTCGACGGTCCCATCATCCAGCGCATCCGGGACCGCATCGACACCGCGAAGGTCGTCATCGCGGACCTGTCATTGGCGAACCCCAATGTCTACCTGGAGGTGGGTTACGCCTGGGGACGCGGCAAGCCCACCCTGATGCTGGTGCGCGACGTGAAGGAGCTGCGCTTCGATGTGTCCAGCTACCGGTGCCTCGTCTACCGGAACATCCGGCACCTGGAGGAGATGCTGACGCAGGAGCTGCAGCGCATCGTCTGAGGCGCGGGGTTCACCAGCCGCGTGCCGCGACCTCCCACGTGGCCACGTGCGTGTCGCCGCGCACGACGTACAGCCGGGGATGCTGGGGGACAGAAACACAGACATGGTTGGGCACCACGCGCACCCGCTCGCCGATGCGGGGGCGCCACGTCGTGCCGGACACGTCCAGCAGGCCGTGCTCCTCCGACAGGTTCTTCACCACGACCTCTGGCCGGTCCAGCAGGACGCCATAGCCCGGCGCCAGCCCTTCCTCCTTCACCAGCGCCTTGGCCCCCGCGTCGATGACCACCTGGCCGGGCACGGCCGTACTCACCACGGTGGCCAGCACGGAATAGGCGCACTCCGTCCAATCACAGGCGCCGATGACCGCCGCGTTGCGGTCGTTCAGCGCATTGAGTCCCGGGCGGATCTCCGTGAGGCCCTTCACGGTATGGGATTGCCAGAGGGTCGGCGTGGAGCCGCCGCTGACCACCTCCGGCGGCAGGCCCGCGTCGCTCAATGCGCCCACGAACGTCGCCAGTGCTGCCGACTGGGCGCCCATCGCGGAAGGCAGCTCCGCCTGGGGGATGCGGATGTGGCCCGCGTAGAACGTCACCCCGCGAAACGCCACGCCAGGCGTGGAGGCCGCCGCGCGTGCCAGGGCCACGGTCTCCTCCGGCGTGCGCAGCCCGACGCGGCGCATGCCCAGGTCCACCTCCACGAGCACGCCCACGGTGCGCCCCGCGTCCCGGGCCGCGCGCGCCAGGCCCTCCAGCACGTCATGGGAGTCGAGCGCCACGGTGAGCCGCACGCGCGAAGGCAGGGCCATCAGCCGCGCCAGCTTGCGCTCGCCCACCGGCGGGTACGCGAGCAGCACGTCGTCGGACACCGAAGCCATGACCTCGGCTTCCAGGACGGTGGCCACCGTGACGCCGGTGGCTCCCGCCGCGACCTGCATCGCGCCCAGCTCCGCCGTCTTGTGCGTCTTCGTATGGGGACGCCAGCGCAGGCCGTGCTCGCGAGCGTAGGTCGCGACGCGCTGGAGGTTCCGCTCCACGCGGGCCAGGTCCACGATGGCGGCGGGCGTGTCGAGCGTATCGAGGAAGGTCGAGGACATGCGGCGCATGCTGGCACCGCGTTTCCCGACCCGTCACCCGAATCCCGCCGGACGTGCGGCAGGCAACGCTGCAACCAACCATCAAGCCCTGCCAGTTACATCGCCAGAAACTCAGGGGCAAGCAGGCTGCGGCTCCATCGTTCTGCCTGAGTTCGGATCTGTAGAACTGGAGTCAGAAGGGGATGTCATCGTCGGCCACTGGAGCAGCCTGCTTTGCCAAGCGATCTTCTATGGCACGGATGAACCTGACGGTGCTCGTTACTTGATTGAAGATGAGTAGGCTTTCTTCGTAATTTAGCATTCTATTGTCATGGGCGAGGCTTTGTTCGTTGCGGACGCGGCTGAATGCGTCCAGGTGGCTAATGGTTGACTTGAGGATGCGTTCGGTCATTTCTGATTCGATCGCGTTTTGCTGCTTTAGTGCCTTGATGTACTCGCCCATCAGGCTGTGGAGCGGCTTCTCTCTATCGATAGAGATTTTTCGGCCGCTGCAAACGAGTCGTAAGTACTTGATGAAAAATGTGTGAAGCCGATCCAGTGCCGACTCCGGTTCGTTGTTTTCGATTGAGATTTTGACAGCATTCACAAGTGCTTCGAACTCTCTTTCCGTTGATACTGGCGTCAAGGCGTCGATGTTGATTGCCGGCGCATCATGGAGAAGGCGCTGGGCGATCTTTTGGCAGGAGTCGAATAGGTCCTTGTTCTCAATGAGCTTTTCGATGCGAGTGTAGTCCAGTAAGTCGGCTGAAAGCTTTCCGACGACATGATTAGGTTCTACTTCCCAGAAGGCCCGCAGTCGATTGGCTTTAGAACCGGAGTGTCTGTAATACTTTGGTTCGGAGATAATTCTTTTTGCGCTATCGGCAATGAAGTCTTCGAATGTTCGGTTTGAAAAATTTAGCACGTAGCCGGAACTCATCCCGAACAGCCGCTCGAATTGACGCATCTCAAACTTGGTAAGGTCGGACATAGAGAGCTGGAGGCGCGCTGGTCAGTTGCGAGAGCAGTTCGCCCGTTCCTTTGCTGCTGCATTAAAGTCGCCCACATTGGATGGGGGCAAGACCTCTCCCCATGTGAGGGGGGCGACTTGAGGAAGGACGAGGACATGCGGCGCATGGTGGCGCTGCATTCCTCAGCCCGTCACAGAAGTTCCGCTGTGCGGGCGGCAGGCAACGCACTCAACTTCGGGGAGCCTGATGCTCAAACCGCGCACAGACCTTCGCCTTTCCTGGGTAGGAACCGACTCCGGTAGGTGGTGGTGGCGCTCCGCCCGTGCGTGGACGAGATGCTTCGGGGGCAGTGTCCTTGCTGCCGTAGGCGTGATCAAGATGCGGTTCCCTGTCATTGTCACGACTCAGTGCGCTCGGCCAGCACGAAGCATACAGGCATCGAACAGCTTCCAGACCTCGAAGCTCCCATTGGACAGCAGGTGGTCCACTTGCTTCACGGCATGCTTGGAGGTGTCGTCCTCGTCCCGTGCCCACGCCATGGCCTTGCCAATGACCGCTACGGACAGACTGGTGGTCTGTGCCGCCCATGGGCGTGTGTGAGAGGAAGAGGATTCGGTTGACGTACAGGTCGTCCTCGAAAGCCTCCGTCAAGAACGCTCGCACTTGCTCTTTGTGGATGGCCTCCTTGCGCGTCATGGTGGCCTTCCTCTCTGCCCGTGCGCCAGTGTCGTCGCACGCAGCGACCGGGCGAACGCACGCTGATTGACTTGCTAGATAAGGGAAACCCTCATGTTTCCCTCTCCGATAATCGTGTCGTTCTTGTTGCGATTAAAAGGAATAGGAGAAAATATGCCTTTCTTGCGTGGTTGGATTTTTTAGGCCATGCCTAGATGTCTGCATCGTGTCCACATCTAGAATGCCAAGGCGAGTAGTTTCGTATGGGAGTAGGTGCCGTCCAAAAAGGGTATGAATTGTTTTCCCCTCATGTATCCATGGGATTATGTATGGGCGAGCATTGAGATGTTGGAAAATCTTTACGACTTGTGGTGCGCCGCCAATGGTGTCATCAGGGCCGCTGCTACGAAGCAGGTCTCGAATGACTTCTAGCGGTTCCATGTCAAGGCCTCTCCATCGTTTCAGGGGTGGAGGACCAAGACGGGTTTTCATCAGGGTTCTTAGTCTGTTGCGAGCGATGGGCGCCCAGTCGCCAGCAAACTCAACAACTCGAAGCTGTGTGCCAAGTAGAGCCCTGGGAGTAATGTGGACGAATTTCTTCTCGGTCTTGTTGTACGCGATCTTCCAGATCTTGAACTCTTTTGAAACCCACGAGTAGCCTGCTAATAGAAACTCAGTCCCCGCCGCATCTTCGCCGGGAGCTTGGCCCTTAATTGCATCGTATAGTGCGTTAAATGTTTTGACGACATGGCCACGCAATTTTCGAATGTCGTCGGCGCGCGTACGGGATTTTTCAAAGGCATCGATTGCGTTCGCCAGCTGTAGCATTAGTGGATATGTGTAGCCGGTATCTCCAGCAAAGCAGATCGCGCAGTCTGATCTAGGAAGTACCAATATTTTGGGGCACTGATCCCAACGCATGCCTCCAGAAAGTCGGCTATCTGATGCGATGAAAAGCTCTTGAACAGTTTTCGTCTGGCGGATCCAGGCGGCCGCTATTGTCATGGTTTCGGGGAACTGCCGATGTGAGTTGCTCTTATCGGGGGAGACTTTCTCGTGAGATGAATTCAGAGGCCCGGTGGATATAGCCCGGATCTGAGTTGTCTTGAGAGTAGTCGTATTTTAGTCGCGCAGAGTTCGGCGCGGAGTTTGCCGCAAGCGCCGAGTATTCCGTCGCTTGGCGCTAGTGAGCCCCTCCCCTTCATGCCGAGGGAGGTGCCTTCACTGGCTCGAAGGACACCGTGGGCCGCTGCCAGCTCCAGCCGCCGGACTTCAGGGCCTCCGTCGCCTGCGCATCCAGCACCCGCAGCGCCGCGAGCACGTCCGCGGGCGGGCGGGGGGCTCCCGGTGCGCTCTCCACCTCGAAGCGCGGAGGAATGCTCGCGGCGTCCCGGCCGCCCATCACCACGCGGATGCGGCAGTTCTGCGGCGACAGCTCCGTCTCTCCGGACCAGGACACGTCCTGGACGAAGAGGTCCGCCGTGCCGGTGGCCTTCTGCCCTCGCAGCCGCGTCACCACCGCGTCGAGCGAACCCTTCGCGCGGGCGTTCCGCTTCTTTCCAAGGCGGGTGAGCGTCCACCAGGCAAGGCCGCCCGCGACCACGGGCGAAAGGATGAAGTAGGGGATGAGCGGGCTCATGGGGGCGGCAGGCTGCCACGAAACAGGGAAGAAGAAACGCCCGTCTCCAAGCCCTGGGGCTCGGGAGACGGGCGTGTGGAGAAGCAGGACTACTTCGGCGCGGGCGCGCTGACCTTCTTCGTCGCGTTGGGCTTGTACGTCATGCCCAGCTCGTTGAAGACGAAGGAGTAGACGTCCACCTCCTCCTCGATGCGCGCGGCCAGCGGCGTGCCCAGGCCGTGGCCCGTCTCCGCGTCGGCGCGCAGCAGGATGGGCTTGGGGGACGCCGTCGCCGCCTGCATCCGGGCCACCATCTTGCGCGAGTGGTACGGATCCACGCGCGGGTCATTGGCCCCGGACGTGAAGAGCACCGACGGGTACTTCGTCCCGTCCTTCACCTGGTGCACCGGCGAGTAGTTGTACAGCGCCTTGAACTGCTCCGGGTCCTTCACCGAGCCGTACTCGGTGACGTTGAACTGGCCGTTGGGCGTCAGCTCCGTGCGCAGCATGTCGTAGATGCCGACGCGCGCCACCACCGCGCCGTACTGCTCCGGGTGCTGCGTCAGGGCCGCGCCCATCAGCAGGCCGCCGTTGCTGCCGCCCTGGATGGCCAGCTTCTTCGGCTGCGTGTACTTCTGGTCCACCAGCAGCTTCGCGCACGCGTAGAAGTCGTCGAACACGTTCTGCTTCTTCGTGAGCGAGCCGCCCTTGTGCCACTCCTCGCCGAACTCCGAGCCGCCGCGCAGGTTCGCCACCGCGAACACGCCGCCCTGCTCCAGCCACATGCCGGTGACCGGGTTGTAGCCCGGGGAGATGGAGACGTTGAAGCCGCCGTAGCCGGTGAGCAGCGTGGGGTTGTTCCCGTTCAGCTTCGTGCCCTTCTTCTTCAGGATGGTGAGCGGCACCTTGGTGCCGTCCTTGGACGTGGCCTCCGTGCGCACCACCTCCACGTCGCTCATGTCGACGGGCGCCGTGCGAGCCAGCGCCGTCTTCGTGAGCTTGTTGCCCTCCGCCGAGTAGCGGAACCACGCGGCCGGCTGGGTGAAGCTGCCGTTGACGACGAGCAGGTCGTCCGCGCCCTGGCGGACCAGGCCGCCCACCGACGACACCGGCAGCGTGGGCACCAGCCCCAGGGCCTTGCCCGTCAGGTCCACCATGCGCAGCTGCGACGGACCGCCCAGCTGCTCCAGCAGGTACAGGCGGCTCTTCGTCGGCACCACGGCCTGCACCGTCGCCTCGCCCTCCGGGACGATGACGGTGGCCTTGTCCAGCGTGGGCGTGGCCAGCGGCAGGCGCAGCACCTTGCCCTTCGGGGCGTCCTTGCGGCTGAGCAGGTACGCCGCGCCGTCGCCGCCGAAGCGCGCCGCCACCACCTTGTCCGCGTACTTCGCCACCTGCGTCCAGGTGCCCTTGGGGCCGTGCAGGTACAGGTCGTACTCGCCGCCGTCGCCGTTGGCCACGCGCGCGAAGGTGTACTGGCCGTCGTCGCTGGACTCCAGCTCCGTCATCGCGATGCGCGGGAAGTCCTTGCCCAGCGCGTACGTGTCCTTCTCCGTGGGCGTGCCCAGCGTGTGGAAGTACACCTGCTGGTACACGTCGCGGTCCGCGGGCGGGCGCTCCTCGCCGCGGGGATGGCGCGTGTAGAAGAAGCCCGTGCCCTGCGCGTTCCACGCGAGGCTGCCGCCCGCCGTGCCGCTGTTGACGCGGGGCACCAGCTCGTTGGGCACCGCCTTCGCCGTGGCCACGTCCCACACCGTGACGTCACCGCTCTCCGTGCCGCTCTTGGACATGGAGACCGCGACCTTCTTGCCGTCGTGTGACAGCTGGAACCAGTCGATGGTCGTCTTGCCGGAGGTGTCCACCACCGTGGGGTCCACCAGCACGCGCTCCTTCGACGTGTCGTCCAGCGAGCCCACCACGATGAGCGTGGGCTGCTGCTTGGGCGGCTGGTACTTCAGCCCCAGCAGCGTGCCGCCCTGCTCGTCCAGGCCGCCGTAGCCGGGCGACTTCCAGGACAGGATCTCCGTGATGCGCTGGCGCAGCGGCTCGCGGCCGGGGAGCTTGTCCAGGTACGCGCGCGTGTATGTGTTCTGCGAGTCGGTCCACTGCTGGACCTTGGGGTCGGTGGCGGACTCCATCCACTGGTACGGGTCCGACACGGTGGTGCCGTGGTAGGTGGTCTCCACGGGCTGCTTCTCCGCGGCGGCGGGCTTCGCGGGCGCCTTGCCGGCGGCTGCCGCCACGAGCGGCAGCATCAGCGCGGCGGTCGTCACTGCGATTCTGGACTTCATGTTTCACCTCGCATGCGGGTGGTCCCCTGCGGGACGCTCATCGCAGGGGCAGCTCCACCAGGGCGGTGGAGAAGGTGTCGAAGGTCTCATTGGCGTTGGGCTTCGTGCCCTCGTCCATGTTGCCGAGCATCAGCGCGAAGACGACGCGCGGGTGCTCCGGGTCGTTGGGCCGCTCCGCCACGCCCACGAAGCACTTCTGGCCCGTGAGCGTTCCCGTCTTCGCGCGGATGCGGCCCGCGGTGGACAGCGTCGTCTTGCGGCCCGCGAGCGTCCCGTCCACGCCCAGCACCGGCAGGCTGTCCACCAGCGCGGCGCCGTAGGGCTCCTGGAGGCTGGTGAGCAGCACCCGCGCCATGCCCCGGGGCGACGCCAGGTTGTAGCGGGACAGGCCGCTGCCATCCACCGGGCGCAGGTCCTTGGACGGCACGCCCCGGCGCGTCAGCTCCGCGACCAGGGCCGTGCGCAGCGCGGCGTAGCCCTCGTTGCCGGTGCGCTCGCGCGCGAAGCGCATGCCCAGCCGCTCCGCGTACAGGTTGAGGCTCTCCTTGTTCGTCGCGCGCACCAGCTCCGACAGGGGCGGGCTGGTCAGCTCCACCAGCGGCACCGGCACCGGCGGCATGGGCGAGGTGGGGGCCTCCAGCGAGAGCGGCAGCCGCGTCACCCCGTGCCGCGCCAGCGCGTCGTCCACGCACGCGGCGAAGAGGGCCTCCGGCGCGTCCACGGACAGCTTCACCGCGGCGGACTGGGGGCACGGCCCACCGGAGGGCGAGCGCCAGGTGCAGCGCACGCCGCCACCGCCGCGCACGCAGGCCAGGTTCGTGCGCTCCGCGTTGACGTCCACGTTCACCACCGCGGACAGCGTGGCGAAGGTGGGGGTCCACTGGACGGAAGGCGCGTCCGCGCAGGTGGCGCCGGGAGCGCGTGCCAGCGCCAGGTCCACCACGTTCTCGCGGAAGACGAAGGGCGTGGGCGCCGCGCTGTAGGCATACGCCGCGTCGTCCCAGGCCCAGCCGGGGCCCAGGCCGCCATCCACGCCGTCCGTGCCGGCGATGCGCACGTTGCCGCGCCACTGGTGGATGCCGCGAGCCTGGAAGGCTTCCGCGATGCGGTCGCACGCGAGCGCCGTCTCCGGGAAGCGCCACGAGCCCAGCGACGGGTCCCCGGACGCCTGCGCCACCACGTCGCCCAGGAACAGGCCTCCCGTCTGCGAGCCCTCCAGGGACACCGGCGTCACGAAGCGGAAGTCCGCCCCCAGCGCGGACAGCGCGGCGGAGGTGGACACCACCTTCATCGTGGACGCGGGCAACAGCCGCACGTTCTCCCGGTGGGTGAAGAGGGGCTCCCCGGTGCGTGCATCCACCACATAGGCGCCGGTGATCGCCCCGTCCGCCTCCAGGGTCCCCAGCAGGGCGTTCGTCACCCCGGGCAGGGTGTTACGCGGGGCGCCGTCCGGCGTGGCGGGCGCGTGGGTGCAGGCGGACAGGAAGAGGGCAACGCTGGCGGGGAAGAGGGCGCGGCGCATGGCGGCGGCCACCGTATGTCGCGTGCCTGGGAGTGTCATGGTTTCCCGCCGGCGGGGAGGGGCGGAGGCGTGCACGGTTGGACGGAGCACGGGCAAACGGTTTCGCGCGCGGGCTATTCCCGGGCCGCTCCGTCCAGCCACACCGAGTGCCTTGACGCGACGCCACGCGCCCCCCATCCTGCCGCGCCCCATGCCTGTCCTACGTGGTGCCGTGACCTTTTCGCGCTTCCGGACCGAGCCGGCCAAGGATGCGCCGTCCGACGTCAAGCGCTGGTTGACCAAGGGACTCAAGTCCCATGCATTCGAACCCATCGACCGCCGCTCCGAGGAGGAGCGCGCCGCGGGTTTCGTGGAGCTGGAGAACCCGGAGTCCTCCGAGTTCGCCACCGGAAACCTCTTCTATGGCGAGTACGCCCTGTTCGGCTTCCGCATCGACACGCTGAAGGTGCCCGCGTCGATGATGAAGTCGGAGCTGGACAAGTGGTCCGCCGCCTTCGCAAAGGAGAACGGCCGGCCGCCCGCGCGCGCGGAGAAGAACAAGCAGCGCGCTGAGCTCAAGCAGCTGTTGCGTCAGCGCGCCGTGCCGCGCACCAGCGTGCTGGACGTGACGTGGAACCTGAAGACGCAGACGGTGCAAATCTGGGCCGCGTCGCGCAAGACGGTGGATGAAATCTGCGTGGCGCTGGAAGGCGCCCTGGCGGTGAAGGTGATTGGCATCACGCCCGCGTCCATGGCGCAGCGCGCGGGCATCGACGAGAAGGCCCTGGGCCCCACGGCGGAGCTCATTGGCATGGACCTGCCGGCGACGGCTTCGGTGGAGGACGCCCATGGCGAAGCGTGAGCAGGCGAGGGAAGAGGCGGCGTTCGCACGGGGCGATGTTGGCGTGGATGGCGTCGCCACCGAGGAGGAGAAGGACGAAGCCGAAGTCGAAAAGGGCAAGGCCCGCGAACAGCTGCTGCGCGGCCGGGCCTACCTGGGCCGCGAGTTCATGACGTGGCTGTTGTGGCGCTCGGAGTCGGGTGACCCCCTCGTGGAGTTCGACGGCGCGGGCGTGGTCGTCCTCTTCCTGGGCAAGGTGGTGCTGCGCGGCGTGGCCGGCGACGTCACGGAGATGAGCGCCAAGGGCACGCTGGCGCCGTACTCGGAGAACGTTCGCCACTCGCTGGACCGGGGCCTGCTGGTGTCCCAGGCGCGGCTGCGCATCTCGCACGGCGAGCGCGAATACGAAGTCACCCTCGATTCCGAGTTCCTGGACATCCGCGCCGCCAAGCTGCCCGCGCTGATGACCGAGGAAGAGGATGATCAGCTCTCCGAACGGCTGGAGCTGACCGAGCAGCTCTCCGGGCTCGTGGACGCGCTGGTGCAGGACTTCCTGCCCATGCGCGCCGGCCGCGCCTGGAGCAAGCAGGTGGTGCCCGCGATGAAGGCGTGGATGAAGGGCGAGGAGAAGGGGAGCGACGTGCTCTCCAAGGCCGCCCGCGCCCGGGGCCGCGACGCACGGGCCGCTCGCGGCTGAGTCACAGTCGAGGCGCTGTGCGCCCGCCAATCACCGGGAAGCGCTCATAGGCCCGCTTGAGCGCTTCCAGGTGAGTGGGGTTGTCGTAATCAAGCGGTGCATCCGTGAGCTGCACGATCCACCCGCCTGACGGAGTGCGACGTGCCCGCGTGAGCAACTCGGCATCGCGAGCAGGATCCGGGAACCCGATGACCTCCGCGGCAGCCGCGGACCAATAGTTCAGCCACCCGAGGAAAGAGGGAGTCTCCGCCCTGGGGCTCTTCTCCGGAAGGTTGAGCATTGGAAGCCCACGGGGTGAACGCTCGGGGTCGTCTGGCGAGCGGCGGAACTGCTGCGCGACCTCTGAGCCGTAGCCATACGGCGACGCATGACCCCAGAACGACCGTGCCCCCTCCGCCACGGCCTCAAGCAGAGCCGCCGCTGCCGCGACCACGGGCCCGTCCAGTGGCAGTTTTGCGTGCACTTCAAATTGGGGCTGTCCGCCTGGACTGGAGAGCCCTGAGCTTTCAATTGCCCAGACCGTCACGGGGTAACGTTCGTCCCCGTTGCACACGACCGGGAATCCACCGTCCTCGATTCTTTCCACGAGCCAGGTGTCACGCTGTGGCAACGCGATGGGGCGCCCACTTTCGCCAACTTCCCACTCCAGTCGTAAGCCAGGGAACGCATTCTCCATTCCATGGATGACATTGAGCGTGCGGCTGTCTTTGCCCACGAGGGCAGGGGCGTAGGTGATGAGTGTCAGCTTTTTTCGCGTGCTCATCGTTTACATCCTGTGACGACGACATCGAGCTTTGGAAGTTCTTCGAGCAGCGCGGCTTTATGCGCGTGGGTGCTCACTCCCACGACGAAGCCATATCCGCATGCCTTTGCGACGTCTCGCTCCTGCATTAATTGTTTCACTTCCTTCCTGATCTCCTGTTCCTGGACAAAATCATTGTACGAATCAAACTGATGCGTCTTGATCTCCCACAGTTTGCGGACACCGACTTGCAGTGCATCGAAGCGCACGCCACCCACGAGCACGTCCATCCCGGGATAACGGTTCGGTGGGAACTTGTCGGCGCACTCGTTATGCGAGTCATCCTCGCCTGCGTGTGGCACGGGAACAGGCTCGCAACTGGCACGGCCCGTCCGGCCCACGGGCACGGGGGGCACCGGGGGCTGCCTGCCCTGGCCTGCTGGCTCCGGTTCCAGCCTGGGCTTCGGCTTTGCTACAGGCTCCCGGGATGCGACGCTCGCCCCTTGTGAGGTCCCCGCTTCCTCAGGGTAGAGGTGGCGCAGTTCATACGCATCCAGTTCCGCTTTGATGGCGACGGCGACCACCACCACGCCCAAGACGATGACGGCTCCCACGGCGATTTCAGGCGCAGCCAGCACGCAGAACCCGAGCCCCACGGTCGCGGCATCAACGGAGGCAACCGTGCATCTTCCCGTGGTGTCGTGGAACTCGACCCGGTCATGGTCGAGGGCCCGATAGCACCGCTCCACCAGCACGGACCAAGGCTGGGACGCCTCGTGGACAACGCACTGCCCACCGTCCCTCCATGGCAGCGCCGCCGCTCGCTGGAGGTTTGCAATCCGTCGAGTGCGTGCCGCTGGTTGTTTCGGAATCGGATCCGTCGTAGCGCAGGCCGAGCAAAGGAACAGAAGCAAGAGTGCGCGGCACCTCCGGAAACGCATAGGCCATGTCCTCGTAGCAAAGGCCGGGGCTGCAGTCCGTGGATGCGCGGTGGGCCCGGTAGCCCGACAGGCGCTCCAGTCTAGCGCGCTGCCCGGGCCGGAATGGAGCGGGCGACCGCACCAGTCCGGAGCGGTGCCTGTCTGTCCCAGGGCGAAGCGAAGAGGCACGGGGCTCGCAATGACTCGCGGGCAACCCCTCCCGCCCGAGCAGGTGTCCCGTGCCGTCCGCCCCCAGCACCGAAGCCATCCAGCGCATCTCCCTGAAGAATCGCGAGTACGCCTACATCGAGGACGCCAACCGTGGCGTCGTGCTGATGGAGGTCGGCCCGCGCGTGCTGACGCTGGAGGCGCACCTGACGCTCGTCGCGAAGGAGCGGATGGTGGAGGTGGGCGCCGGCAGCTGGTGCGTGGTGCGCAACCCCGTGGTGCGCGTGGATGGTCAGGTGGCGCTGGACGACTTCGGCCAGGCCCGCGTCGCGGTGGGCGACCGTGAGGTCCGCGTGGGCCCGAAGGTCTTCCCCCTGTACCCCGGCGAGGAGCTGGAGGGCGACATCGTCCCGGAGTACGTCCTGGGCGTGTCGGAGGCACTGCGGCTGCGCGCGCTCACCGCGTTCATGGACACCAGCGTCGCGGACGCACCGCGCCGCCGCGAGGCCGGTGACGAGTGGCTGGTGCGCGGCCCCGGCCGCTACGTGCCGGGCGAGGCCGTCACCGTCGTGTCGCTGGAGAAGGCCCGCGTCCTCAAGGAGACCGAGTACTGCGTCATCCTCAATCCCGTGGACCGCGCCACCGGCCGCGTCCAGGAGGGCCGCCGCAAGGTCGTCTCCGGCCCCGACGTCTTCTTCCTGGAGCCCGGCGAAGCGCTGGAAGGCGACGTGCGCCGCAAGCACGTCCTGTCGGAGCTGCAGGGACTGAAGCTCCAGGCGCTGGATGACCTCTCCGAGAACGAAGGCGGCGAGCCCCGCGCACGCAAGGCCGGTGACACGTGGATCGTCCGCGGCCCGCGCACCTATGTGCCCAGCGAGAAGGTCCTCATCCACCGGGAGATCGCCGCGCTGTCGCTGGGGCAGGGGGAAGGCCTGTACGTGCGCGACCTGCGCTCGGGCAAGGTGTCGCTCGTCCAGGGGCCGTGCCAGTTCATGCCGGAGGCGCACCAGGAACTGCACGAGAAGCGCCTGTCCCCGGACGCGGAGGCGCTGCTGGGCCTTGCTCCGCCGTTGACACCTCTGGTGGACGCGAAGGAGGCCCGGGCGCCGCGCCCCACAACCGCGCCGGAGAAGGGGGACCGCACGCGCGCCATCGTGCTGCGCATCGAGGACAACACGGCGGTCCTCATCAATGACTTTGAAACCAACCATGCGCGCGTGGAGTTCGGCCCCGCGAAGGTGATGCTGCGTCCGTACGAGGACGTCACCGTGCTGGACCTGTCCGGCAGCACGCCCAAGCGCCCGCGTCAGCTCAAGGTGCTGATGCTGCGGCTGGGGCCGGACTTCGCCACGGACCTGTTCGAAGTGGCCACTCGCGACCACGCGCGGCTGCGCATCAAGCTTTCGTACAAATGGCAGTTCGACGTGCAGGGCGACCCGGAGAAGGACAAGGCCATCTTCCGGGTGAACGACTTCATCGGGTACGTGTGTGAGAACCTCGCGTCGCGCATCCGCCAGGTCGCGGCGGAGAACGAGTTCGAGACCTTCCACAAGAACGCCAGCGTCCTCATCCGCCGCGCCATCTTCGGCATGGACGACGCGGGCCGCGCGCGCAAGGACCGTCTCTTCTCCGAGAACCAGCTGCGCATCATCGACATCGACATCAAGGACATCGCCCCCGTCGACGAGAAGACAGCCCTGAAGCTGCGCGAGGCCATCGACACCAACATCCAGATCCAGCTGGACGCCTCACGCCAGGAGGCCCAGGCCGCCGCGGAACTCAAACGCATCCGCAGCGAGGAAGAGAAGCAGCTCGCCGACATCGCCAGCCACCGCAAGTCGGAGGCCGAACGCCAATCCCTCATTGAATTGCAGAACCGCAACCACCAACTGGAGACGCTCAGCCGCGCCAAGGTGGAGGCGGAGGCGCAACTGGAGCGCGCCCGCGTGGAGAGCGAGGAGGCCCTGGCCCGCGCCGAGTCCGATGCTCGCGCCTCCCGCATCCGCGCCGAGGCGGAGGCCGAGCGCGAACGGCTCACCACCCAGGTGACCCTGGAGCGCCAGCAGCGCCTCAACGACCTGGAGGTGGAGCGCCAGTCCCGGCTCGCGGAGGTGGAGGCCTCGCAGTTCCGCCAGCGCGTGGAGTCCCTGGGAGGAGGGGAGAACTTCGTGAAGGCCGTGGCCGCGCAGGCCCAGGCCGCCGTCGTCGGAGGCCTGGACAAGGTCGTCTTCCTCCCCAGCGGCTCCAATCTCAACCTCTTCGACGCCATGCAGGGGCTGCTCGGCCCTGGAGGCCAGCCCCGCCTGTCCGCCCACCACGCCCCGACACCGCCCGGCGACACTTCCACCTGAGGTCGACCAGGCGATGCCGCGCATCGGCGGCGCTCACGGGCGCGTCAGCGCTCGTACTCGTCGCACCCCTTCTCCTGCTTGGACGGGAACGCGGACTGCTTCTCCTGGCGCACGTAGTCGTGGCTCTGGGAGAAGAGGTCCGGGCTCGTCACGGTCACGGTGCCCTTCGCTGCGTCGGCCGTCTTCCACTGGAGCGCCTCCGGCTTTCCGTCGGAGGACGTAAGCCCCAGCACCCAGGCCCCGGCGCCCTTGCCGGGCTCCACGGACGTCACCTTCAGCGTCGTGGCCTCCTGGCCCAATTGCACCTCCACCTCGCCCGTCGCGGGCTTGACGGTGAAGCTGCGCGTCGCGGCGGAGCAGGGCTTGAGGACGACGAAGCCCTTGCCCTGGCGCGTCAGCTCCACCCACGTCCCCGCGAAGGGCTGGAGCTTGTCCGCGGCCACCGGTGCCTTGGACGCCGTGGGGCCTGAGTCCGCCGAGCAGTCCAGGTCCTCGCGCTTGAGCAGCCCCGCCGTGGCCTTCTGCGGCCCCTGGAAGCGCGCGGCGAGGAAGTCCGGCTCCAGCGGGTCGACGTACGCCTCCACCGCGTCGCCGGACACCACGAACGCCTTGCGCGCCGTGTTGGCCGCGTCCGACGCGTGGAAGCCCGCCTTGGACGCCTTCACCTTGCAGATGCCCAGCGGCTTGGACGTGCTCCGGGCGAAGGTGTCCTTGCCCGGGTAGCCCGCGCCGCAACACTGGGGCGTCGGGCCGGACTCCAGCACGAACTGCTTGGGATTGACGCGCAGCGTCCAGGGCTGCGGGTCGTCCGCCTGGGTCAGCGTCCAGGCCGTGGCTGTCTTCTTCTGGACAGTCCACGCGCAATCACAGGTGCCCTCGCTGTTGCCCTGCGGGAACGAGCCCGAGAAGTGCACGAGCGTCTCGTTGCTCCCCTCGACGATGGCCAGCCGCCCCTGCTTGTTCGAGTAGACCCCCGTGAGGCCCTCGGACCCCTGCGCCGAGGCGTCCGGGACCGCGCCCGTGACGCAAAGGGCAAACAGCAATGCCACACTTTTGAAATCCGGTTGAAACCTGGACATCTGCTTGGGCCTCCTGGGCGGGTACTTCAGTCACGGCGGATCGATCCGCTGAAACTGAAGTTGCTGGAATCACTGGTTTCACACGATTGTGACTGGAGATGCGAAACTGATCGCATTGCCTTTCGATAATCACGGCAATCCAAGCACGTCCGCGGCGCCTGTGTTCGCGGCCTGACACCCGGGGCTTCCCATGTCCGTCTCCAACATCCGCGTCCGTTCTGGCGACACGCTTTCGGAGATCGCGAAGCGCTTCAAGACGTCCGTCGCCGACCTGGCCAAGGCGAACAACATCAAGGATCCGAACAAGATCCTGGCGGGCCAGTCGCTGAAGGTGCGGGGGGACGGCTTCGAGGCGAAGGGCACGGGCAACAAGTCGAGCGCGGGCACGAAGACGTCGGGCGACAGCTTCACGCAGTCCACCGGCGGCACGCAGAAGACGACGCCCTCCACCAACGGCGGCACCACCAGCAACGCGGGCGGGGAGCTGGGCTCGCTGAGCCGCAAGTACGAGGCGCGCGGCCCCGGCACCGTGTCCACGGGCAAGGGCGACAGGGGCGGCGTGTCCTACGGCTCCTACCAGTTCGCGTCCGCGACCGGCTCCGCGCAGTCCTTCGTCAACTCGCTGAAGAAGACGAACCCGGACTATTACAAGGCGCTGTCGGGCAGCAAGCCGGGCTCCGCGGAGTTCTCCTCCGCGTGGAAGCAGCTGGCGGCGAAGGACCCGAAGGGCTTCGACAAGGCGCAGCACGACTACATCAAGGCCACGCACTACGACCCGGGCGCCGCCAACATCAAGAAGGCGACGGGCATCGACCTGGACAAGCGCTCCGCGGCGCTGCGTGACGTGGCCTGGTCCACCTCCGTGCAGCACGGCCCCGGCGCGGCGGATGACATCTTCAAGAAGGCGCTGGCCGGCCGCGACCCCGCGAAGGTGAGCGACGAGCAGCTCATCAAGGACATCTACGCCGAGCGCGGCCGCACCAACGCCAGCGGCACCCTGGTGCACTTCTCCGGCAACTCCAAGGACGTGCAGAAGGGCGTGGCCAACCGCTTCAAGTCGGAGGTCAAGGACGCGCTCGCCATGCTCAAGAAGGAGCAGTCGGGCGCGACCACGACGAAGCCGGCCAACACCAACACGGGCGTGGTTCCCCCGTCCGTGAACAACAGCGCGCGGCCGGGCCGCTCGGACGGCACGGGCACGACGCAGGGCACCAACACCTCCAAGCCCACCACGGAGGCGGACCGCACGGACACGCAGCAGGTGGCCGGGGCCAAGGACCGTCCGGCGGTGCACGTGAAGGTGCCGTACTACAGCCAGTTCGAGGGCGGCCACGGCTACACCCCCAGCGACACGGCGTGCTTCAAGGCCGCGGTGGCGATGGCGGGCGCGAAGGGCGCGAACGTGCTGGGCCCGGACCGCCGCATCCAGGTGGGCAAGAGCGAGAACGGCGTCGGCGCGCTCAACGTGGACTCGAAGAAGGCCGCCGAGGGCCGCAAGTACATCGACCAGCAGCTGGAAGCCGGCAAGCCGGTGGTCGTGGGCGTGAGCCACAAGGACTCGAACTACAACGTGGACGGCCTCACGGACCACTTCGTGACCATCACGGGCCGTGGCGTCGACGACAAGGGCCGCACCTACTACACGTTCCACGACCCGGGCACGACC
Organism: Corallococcus exercitus; assembly: GCF_003611585.1. Taxonomy (GTDB): domain Bacteria; phylum Myxococcota; class Myxococcia; order Myxococcales; family Myxococcaceae; genus Corallococcus; species Corallococcus exercitus. The sequence continues at coordinate 2,093 of NZ_RAVW01000068.1, read as the reverse complement.
AACGCCAGCAAGGGCAAGGACACGAACCCGAACAACCGCTTCTACGTGGATGACAAGACCGGGAACATGTACCGCCCCGGCAAGGCCGCGAACGGCTACGTGACGGACCGCCACTACGACGTCGCGATGGTGCGCATCAACGGGTAGTCCCTGGCGAAAAGAGCCCTCCGGAAGTGCTTCGGCCCGGCGACCTCATGAGGAGGTCGACCGGGCCGTTTCACATCATCCGTCTGTCTTTCGGAAGCGACGGGCCCTACGCGTGCGCCGTCTCGCGCCGAGGGGGCACCTCGCCGCGCAGCTCCGCCACCTCCGCGCGCAGGAGCCAGTCGGTGGGGAAGTCCGTGGACGCGCGGGCAATCTGCTCCAGCCGCTCGGGGGCCAGCTGCCCCGTCTCGCGGAGGCGGCGCACCTCCGTGTAGAGGGCGGCCAGCGACGGATGCAGGGCCTGCGCCTTGCGCTCGCGCGCCTGGGCCTCGCCGTCGCCCGCGGTGAAGGCGTCCATCTCCCCGAACCACTTGTCCCACGTGCCCGGGTCGGCGGGCCCGCCCGCCACGGACGGCAGCCGCTCCGTCAGGTACAGGCGCGCCATGGACGGCAGCGTCAGCTCACGGCCCGCCAGCGTGCCGCGCAGGGCAATCACCTCTCCGCCGCCCACCGCGAAGCCCTCCAGCACCAGCCCGCTGTCGAGCGAGAGGCTGAAGCTCCCGCGCTCCGGCAGGGTGCCCTGGCCAAATGCGACCAGCGCCGCGCCGCTGAACGGCTTGTCCAGGGCGTGCCCGTCCTGCGAGGTGAGGATGGGGCCCTCCAGCCGGGCCAGCGCGGTGGCCAGGCCCGGGGCCACGTCCTTGGGGGCCGGCAGCAGCTCCACCACCTTGCCCGTCACCTCCCGGCCGTCCGCGAGCACCAGGTGGTTGACCGTGCGCGCGCGCAGCGCCTCGTTGAGGCCCAGGTCCCCGCCGCGCTTCCACGCGAGCGTGGACTCGAACTCCGCCAGGACTTCGAAGAGGTGTTCGAAGTCGCGCGCCACGAAGAGCTGCGGCTGCATGCGGGTGATGTCGTAGTCCGTGTCCGCGCACGCCACGCCCAGGGGCAGCTTGTGCACCGCGGACGTCAGGCAGTGCTTCGCCTCGCCGATGCTGGACAGCAGGCCCGCGCCGTAGATGCGCGGGTGCTGCAGGTCGCCAATCAGCCCGTACTCCGCCGTCCACCAGTACAGGCGGCTCGCGCGGGTGCTCTCGCTGATGTAGCGGTGGCTGGCGTTGGCGGCCTCCAGGCGGGCCTGGGCGTGGGCGATCTCCTCCTCGGTGGCGGTGGGGTCCTCCTTCACCACGGAGAGGTTGCGGATGGCCTCGAAGACGGCCTGGTCCTCCACGCTGGCGATGGCCTTGAACCCCACCAGCCCCACGGCCTTGAGGTATTGGGCATACCGCGCGTTCGCGATGATGGGCGCGTGACCCGCGCTCTCATGGACGATGTCCGGCGCGGGCGTGTACTGGATGTGTTCGTGCGTGCGGATGTCCGCCGCGATGGCCAGCACGCCCAGCGCCTGCAGCTCCGTGAAGACGGCCGGCGGGATGAAGCCGCGCACCGCCACGCAGGACCAGCCCAGCTTGGACAGCTTCTCGTTCATCTCGTCCAGGCTGGGGATGGCCTCCGCGCCAATGCCCGTGGCCTCCAGGCCCTCCAGGTAGACGGGGTGCGCCTTGTCGCTCAGGTGCTCCCGCAGCTGCCCCAGGATGTGCCGCCACACCGCCTGGTCGCGAGGCGTGTACGCCGCGTAGTCCTGCGACACGACGTAGCGGCGCAGGTGCGCGGGAAGGCGGGCAATGGTCCGTTCCGTGGGGGTCATCGCGGCGGCTCCTTCAAGAGAAACAGGACTCCTGAAGAATACGCATCCCACTGCAAGACGGAAATCCGGCAGAAATCGACGTCTTCGTCGGATTATCGTCGCTTGTTCAGGCGACGACGCAGCCCGTCAAGGATGCTCTGGCCCCCGGGGCTGAGGCCGCCGGAGGGCCACAGGGCCACCACCTCCACGACCTGGGGCTCCTGTTCGCGCAGGGGCCAGACGTGGAGGTCGGGCGGGAAGGGCT
>NZ_RAVW01000689.1 GCF_003611585.1 Corallococcus exercitus | reverse complement strand
GGCCGGGTGCAGGTGGGATTGGAAGACCTGCTGCTGGTGCCCACGTCCGGGCGCGAGGGGCGCCTGGTCGCATTCAAGGCGCCGGGCTGGACGCCCGCGTTCACGGTGCGGGCGGACACGCCGCTGCGCACCCGGCCGGTGGTGCGCGGGCCGCTGGTGTTCGTGCTGGGGCTGGACGGCCGCGTGCTGGCGTGGCGGCTGCGGGTGCCGCCGCCGGCCTGACGGCTCAAGCGCCTTCAGCCGGTGCGCGCGTCCACGTTCGCGTTGGCGCTGCTCGCGGACTCCACGTAGTCCAGGTCGCGGTGGAACGTCTCCGCCAGTCGCGACAGGGCCACGAGCGCGAGGAGGAAGCACACCGCGCCCACCGCGAGCGCCGCGTGCGCCACGCCCAGGGGCCCCTTGAGCTGACCGAAGGCGGTGGCCGCGAGCACCGCGGAGCCGCGCACGAAGTTGGGCACGGACGTCGCCACGGTGGCGCGGATGTTGGTGCCGAACTGCTCGGCCGCCATGGTGATGAGCACCGCCCAGTAGCCCACGCTCAGGCCAATGAAGAAGGTCAGCGCGTAGATGAGCGTGGGGGTGAGCCCCGGCACGAGCCCGTACACGAGCACCAGCGCGAACCAGACACACAGGCTGAAGCCCACGGCGCGCTTGCGGCTCTGGAGCCACTGGCTCAGCACGCCGGACAGGAGGTCCCCCAGCGTCAGGCCCACGCTGCCAAAGAGGATGGCGTTGCCCGCCGTCACCGTGCCCTGCACGTGGAGGCCCGCCGTCAGCTCCGGGGCGAAGACGAAGAGGATTCCGGTGGTGAAGTAGATGGGCACGCCCACGAGGATGCAGCCCAGGTACTTGGGGAAGCGGCCGCCCTGGAGTAGCAGCAGCGCGTTGCCCTTCGCGGGGCCGGCCTTCTGGGTGAAGAGGACGGACTCGGACACCTTGAAGCGCGCGAAGAGGAGCGTCAGGCCCAGCACGCCGCCCGTCACGTAGGCCGTCCTCCAGTGCAGGTGCTGCGCGACGAGCGCCGCGACGACGACGCCCATCATGCCCAGGGTGGCGACGACGGTGGTGCCCAGGCCGCGCTTCTCCTTCGGCAGGGACTCGGCGACCAGGGTGATGGCCGCGCCCAGTTCGCCCGCGAGCCCCAGGCCCCCGAGGAAGCGGCAGGCGGCGTAGCTGTTCACGTCCCAGACGAAGGGGTTCAGCAGGTTCGCCGCCGAGTACAGCAGGATGGAGCCGAACATCACCGACAGGCGTCCCCGCTTGTCCCCGAGCAGGCCCCAGAAGAGGCCGCCCACCATCATCCCCGCCATCTGCGCGTTGTAGATGACGAGCCCCTTCTGGAAGATGTCCGAGGGGTCCGTGAGGCCCAGGTCCTTCAGCGACGCGACGCGCACCACGCCGAACAGCGTGATGTCGAAGAGGTCCACGAAGTAGCCCAGCCCCGCCACGAGGACGGTGAGGTTCAGGACCGAGCGCAGTTCCCGGAGGCGGTTCATGGCGCGCGACCCTACCGCTTCCGGCCCCGCGCCCGCCCCTTCTTCAAACACAGACATCCACCGCCGCCGCGCCTGGCCACCCTCCGGGTCCGGGAGGACGGGCGCGGGTGGCCTCGGCACTTCCGCCCTCCCCTCCCGAGCGTGACAGGCGATCCACACGTTGCGGTGCTTCCAGAAGAATTCCCTGGAAGGTAGGTTTTACTGCATGTCCGTGTTGGAGGCCGTGGCGTGGCAGCGCGTGGTGGGACTGGCCTTATGGCTGGCGCTCGGCGGCTCCGCGTGGGCGGCTGGGCCGTGGCGAGCGGTCGCGCGCGTGGCGTCCGCGGAGGACCGCGCACTGCTGGAGCGGGTCCGGGGGCAGAGCAGCGACCTGCCGGTGGTGCTGGAGGCGCAAGCAGGCCCGTCCATGGAGGCGAGCCCCGGTGGCGCGTGGCGTGAGGCAGAGCGGATGGCCTTGCGAAAGGACGCTCGCGCGGTGCTGTGGTTCACGCGGGCCGGGGCGGAGCTGCGGGTGTCGGTGGCGGCTCCGCTCACGGGCCACCTGTTCGTGCGGAGTGCGCGAGTGGAGGGTGCGCCGGAGACGCTGACGTGGTCGGTGGGCGCGGAGGCCCTGGCATTGGCGGTGCGTTCGGCGCTGCGCGCGGTGGAGGCCGGTGAACCGCTGGGCCAGGTCGTCGCGCTTCCGCCTCCGGCGCCGGCTCCGGTGGCCAAGGCACCACCTCCGGTGGTGGAGGCTTCGCCTCCGTCTCCCGCGCCGCCCCCGGTGGCTAAGGCACCGCCTCCGCCGGTGGTGGATCCGCCTCCGTCTCCCGCGCCGCCCCCGGTGGCTAAGGCACCGCCTCCGCCGGTGGTGGCTCCGCCTCCGTCTCTCGTGCCGCCTCCGATGGCCAAGGTACCGCCTTCGGTGGTGGTGGCTCCGCATCCGTCTTCCGTGCCGGCTCCGGTAGCCAAGGCATCGCCTCCAGTGGTGGTGGCTCCACATCCGTCTTCCGTGCCGGCTCCGGTAGCCAAGGCATCGCCTCCGGTGGTGGTGGCTCCACATCCGTCTCCCGCGCCGCCCCCGTTGGTGGCGCCTCCGCCTCCTGCGCTGGCTCCTGTCGCCAAGGCACCGCCTCCGGCGGTGGTGACTCCGCATTCGTCTCCCACGCCGGCTCCTATGGCCAAGGCATCGCCTCCGGTGGTGGTGGCTCCACATCCGTCTCCCGCGCCGGCTCCGGTGGCCAAGGCCCAACCTCCGGTGGTGGCTCCGCCTCCGTCTCCCGCGCTGCCCCCGGCAGTGGCGGCTCCGTCTCCGGCGCTTGCTCCGGTGGCCGAGGCATTGCCGGTAGTCCCGGCGCATCCGGTGGACGGGGCCTTCGTGCAGGTGGGCCTGCACGCGGCTTTGGACGGGTATCACCCGGCCGGACAGCAAGGCCTGTCCGTGGGCGCGGGG
>NZ_RAVW01000688.1 GCF_003611585.1 Corallococcus exercitus | reverse complement strand
TCCCCGGGCACCCCCGCCCGGCCAGGATTGGGACGCCCCCGACCCGCGCCGCGTGGAGGTGGTGGAGCCGGTCGTGGAGGCCTCCTCCGGCCGCATCGACGCGGAGGACCTGCGCCTGGCCGTCCAGGCGGTGACTCCGCTCGTGCAGCAATGTTTCCAGGACGCCGCACAACGCAACCGGGGCGCACAGGAAGTGAAGCTCCGCTTCACCGTGGAGGGCGAGGGCTCCGAGGGGAAGATGAACCGGGGCGTGCTCGTCTCCAGCACCATCCCGGACCCCATGGTGCAGGCGTGCGTGCTGGACTCCCTGCTGGACGCGCGCTTCCCGGCGCCCCACCTGGGCGGGTCCGCGACGGTGCTCTACCCGTTCCGTTTCACCACGCCTGGGGACGCTGGCCCGTGAGGTCGGGTTGCGCATAAGGTTCGGCCCCCTTCTCCCCCGCGCATGCCCGTCACCGTCGAACAGCTCGCGCCTTCCCACACGGACGCCCTGCGCGCGCTCCTGTCGAAGGATCCCGTCCACAACCTCTACCTCCTGGGGTTGCTGGAGGAGTTCGGCATCGCGGCGCCGGAGCGCCAGGCGGCCTTCGCCTTCCACGGCCGCTTCGACAGCGGCGTCCTCACCGCGGCCGTCTTCGTGGGCGGCGAGGGCGGGCTCGTGGTGCCCAGCGCCAGCGACGCCAGCGCCACCGGCGTCATCGCGGACGCGCTCGCCCCCAGCCTCAAGCTGCGCTCCACCGTGGGGGACAAGGCCGCCGTGGACGCGCTGGTGAGAAGCCTCTGCGAAGGCAAGCCGCGCCTGTCGCGCACCCAGCGGCTGTTCAGCGTCTCCGCGGACGACCTGGGCCCCTTCACCAACCCCACCCTGCGCCTGGCCCGCGAGGAGGACGTGCCCCGCCTGCTGCCGCTGGCCCAGGGCTACGTGCGCGAGCTTTTCGAGCGCGACCCGCTGGCGGAGGACCCCACGCACTACGAGGCCCGCGTCCTCCAGCGCGTGCGCCAGCGCCGCACCTACGTGCTGGAGGAGGGCGGCGAGCTCGTGTTCAAGGTGGACATCGGCTGCCGCTCGCAGTTCGGCGCGGAGCTGGAGGGCATGTACACGCCCCCGTCCCGCCGCCGCCAGGGCCACGCCACGCTGTGCCTGGGACAGATTTCACGGCACCTCCTGTCCTCGCTGCCCCGGCTCGCCTTGCGCGTCGACGAGCGCGACGAGAGCACCGCCCGTATCGCGCGCAAGGTGGGCTACCACGCCGGCCGCACCCAGCGGCTCGTGCTGGTGGAGTAGCGCCGCCGGGCCCGTGTAGCCCCGGGGGCAACGCAGGCAACACCTGTCCGTTGCTCCCGGAACAACAGGGATTGCCAAAAAGGCACGTAAACATCTGAAACCACGCCATCCCGGATGAGGGCATGGCGCTTGCTCCCCTGCTTCGCGGCGCGCGCGTTCGCGTGTCCGGCGGCCCCAATCACCGCCGCATCCCCAGGGAGCAGTCCATGAAGGGTTTCCAGACGTTGGCGAAGGTGTGCGCGTTCGGTGTGGTGGCGTTGAGCGCGGGGACCGCGGCCGCGTGGCAGTACTACCCGGGCGCCGCGTTCAAGGCCGCCAATGCCTCCGACGCGGCGTGCTTCAACGTGTACAGCTACTCCGCGCTGATCAACAGCTGTACGACCACGCGTCTGGCCATTGCCTCCGTGCCCATGTGGACGGTCGGCTACCACCCGACGACGGTGCAGATCTACGGCAACAACAGCTGGTGCGAGACGGAGACCGTCAACGGCGTGGGCAACGCCGGCCAGGTGGGCGCCACGGTGTACACGGTGGCCGGCCCCATGGCGTGGCAGACCCTCAACACGGGTGACCGCTACGTGTGGGAGGACTACGCCGTCGTCGTCCGCTGCGGCCTGCAGGCGGGCGGCATCCTGGGCGGCTTCACCATCGACTGAAGCACGGGCCTGTCCCGCGTCACGCGGGCCGCGCGGGGGCTTCACCTTACCTCCCCTCCGCGCGGTCCGCTTCTCCACCCTCACCTCAAGCCCCGCGAGCGCCCCGATGTCCTCCCGGCTCCAGACCCTCCTCGCCATCGCCAACACCGTCGCCATCGCGGGCGTGGGCTTCACGCTCCTCGGCCACCAGCGCGCCTCCGACGAAGCGCTGGAGGAGCTGAGGGCCCAGGTGCGCCGCGCCACCCCGGGCAGCGACGCGAACGTCGCCGAGCGCCGCGCCGCCGCGGAGACCGCGATGCGCCTGTGGGCCGCCAACGCCGCGCGCCCCGCCGCGGCCCAGGCACGGCCCGCGGCTCCCGCTGGAGAAGCCGACGCGGAGAAGGACACCGGTGAGGACGTGCCGCCGCCTCCGCCCGTCCGCCCGCCGCCGCCGTCCTTCGAGCAGTCGCGCACCCGCGTGTTCAACGCGTTCGCGGCGGAGCCGGTGGATGGCGACTGGAGCGCCCGCGCGTCCCGCACGCTCGACGACGCGTTCCGCGCGCACCTGCCCGCCACCTCCCGCGTGAAGTCGCTGGAGTGCCGCGCCACGCTCTGCCGCGTGGAGCTGGTGCACCGGGCGCAGACCGACCACGGGGCCTTCCTGATGAACGGGCTGCGCACGTGGCCGGGCTCCGTCTTCATCGCCAACGAGGCGCAGGAGGGCGACGACTACGTGGTCACCCTGCTTGCATCCAAGGAAGGCACGCGCCCGCCGCTGTAGCCCGGCCCCGGCCAGGGGTGGGCGGCCCCCCACCGCATGGCCCGGGTCGTCACGTGCCGGAAGGAAGCCGGCCCGGGCGGCCTCCGCCACACCGCGCGGCTGGCACGTCCCGGGAGGAGGCAGGCCGGGAAGCCCGTGCGACTCCCGCGCGCACGGCGCCCGGCGGATGCCCTACAGTCCGCCCGCGATGAGCAGCCGCCCCACACCCTCCCGCCGCCCCCTCTCCGGAG
>NZ_RAVW01000687.1 GCF_003611585.1 Corallococcus exercitus | reverse complement strand
CCCCCACCCGCCCGCTCAACCCGGAGCAGCAGGACGCCGCGAAGCGCGCCCTGGCCGCGGAGGACTTCTTCCTGGTCCACGGCCCGCCCGGCACCGGCAAGTCCACCGTGCTGGCGGAGGTGGCGGCCCAGGCCGTCGCGCGCGGAGAGCGCCTCTTGTGCACCGCGGCCAGCAACGCCGCCGTGGACCACCTGCTGGAGCTGTGCCTGGAGCAGGGCCTGCGCGCCCTTCGCGTGGGCCACCCCGCGCGCGTCGCCGCCCGCCTGCAGGAGCACACGCTGGACATCGTGGTGGAGGAGCACCCGGACCGCGTCGTCAGCCGCGACCTGTTCGACGAGGCCTTCGACCTCTTCGGCTACGCGCGCCGCCAGCGCAACCAGGGCCGCAGCCGCGAGCGCTTCTCCAACGCCCGCTCCTCCACGGCGGAGGCCAAGGACCTGATGGACGAGGCGCGCAAGCTGGAGAAGAAGGCCGTGAAGGCCGTGCTCGCCCGCGCGGACGTGGTGTGCGTGACGCTCGCGAGCCTGGGCTCCGGCGTGCTCGCGGGCGAGGAGTTCGACCGCGCCCTCCTGGACGAAGCCACCCAGGCCACCGAGCCGCTGGCCCTCTTGGGCTTCCTGCGCGCGCCCAAGGTGGTGCTCGCCGGAGACCCGCAGCAATTGCCGCCCACCGTGCTGTCGCAGGAGGCCGCGAAGGCGGGCCTGGGCGTGAGCCTCTTCGAGCGCCTGCTCCAGGACCACGGCGACGACGTGAAGCGCATGCTGCGCGAGCAGTACCGGATGAACGCCGCCATCATGGCCTTCCCCTCGAAGGAGATGTACGGCGGGGAGCTGCGCGCCCACCCGTCCGTGGCGGACCGCACGCTCGCGCAAGTGCTCAACCCCGGCGCGGAGGTGGACGCCCCGCCCGTGCTCTACCTGGACACCGCGGGCAAGGGCTTCGACGAAGAGGAGGAGCCCACCACCCACTCCCTCCTCAACCCGGGCGAGGCCACGTACGTCATCGCCCGCGTGCGGCAGCTCCTCTCCCTGGGCCTGTCCCCGCGCGAGGTGGCCGTCATCGCCCCGTACAGCGCCCAGGCCCGGCACCTGCGCGAGGCGCTGGAGGCCGTGCACCCGGAGGTGGAGGTGGACACCGTGGACGCGTTCCAGGGCCGGGAGAAGGACGCCATCCTCGTCAGCCTCACCCGCTCCAACAGCGAGGGGCAGCTGGGCTTCCTCAACGACCTGCGCCGCATGAACGTGGCCCTCACCCGCGCCCGCCGACACCTGTTCGTCGTGGGCGACTCCGCCACCCTCAGCAGCCACCCCTTCTACGCGCGCTTCATCGAGGGCACGCAGACGGACGGCGGCTACCGCTCCGCCTGGGAGTGGCCGGACCCGGCTGAGCAATGATTGTCATTCCAACGACACCGGCCTGCCCCACGGGACTACGCAAGGAGTGCGAGCCAGGCGGTCGAAATTTGTCGGCTCGCTGAACGAATTTTGTCACCCGCCTGCCTGCCTGGTGCGGGAGACGGCCGGAAATCAGGCATTTGGCTCCATCCACGGGGTCGGCACGAAGGATGCTTCTCTTGCCGGACACGGAGGGAATGCATGTCTCAAGCGCCTGTGGTGACCAAGGAGAATGACGTCTGGGTGATTCGGATCGATCGGCCCAACGGCAAGACCCAGGAGTACCGCTGCGCCACGGAGAGCCAGGCCCGGCAGCTGGCCATGGTGCTCGGCAAGCCGGACACCGGCGGCCCGCCGCGCCCGGCGGCGACCAGCAGCATCGTCTAGGGTCGCCAGTACCCGGGGGGACGGAGTAAGGCATGAAGGCACGAGGAGGCTCCGTGCCCGCCGCCGCATTCGAATCCCTCACCCTCGATGCCGAAGGGCTGCCGCTGCACGTACGGCAGCGAGGCCCCCAGGGGGCCCCGGCCGTGCTGTTCCTGCATGGCTGGCTGGACCACTCCCACAGCTTTGATCCGCTCTGCGAGCACCTGCCCGAAGCCTGGCGCACGGTGCTGCTGGACTTTCGCGGCATGGGCCAGAGCGGCCACGCGGGCCCCGGCGCCGCGTACCACTTCAGCGACCACCTGCTGGACGTGGAGGCCACCCTGGACGGGCTGGCCCTGCCGCGGGTGCACCTGGTGGGGCACTCGCTGGGCGGCATCGTCGCGCTCGCGTACGCCGCCGCGCGCCCGGAGCGCGTCCTCGGCCTGACGCTCATCGAAAGCCTGGGCCCCTCCGGCGGTCCGGCCACGGGCGCCCTCCAGCGGCTGCGCGGCTTCCTGGACGACTCGCGCCGCCCGCCGAACCGCAAGCGCTACCCCACGGTGGAGGCCGCCGCGGAGCGCCTGCGTCAGGCCAACCCCACCCTCTCCCCGGACGCGGCGCTCCTCTTCGCGCGCCACGGCACCCGCCGGACGCCGGAGGGCGACTTCGCCTTCACCTTTGATCCGCGCCACCGCCGCCGCTTCGGCCAGGGCTTCGACGAGGCCCAGTGGCTGACGCTGGAGGCCGCCGTCACCTGCCCCGTGCAGCTGCTGCGCGGCACCGAAGGCCTGTCCCCCGCCCCGGAGCTGCTGGAGGCGCGGCTGGCCGCCCTGCGCACACTGGCCGCCCCACCCCGTTTCTTCCAGGGCGGCCACCACGTGCACCTGGAGCAGCCCGCGGCCGTGGCCGCCGCGATCGCGGCGTTCATTGCCGGAAGCGCCGCCGAAGCGTCATCTGCATGACCTGAAAAGTTGGGGGTGCCGGTTGGCAAAAGGTCGGGAAAAACCTTTCACCCTCCAGGGCAACCCGGTTCCCTCCAGCGCTCACTTGGCCGCCGGCGCGTGAGCCAAGTCCCTGAATTCAGGTGGTCGCGGGGCAACGGCGTGACCCGGCACGGGTCTTGATTAGGGGAAGCCCGCGATGGATCACGTGTCCCGGGCATCCGTGTGCGTGTGGTGGGGAAGGGTGGGG
>NZ_RAVW01000686.1 GCF_003611585.1 Corallococcus exercitus | reverse complement strand
GTCGGCAGCGTCAGAGGTGTATAAGAGACAGCACCGGCGCGGGTGGCGGCACCGCGGGCGGTTTGCTCGCGCTCGCGGCCTTCGCGGGAGGGGGACGCAGGGGTGGCAGCAGCGACGTTCCGAACAGGTCGCCCTGCCCCGGCTCTTCGGCCGGAGGCGGCTCCAACCCCTTGCGCTTCTTCATCGCGACAGCTTCTCGATCCAGCCCTGGGCCTTGCCGTGCAGCTCGTCGTCGGGCGGCGTCATCGCGACGACGTCGCGGAACTTGGGCAGCGCGTCCTCGGGGCTGGAGTCCTTGATGGAGTAGGCCTGCATGTACAGGTCCTTCGCCTTGCCCTTGAGGTCGTTGACGATGTTGGCGGCGCCCGTGTGGTTGGGGTCCGCCTGGAGCGCGCGGCGAGCGAACTCCATGGCGCGCGACCACTGGCCGGCGGCCTTCGCGCCCGCGGCGCTCTTGTAATAGATGGTCGACGCGCGGGTGCCCGCGTTGCGCCCCATCTTGCTGCCGCGCCCGTCGGTGATGTCCTTGTCCAGGGCGAGCAGCCGGGTGAGGCCCTTGGCGTCCAGCTCCTCCAGCTTCTTGTAGAGGTTGCCGAACTCCGTCACCTGCCCCATCAGCTGCTTGCACTGCGGCGTCTTGCCCGCGCACGCGTTGAGGATGGCCACCGCGCCGGACGTGTCACCGTCGCGGAAGCGGTCCACTGCGGGCTCCCACGGCTTGGGCGCCGCGGCCACGCGCACCGGATCCGGACGGGTCAGGTCCGCGATGACGCGCGCGGCGTCGTCATTCACGAGCTTGCCGTCGCGGTGCTCCGGGAAGGTCGCGAGCACGTCGTCGGTGATGGCCTTGGCCTTCTGCACGTTCTCCAGCTGGCGGGTGTCCAGCAGCTGCTTGGCTTCCTTCGTGCGCTTGTCGGCGGCGTCCGTCAGGTTCTTGCGCGCCGTCTTCAGCTGCTCGTAGAGCTGCGTGTCGCTGCTCACCTTCGCGATGGACGCCTTCGCGTTGGCGAGTTCCCCCTTGTCCAGCGCCGCCTGGGCCGTGAGCAGGTGGTTCTGGTTGGGGATCTCCTTCTCCGCGGCCTTGAGGTAGTCCTCCACGCCGGGGTAGTCCGCCGCCTGCGCGTGGAGCTCCTCCAGCTTCGCCTTGGCCTGCTGCCACTGGCCCTCGCGCACCAGGTTCTTGGCCTCCTGGAAGAGGCCGCCCAGCTGCTCGCGGTACTGGCGCTGCTCCGCCTCGATGCGGCCCTGCTCCTCCTGCTGGTGCCGCATGCGCGAGCGCGCGACGCCCAGGCCCGCGAAGAGCAGCACCAGCACGGCGGCGCCCGCGAGCTTCAGCCGCATGCGCTTGCGCTGCATCTCCGGCGTGAGCTCCGCGGCGGCGGCGGCCCGCGACGTCTGCGGGCGCGCACGGCCCTCGCGCGAAGGACGCACGGGCACGGCCGTGGGACCGCGCCCGGCCGCGGTGGACGGACGGGGCCGGGGGCCGGAGGGGGCCTGCACCTTGGCGGTGCTGTTGGCGGTGTCCTCGTAGCGCAGCTCCGAGTCGCCCAGCGTGATGACGTCGCCGTTGGCGAGGAGCGTCTCCTCGGAGATGGGCTCGCCGTTGACGATGGTGCCGTTGCCGGAGCCCATGTCGCTGACCATCCAGCCAGCGGACTCCTTGCGCAGCGTCACGTGCTTGCGGGAGACCGACGTGTCCTGGATGCAGATGGGGTTGTCGGTGGAGCGGCCGACCGTGTACTCGAGGTCGGAGAGCGCGAACTCCTCACCCTCCATGGGGCCGGCGATGACGATGAGCTTCGCGGGGCGGGCCGCGGCGGCACCGGCGGTGGACCGGCGGACCGGCGCGCGCTGTCCGGTCCCAGAAGAGGGCGTACCGGATGTAGGCCGTCGGCGGGCGGGGGGTGGTGCGTTCGACATGGCGGTCACCGCGTCCTGCTGAGGGGGGCACGGGCCCTAAAGCTCGTGCTCATAGGCTTTTTCCAGCGCCAGATTGTGGCAGCGATGCTCGGCGGTAGGGAAGCGTCTCCGCACGTCTTCGAGGGTCGCGACCGCATCCCGTCGGCTGCGGAACTGAACCGCCCGCTGGAATTGCATCATCAGCTGCCCGCAGCGGTGGTCCAGCTCCGTTGAAATCTGGGCGATCCGCTCCCGGACGTCGTCGTACAGCTCCGGCTTCTCGTCCAGCGCTTCCAGGGTGATCCACGCGGCGCGGTACTCCCGCCACGCCTTGAACAGGTTCTCCGCCCCCACGTCCTTCAGCTCGTAGAAGCGGGCCCCGGCCTTCGCGGACTCCCGGGCGGAAGCGACCAGCTGATCAGGCGGCAGCTCGGGCACCGGGATGACTTCCAGGCGCAGGTTCCAGATGCGCCAGGGGTCGCGGCCGGGCGGGTTGAGGGCGTTGTCGAAGAGCAGCTGGTTGTTGGCGTTGCGGCGCAGGAGGCTGGGGGGAAGGACCTGCTCCAGCTCGCGCTCCGCCGTCTGCGCCGTGTCCGGGGGCACCCACCCCAGGGACACGCCGTTGAGGGACAGGTTGACCTCGTCCCGGGCGATGTTGCTGGCCTGGTAGTGCAGCACCGCCACCGCGCGCGTGGGGGACACGAAGCGGAAGTCGAAGAGCTTGTCGTCGGCGTGCACCCAGCGCACGCCCTCGCCCAGGCCGAAGGAGTCCATCACTGGATCCATGCCCAGCTTGAAGGGCTCGCGGCCGGGGAGGCGGATCGCCGAGGGCACCGCGAGCGCCACGAGCAGCGTCACCAGCGCCAGCGCGCCCAGCCCCGCCAGCGACGCGAAGCCGATGCGCCGGGGCAGCGACTGGCGCTTCCAGAAGAGGAGGAACCGGCCCTTGAGCGTCTTGCCCAGCTGACGCTGCTGGCGGGCCTTGTCGGCGGCGGACGATGGCTCGACCTTCGCGACGACCGTCACCGGGCCCTTGGGCACGGGCTCGATCGC
>NZ_RAVW01000685.1 GCF_003611585.1 Corallococcus exercitus | reverse complement strand
CTCCCCGGCCCCCACCGCGTCCCCGGCGACCGCAGCGTCCCTGGCGACCGCGAAGCCGCAGGCCGCCGCGTCGGAAGGCGGCGAGGCGCTGGGCATGGCCCCGGCGGAGCTGACGGTCGTGCGGCTCAAGCCGAAGAAGGAACCCGCGCCGCGCATCAACACGGCGGTGGCGGTGACTGAGCCGGATCCGGATCAGATGGAGATGTTCATCTCCCCGGTGGAGGGTTCGTCGGGGACGGGGTCCGTCAGCCCGGCCCGGGCGAGCATGGAGCCCCCGGAGAAGGATCCGGACATCCTCGACGCCGAGTACGAGCGCGCGGTGGCCATGCTGCGCACCGGCAACGTGGAGGGCGGCGTGGAGACGCTCACGCGCTTCGCGTCGGAGAACCCGCGCCACCCCCGCGCCGACAACGCCCTGTACTTCAGCGGCCTGGGCCAGATGGGCCTCAAGGACGCGGCCGGCGCGGCGAAGACGTTCGAAAAGCTCATCAAGAACTACCCCGCCGGGGACGCCGTCCAGGACGGCATGCTCCGGCTCGCGGAGTGCCGGGTGCGGCTGAACCAGGCCGTGGATGCCCGAGCCCTCTATACCCGCGTCGTCACCCAGTTCCCGGGGACGGCCGCCGCCACGCAGGCGGAGCAGCGGCTCGCCGCGCTCTCGCCTTGAGCCCTTTTGTGAAAGGACGTCGTCCGATGCGCTCCCGGATCCTCGCCACCCTGCTCGTGCCCCTCACCGTCGCGCCGGCATGGACGGCTTTCGCCCAGGACGCGCAGGAGGAGGAGCCCCAGCCGGCCTCCACCGAGACGGAAGGGCAGGACATCTCCGACGACGCGGAGCAGCGTCCCACCTCCGTCACGTTGCCGCCCGGCGCCCCGCAGGGCCGTGAGAGCGCGCCCGGCCAGGTGCACACCGTGGAGACCGGCGACACGCTGTGGGACCTGTCCCAGCGCTACCTGGGCAGCCCCTGGTACTGGCCCAAGGTCTGGTCCTACAACCCGCAGATCGCCAACCCGCACTGGATCTACCCGGGCAACAACGTGAAGTTCTTCCCCGGCGGCGAGGAGGTCCCCGCGCGCGTGGAAGGGGGCGACCTGCCCTCCGATGACGTGGCGGCGCCCTCGGACGTGAGCGGCGGCAGCCTGGTGTCCGTGGTCGGCAAGATCGGCTTCGACCCCGCCAACTCGCGCCCGGTGACGACCAAGGGCTTCGTGACGACGCGCGAACTGGACGAGGCGGGCCGCATCGACGGCTCGGCCTCCGAGGCGCTGATGCTCTCCGCCCCGGAGAAGGTCTACCTGAGCTTCAAGAAGCGCGGCGCCGCCAAGCTGGGCGACCGCTACGTCATCTTCCACACCGTGGAAGAGGTGAAGCACCCGGTGACGAACGCGCGCACGGGCTACCTCACGGAGCTGCTGGGCACGGTGCAGGTCGTCGCCATCAACAATGACGTGGTGACCGCGCGCATCGTGGAGACGTGGGACCCCATCTCCCGCGGTGACCTGGTGGGCCCCTCCAGCGAGAAGCTGTCGGAGCGCGTCGCCCCCAAGCCCAACAGCAAGGAGATCCCCGGCTACGTGCTCACGCCGATGACGCCGGGCCAGACGCTGCTGGGCGAGCACAACTTCATCGTCGTGGACCGCGGCACCGCGGACGGCGTGCAGGTGGGCAACACCTTCACCATCGAGCGCCGCGGCGACCCGAGCCTGGATGTGCTCGGCCGCAGCGACTACAAGATGGGCGACGCGGGCAAGGGCAAGAAGACCTACCCCTGGGAGGCCGTGGCCCAGTGCATGGTCACGGAAGTGCGTGAGCGCACCTCCAACTGCCTGCTGACCCGCTCCCTGACGGAGGTCTCCGCCGGCGACCGCGCCACCATGCGCAAGGACGGAACGCCCACCGCCAGCCGCTGAATCCAGAGGCGGCGAACGGCAGGAATGCTGCATTCCGGCCCGCCCGGGAAGGGCGGGTCGCTTGACCCCCGAAGTTCCGGTGTTATGTGTCACGCCCCTCCCGGGACCACCTCTATATAGGTGGGAAACAGGCGGGGACGGCATGGCGGACACAGAGACGGACATCAACCCACCCTGGGACGAGCAGCGCGCCACCCTGGCGCTCTGGGCCATTGCTGGCCTGGGGCCCCGGACGTTGGACGCCGTGCGGGCGTTCGCCGGTGGGGCGCTGGCCCGGCTCGCGTCCACGCCCGTGCGGGACTGGGTGTCCGACGTGCCGGTGCCCGCGACCGTCCGCCAGCGGCTGGCCGCCGTCGCATCGCTGGACTCCCTGGCGTCCCGGACGGAGGAGGCCTGTGCCCGGGCCGGACTCGAGGTGGCCTTCGCGGGCACGCCGGCCTATCCCGCCCGGCTGGTGGGGCTGGAGGACGCGCCGCCGCTGCTGTTCCACCTGGGAAATCCGGGGCCTCCCCGGCGCAGGCTGGCCATGGTGGGCAGCCGCCACCCGGACCAGGGCTTCCTGCCGTTTGCGCGCACCTTCGCCCGGAGGGTGTCGGAGGCTGGGATAGGCGTGGTGTCGGGCGCGGCGGAGGGCGTGGACAGGGCGTGCCACTGGGGCGCGCTGGACGTGGGCGGGGAGACGTGGGCCTTCCTGGGCTCCGCGCTGGACGCGTTGGATCCCGCCCAGGCCCGGCTCCTGCCCCACTTCCTGGAGCGGGGCGGGGTGTACTTCAGCGAGCTGCCGCCCGGGGTCCGGGCGAGCACGACGACCTTCCCCCGGCGCAACCGACTCATTGCTGGCGCGTCGGATGCGGTGCTGGTGATGCGGGCCGGGGTGGACTCCGGGAGCCTGTACACGGCGGACGCCGCGAGGGTGCAGGGCCGGCCGGTGTTCGCGCTGCCCGGGGACATCTGGCAGCCGGCCGCGGCGGGCTGTAACGCCCTGCTGGCGGACGGGCGGGCCCGCGCATGCACGTCCGCTGAAACGATCTGCGCGGTGGTGGGCGTTCACCCGGTC
>NZ_RAVW01000684.1 GCF_003611585.1 Corallococcus exercitus | reverse complement strand
GCCTGGGCGTCCGTGGCGGAGGGCTCCACGGCCTCGCGCGGCTCGGAGGCCGGCGGGGTCGGGAGCGCTTCCTGGGGCGTGGAGGCCTGGGCCATGGCCGCGCTGGAGGTCAGCAGGGAGAAGGTCACGAGGAGTGAGCGCATAGAAGGTCGGCGGGTGTCTCGGGGGTGTCGAGAACGGGTGACGATCTACGGGGCGGATGTGGCCGTTTGACGGCCCTTGCGTGACAAATGGGTAACGGAAGGGACAGCGCCTGCCTACCCGGCCGCCGGATCCACGATGCGGTAGCCCACCCCGCGCACCGTCTCCAGCAGGGCGCGCGCGGGGCCCAGCTTGTCGCGCAGGCGCATCACGTGTGTGTCGATGGTGCGCGTCTCCAGCGCGCTGGACAGGCCCCAGACCTGCTCCAGGAGCTGCTCGCGCGTCTGCACCCGGCCCAGCCTGGCCATGAGGAACTCCAGCAGGCGGAACTCCAGCGCGGTGAGGGGCGTCTCCTTCTCCTCCACGAAGAAGCGGTGCTGGGTGACGTCCAGGCGCAGGGGGCCCAGCGCCAGGGGCGGCGTGCCGTCCTGGGGCGCGGACGAGCGCCGGAGGATGGCCTTGAGCCTGAGCACCAGCTCGCGCACGGAGAAGGGTTTGACGACGTAGTCGTCCGCGCCGACCTCGAAGCCGCGGATGCGGTCCGCCTCCTCGCTCTTCGCGGTGAGCATGACGATGAGCACGTCGCGCAGGCGGGGGTTGGCGCGCAGGTGGCGGCAGACCTCGATGCCGGACAGGTCCGGCAGCATCAGGTCCAGCAGCACCACGTCCGGGGACTGGTCGCGCGCGGCGGTGAGCGCCGCCTCCCCGGTGAAGGCCACGCGGGTGGTGAAGCCCGCGCCGCGCAGGTTGAAGTCGATGAGCTCCGCTAGGTCGCGCTCGTCGTCGACGATGAGTACGTGGGACATGGCGGGCACGTACTGTGCGCGCATCGCTTCGCGCCTACGTGACGCGCCGGCAACAAGTGCGTCACGGGCGGCGCAGGGAGCGCCCCGGGGCCGCCATCCATTGCAGGGTGAACGCGCGTCCCTCGGGCCGCAGCGCGACCGCGCAGCCCTTGCGGAGCTTGTCCGGCAAGGCCTGGCCCAGCGCGAGCGCGGCGGCACGCTCCAGTGAGGGATTGTGTCCCACCAGGGCCCAGCCCGGACCCACGTCCCGCGCCAGCTTCAGCACGTGGCGGGCCGCGCCCTTCATGGGGACGAGCGCGGGGTGGACCTCCACATGGGACAGGCCGAGCGCGTCCGCGAGCAGCTCCGCGGTCTGCACCGCGCGCACCAGGGGGCTGGTGATGATGCCCATGAGGGGCGTGAGGCGCGCGAGCTTCTTCGCGTGCTGACGGAAGGCGGCGCGGCCCTGGGGGGTGAGGGCGCGGGCCTCGTCGCCCAGGGCATTGGAGTCCTCGGCCACGGCGTGGCGCACGAGGAGGAGGGGCAGGTCGCGGTCGGCCATGGGCGAGCGTTGTAGTGCGTTTCGCGCCCGCGTGGATGTGACGAACCGGTGGACTGCCGACTGGACTACTCCACGCCGCCCAGGAGGAAGGCGAGCAGCAGCAGCGCCAGGACGCTGGTGGTGATGGCGGCGAAGGTGCGGTCCTTCTGCGCGCGGAAGATGCCCAGCGACAGGGCCACGCGCAGCACGGGCACGGTGATCATCACCAGCAGCCCCGCCATCACGAAGGACTGGCCGCGCACGGCCAGGACGCCCTCGAAGACGTCCGGCAGCCGGTGCGGCGCGGAGTCCGGCGAGGTGAGGCGCTGGAGCGCGTCCGGCGACGAGAAGTAGTCCGGGTGGCGGAAGAACGTCATCACCATGCCGCAGGTGACGAGCGACATGCTCAGCAGCACGCCGCCGCGCAACAGCTGGCTGATGAGCAGCTCCGGAGTGAGGGGAATCACCTCCGGGGGCACGGCGGCGGTGGTGGTGACGGTCGTCTCCCGCGGAGACGGAGGCTCGGAGGGCTCTGGATTCATCCGTGGATTCCCTTCGACAGCATCTCGTACGACACCCAGAGCAGGACGACGACGAAGAGCATGCGCAGCGAACCGCTCTTGAGCTTCGTCAGGTAGCGCGAGCCCGCGAACGCGCCCAGCGTGACGCCCACGCAGACGGGGCCGGCGATGAACGGGTCGATGTCGCCGCGCGCGAAGTAGATGCCCGCGCTGGCCGCCGCCGTGACGCCAATCATGAAGTTGCTGGTGGCGGTGGAGACCTTGATGGGCAGCCCCATCGCCAGGTCCATGGCCGGCACCTTCAGCGCGCCGGAGCCGATGCCCAGCAGGCCACTCACCGTGCCCGCGATGTACATGAGCCCCAGGCCCACGAGCGGACGGTGCACCCGGTACGCCACCTCGCCGCCGGTGGACACGTCGTAGTAGCTGCCGTGCAGGCCCAGCCGGTCCGCGAGCGCATTGGGCGGAGGCTCCTGCCGGGGGCTGCCGTCCTCGCGCAGCTTGCGCAGCATCGCGAGCGCCGAATAGGCCATCACCGCGCCAAAGAGGAAGTACAGCGCGCGGCCACCCACCATGCCCGCGAGCATCGCGCCCGTGACGGCGCCCGCCACGGTGGCCAGTTCCAGGAACATGGCCACGCGCATGTTGGCCAGGCCGTCGCGCACGTACGCCGCCGCTGCGCCGCTGGACGTGGCGATGACGGACACGATGGAGGCCCCCACCGCGTAGCGGATGTCCACCTTGAGCACGAGCGTGAGGACGGGGATGAGGATGAGGCCGCCGCCCAGGCCCAGCAGGGAACCCAGCAGGCCCGCACCGACGGAGACGCAGAGGACAATGGCGACGAAGTTGAACGGAGTGGCGTCCAAGGCGACGGCCATCTTCCTCCTGGCCCTCCCGCATGCAAGCGCTTCACGCGGAGCCCGTCCGGTTGCCTGCCGCGGACCCTCCCCGTGGGGCAGGGGGAGGGTCCGCGGCAGGCAACCGGACGGGCTCCGCGCTGTCTCT
>NZ_RAVW01000683.1 GCF_003611585.1 Corallococcus exercitus | reverse complement strand
GTCCCCACCCGTGGCGCACTCGCGCTGCTGGTGCTGGGCCTCCTCACCAGTGCGCTCGCCATCTATCAATGGATGGAGCTGCTCACGCTGCGCGCCGGTGGCGCCACCAGCTGCGGCATCAACGAGCACGTCAACTGCGAGACCGTCTGGAACTCGGACTTCGCCAGCGCGGTGCACGACACGCTGGGCATCCCCATCGCGGGCCTCGGGCTCGTGTGGGGGCTCACCGCCGTGGGCCTCGCCGCGCTGTACCTCGCGTGGGCCAAGGCGGGGCGCTCCGTGCGTCCGGCCGCCAGCGGCCTGCGCCTGCTGGCGCTCGCGGGCGTCGTGTCCGTGGTCGTCTTCGCCTCCGTCAGCGCCCGCGTGGGCGTGGTGTGCCCCACGTGCCTGGGCACCTACGTGCTGGTGCTCGCGTTCGCGGGCGTGGCGTGGCGCGGGCTGCCCGGCCCCTTCCTGCCCCAGGCGGGCGAGTGGGGCGACACGCTCAAGTGGACCGTGGGCCTTGGCGCCGTCGCCTTCGTGGCCATGCTGATGCCCGGCCGGGCCACGCCGCACGCGCCCAAGTCCGGCGCCTTCCTGCCGCCGGTGGCCGCGAACGCGTCCCAGCCGCAGGACACCTCCAGCGCCACGCCGCCCGCGCCCCCGCCGCCGGCCACGCTGGACGCGTTCCTCAAGAGCCTCCCGTCGGATCAGCTCCAGTTCCTGTCGGACGCGCTGGCCATGTACCGGGCGGCGCAGCCGAAGCTCGCGGCCTATCCGCCGCGCACCCTCTTCGGTCCCGCGGACGCGCCCGTGAAGGTGCTGGAGTGGACCGACAGCAAGTGCCCCCACTGCAAGGCGCTGGTGGAGGAACTGGCCCTCATCAAGCAGCACGCCCCCAAGGGCATGCTGTCCGTGGAGGCGCGGCAGTTCCCGCTGGATGGCCAGTGCAACCCGGCCATCCCGAACCGCGGGCCGGACGCGCTCAGCGTGCGCTGCGCCGCGGCCCGGGCCACGGTGTGCCTGGAGGGCGCGAAGGACTTCTGGACGCTGCGCGAGAAGCTCTTCGCCGCGCAGGCCTTCCTGGACACGGACAAGGTGATGGAGATCGCCAGCTCCGGCTCCGTGGCGCGCCCGCAGCTGGAGGCGTGCATGACGGCGCCGGAGACCATCGGGAAGCTGCGCCAGGACGTTGAATACGCCATGCGCTACAACATCCAGGGCACGCCGCTGGTGCTGGTGAACGGCCGCGAAGTGCCCCCGTCCGCGCCGCTCATCTACGCGCTGGTGCTGGCGAGCGGCAACCCCGACGCCCCGGCCTTCAGCACCCTGCCGCCCCCGCGCTCGCGTGGCTCCTCCGACGGCCACGAGGGCCACGCCCACCCGTAAGGGGCAGGGGAGCCGAAGGACGCCATGGGCAAGCGCGACAAGAAGGACGAGGCCCCGCCGCCGGGGCCCTTCAACAACCCCTTCGCCGCCCTGTCCGCGCAGCGGGACGCGCTGCCTTCCGGGCCGCCCCCGCCCCCGCCTCGGGAGAAGCCGGAGCCCAAGGGGCCCGCGCGCGCCGTGGTGCGCATGGAGCGCAAGGGCCGGGGCGGCAAGGAGGTGACGGTGGTGGAGCAGCTGGGGCTGCCCGCGGCCCAGCTCGACACCTGGCTCAAGGCGCTCAAGGGCGGCCTGGGCTGCGGCGGCGTGGTGGAGGAGGACGCGCTGGTGTTGCAGGGCGACCAGCGCGAACGGCTTCCCGCGCTCCTGGAAGCGCGGGGCGTCCGCAAGGTCATCGTCGGCTGAAAACACGAAGGGGGCCGGAGGAGAACCTCCCGCCCCCTTCAAGCGTCGCGCCGCGCGAAGACTACAGCGCGGCGATGATGGCGTCGGTGAACTCGCGCGTGGTGGCGCTGCCGCCCAGGTCGCCGGTGCGCACCTTGGACTCGCCGCCGTAGACCTTCTGGATGGCGTTGGCCATGCGCTGGGACTCCTCACGCAGGTCCAGCCACTCCAGCATCATCACCGCGGACATCATCAGCGCGGTGGGGTTCGCGATGCCCTTGCCCGCGATGTCCGGGGCGGTGCCGTGCACGGCCTCGAAGACGGCGGTGCGCTCGCCGATGTTGGCGCCCGGCACCATGCCCAGGCCGCCCACCAGGCCCGCGCACAGGTCGCTGACGATGTCGCCGTACAGGTTCTCCAGCACCATCACGTCGAAGCGGGTCGGGTCCTTCACCAGCTGCATGCAGAGGTTGTCGACGATGACCTCGTCGTAGGCGACCTCCGGGAACTCGCGGCTCACCTTGCGGCAGCAGTCCAGGAAGAGGCCGTCCGACAGCTTCATGATGTTCGCCTTGTGGATGGCGGACACCTTCTTGCGGCCGTTCTTCTTCGCGTACTCGAAGGCGAAGCGGGCGATGCGCGTGGAGGCCTTCTCCGTGATGACCTTGATGGCCTCCACGACGCCCGGCACCACGATGTGCTCCAGGCCCGCGTAGAGGTCCTCGGTGTTCTCACGCACCACCACCAGGTCCACGTTCTCGTAGCGCGTCTTGACGTTGGGGACGCTCTTCACCGGGCGCAGGGACGAGTACAGGTCCAGCCGCTTGCGCAGGCCCACGTTCGCGGACGGCAGGCCGCCGCCCACGACGGTGCCGGTGGGGCCCTTGAGCGCCACGCCGCTGCGCAGCACCGCCTCCACCGTCTCGTGGGGCAGGTTGGTGCCGAACTTGGCCACGACTTCCGTGCCCGCGTCCTTGAACTCGAACTCCAGGGGGACCTTGAGGGCTTCCAGGACGCGGATGGTGGCCGCCGAGACTTCCGGACCGATGCCGTCGCCGTTGATGACCGTCACAGTGCGCGTGTTCGCCATGGGGGCGGTTCACACCACAAATCCGGGGGGGCCGGAAGGGCGAAAGCGGCCGGGATTCACCCCTGGGCATGGCCTCCATCAGCCCGGGGGGGCCGTCCGGCCGCTCCGCCGTCCCCCTGGCGGCCCCCTCCCACGGGCTGATGGAGGCCATGCCCAGGGG
>NZ_RAVW01000682.1 GCF_003611585.1 Corallococcus exercitus | reverse complement strand
GTGCTCCCCGGCCCCGTGAGTGCGTACGTGGACCTGGGCCCCTCGGACCAGGGGGCGCACTTCGACTTCCGGCTGGGGGCACTGGCGCCGGGGCGCACGCGCTCCTTCCGCACGTACTACGGCGCCGCGGCCAGCGAGCCCGCCGCGCTCAACGCCCTGTCCACCGTGGGCGCGAGCACCTATTCGCTGGGGCAGGCGAGCTGGGACGGCACGGGCAATCCGCTGGCCACCACGCCGGCACCGGCCGGCACCTTCGGGGCGTTGAGCGGCCAGCCCACCACGTTCATGTATGGGTTCAGCCCGCCCACGCCGGTGACGAGCTGCACGGTGGAGTGCCGCATCAACAACCCCAACGAGGTCTACACGGTGGACATGCTGGGCAACCAGGACATCTGTTTCACCAACGGCACCAGTCAAATCGTGACGGTGGCCGTCTTCTACAACCAGGGTCAGCGCATCGAATACAACTGCGGTGACTACGGCCCCGGCATCGGGAACCTGTGCGACTTCGTCCCCGGCCAGGACACCTGCAACGCGGCGGTGTTCGAGAACATCTGCTCGCTGCCCTATTACAGCTGCCAGTGAGCGGGTCTCCGGGCCAGTCAATCGCCCCGGAGGGCCGTCGTCGGGCAGCACCTGCCGGGATGACGACTGCTGATCATCCCGGCAGGTTTCTGTCGGAAACCCCGGGGCGCATGCCCCCGGTGGACACCCGAAAGACAGACACTGGATGCATTCGGGACAGCAGCGGTGGAAATCCCCGGGTGGGATAGGATTTCCAGACACTCTGGGTAATTCCCGGAAAGAATGCGACGCCGTATTTGAAAACCTTGGTCATCATGGTCGTGCACGGAACGCGGCTCGGGGGGCACTTCCATGGCTGACAAAGAGATGCAGACGTTCGCGGCGCTGGTCATGCAGTTCCGTTCGGGGCTCTTGAAGCACGCCCAGCGCATCCTGGGGAACGCGGCGGACGCGGAGGACCTGGTGCAGCACGCGCTGGACGAGGCGTGGAAGGAGCAGCTGCACCTGCAGGGGGCGGAGGCCTTCCGGGCGTGGACGGGGCGGGTCATCAACACGCGGGCCATCAGCCTCTTGCGCCACCACCGCGCGGAGCAGCGCAAGGCGGTGAACGCGGGCTGGGTGACGGTGCTCGCGGACGACCCGGAGGAGCACGAGGGCGGCGAGCTCTGGACCTTCATCCAGGAGAAGGACCTGCGCGAGGCGGTGGACCGCCTGCCGCCGCAGCAGCGGGAGGTGTTCCACCTGCGCGCGCAGGGGCGCTCCTACGTGAGCATCGGCGCCCAGGTGGGCCGCTCCACGGGCACGGTGGGCTGGTGGCTCCACCAGGGGCGCGAACAGCTGCGCGAGCGGCTCCAGCCCATCGCGGAAGAGCGCAAGCTCTCCGTGGGCGCGTGGCGCTGAGTCCGGCGCTCAGCGCTGCGGTTCGACGCGGGCGTTGTTGCCCACGCGAGTGGCCATGAGCGCCGGCCCCGCGGCCTTCTCCTCCGGGAAGGGCAGGGGCGTGGCCTCCGCGCGCAGCAGCGGCAGCCCGTGCGGCTGGGCCTGGAGGTAGGCCACCAGCTTCTCGCGCACCAGGCAACGCAGGTCCCACGCCTTGCCCGCGTCCGAGCAGCTCACCAGCGCGCGCAGCTTCATGGTCCGCTCGCTCAGGTCCGTCACCTGGAGCCCCTGGGCCTTGCCGTCCCAGAGCCCTGCCGACTCCTGCTCCAGGATGCGCTTGAGCTCCGCGCGCACCGCGGCCACGTCCGTGCGGAAGTCCACGTACAGCTCCGCCGTGCCCAGGATGTCCGGCGACACCTTGCTCCAGTTCTGGAAGGGCTTCTCCAGGAACTGCGTGATGGGGATGACCAGCCGGCGCAAATCCCACACCTTCACGACGACGTAGGTGAGGGTGATCTCCTCCACCCAGCCCCACTCGTTCTCGATGATGACCGTGTCGCCAATGCGCATGGGCTGCGTGATGGACAGCTGGATGCCCGCGAGCAGCGTGGAGAGCGACTTCTGCGCCG
Source organism: Corallococcus exercitus (assembly GCF_003611585.1). Taxonomy (GTDB): domain Bacteria; phylum Myxococcota; class Myxococcia; order Myxococcales; family Myxococcaceae; genus Corallococcus; species Corallococcus exercitus. The sequence goes on along the minus strand of NZ_RAVW01000682.1, from coordinate 1,003 downwards.
CGAGGCCAATGGCCAGGCCCGCGATGCCCGCGGACGCCAGCAGGGACACGCCCACGTTGCGCACCGCCTCGAACTGGAGGAGCAGCAGCGACGCGGCCACCAGCACCACCGCCACCTCCACCACGCGCCGCAGGATGGCCAATTGCGTGCGCAGCCCGCGCACCCGCGCCACGTCCGTGCCCTCCGGCGACTGCGCGACCTTGGCCTCCACGAACCGCGCCGCCCGGGTGAGGAAGCGCAGCAGGAACAGCGCCGCCGCCACGATGATGACCGAGCGCGCCCCCAGGTCCACCGCCGCCTGCGCCGGCGGAGGCAGCTTGAGCAGCCGCGCGCCCGCCGCCGCCAGCACGCCCGCCAGCACGTAGCGGATGCTCCCGCGGCCCGCGGCCAGCAGCTCGTCATCCCAGCCGGACTTCGTCAGCCCCGCGGCCCGGGCGCCCACGCGCAGCGTCACCGCCTCCCCCAGCCGTCCCAACGCCCACGCCGCCACGAGCACGAGCCCCAGCCCCAGCCACTGCCACGCCTCCAGCACCCACAGCGGGCGCGTGAAGAACACCGGCGGGAGCATCTCCAGCAGGGGCGACCCGTGCTCCTGGAACAGCGTGTCGATGGCGCCCACCGTGTCCGCGCTGAAGACCCACACGGGCCCCCCTTCCGCGTCCACCCGCTCCAGCACGATGTCCTGGGGGCCTCGCGCCGTGGCCACCTGGCCCAGCACCTCGCGGCGCGCGCGCTCCCCCGGGCCCGCCGGCTCCTTGCCGATGCGCGCGAAGTCCAGCCACAGCGTCCGGTCCATCACCACCACCAGCCGCCGCGCCAGCCTCAAGCCCTCCTCCGCCTGCTGCTCCGGAGGCATCCGCGACAGGTCCAGGTAGTGCGGCGCCCGCCCCGCGTCCCGCGCATGCGCCGCGTCCAGGAACCCCGCCGCCGTCGCCGCCGGCGTGCTCCGGTCCACGTCCGCGGGAGGCGGCGGCAGCCCCCCGTTCAGCGCGAAGGCCCCCAC
>NZ_RAVW01000681.1 GCF_003611585.1 Corallococcus exercitus | reverse complement strand
GGGTGGACGTGGCGTTCTCCGCGAAGTCGGACGTGCCGGAGGGGGTGCTGGCGCTGGTGGGCGGGCGGCTCGTCACGATGAAGGGCGAGCAGGTGGTGGAGGAGGGCGTGGTGGTGGTGAAGGGCAACCGCATCGTGGCGCTGGGCCCGGTGGGGAAGGTGGACGTGCCCGCGTCCGCGAAGATTGTGGACGTGAAGGGCAAGACGCTGATGCCGGGTCTGGTGGACGTGCACTGGCACGGGGCCATGGGCGTGGACGGGCTGATGCCGGAGCAGAGCTGGGTGCAGGCGGCGTCGCTGGCGTTCGGGGTGACGACGCTGCACGACCCGTCGAACCACTCGGAGACCATCTTCGCCGCGAGCGAGCTGGGCAAGGCGGGGATGCTGACGTCGCCGCGCATCTTCTCCACGGGCACCATCCTGTACGGTGCGGCGAGCGCGGACGCGCACGTCGAAATCGACACGCTGGACGACGCGCGCCGGCACCTGCGGCGGATGAAGGCGCTGGGGGCGTTCAGCGTGAAGAGCTACAACCAGCCCCGGCGCGACCAACGGCAGAAGATCCTCCAGGCCGCGCGCGAGCTGGACATGCTGGTGGTGCCCGAGGGCGGCTCGCTGCTCCAGCACAACCTGACCATGGTGGTGGACGGGCACACGGGGCTGGAGCACTCGCTGCCGGTGGCGCGCATCTACGACGACGTGCGCCAGCTCTGGAAGGGCACGAAGGTGGACTACACGCCGACGCTGGGCGTGGCCTACGGCGGGCTCATGGGGGAGAACTACTGGTACCAGAAGACGAACGTCTGGGAGGACACGCGCCTGTTGTCCTTCGTGCCCCGGCGCGTGGTGGACGGGCGCTCGCGGCGCCGCGTGATGATTCCCGACGAGGAGTTCAACCACCAGAACGTGGCCCGCGTGGCGAAGGAGCTGAACGACCTGGGCGTGAGCGTGCAGCTGGGCGCGCACGGTCAGCGTGAAGGCCTGGCGGCGCACTGGGAACTGGCGATGTTCGTGCAGGGCGGTATGTCGCCGATGCAGGCCTTGCGCGTGGGCACGCTGAACGGCGCGCGGCACCTGGGCATGGACAAGGACCTGGGCTCGCTGGAGGTGGGGAAGCTGGCGGACCTGGTGGTGCTGGACAAGAACCCGCTGGAGGACATCTCCAACAGCCGCACGGTGCGCTACACGATGGTGAACGGGCGCCTGTACGACGCGAACACGCTGAACGAAGTGGGCACGCGGCAGCGCACGCGCGCGAAGTTCTACTTCGAGAAGGACGGCAACGAGGGCTGGAGCCCCCGGGCCTCCACGCACGCCAACGAACAGGTATGCGATTAGGCGTCGTGGTGTTGTTGGGAGCGGTCGCGGGCTGCGCAGGCAGCCCGCGGCAGTTCCGTCAATCCATGGGCCCTGGGCCCGGGCCGGGCTGCGTCAGCACCGTGGATTGTCAGTGCAAGGAGGGCTCGGCGGCGGCGTGCGAGACGGTGGAGGCGATGAAGCCGCCTCGGCCCCGGAATCCGAACCCGTTGCCTCCACCTGGGGCGGGTGAGGAGACGCGGAAGGAGGAAGCCGAACGTGTCCGGAAGTCCTGCACCGACGACTATGTTCGCTGTACGGATATGGGCGGAGATAGCGAGCCTGGACGCGTGAAGGGAGAGAGCCGCTGTGACTCGTGCCGGTCCTACTGCATGGCCAACGGGTTCTGGCCTAATTCCGTCTACACCTGGAACGGGACGCCGCTGAGATGCCCGCGAAAATAAGAAAAGCGTTCTCGGATCCGTCCTTCCGTGAGCCGAGCTGGCATGCCTACATTCTGGATGTAGAGGAGACGAGTGGGCTTGCCCCAAGAGACTGGCCACGCTTCCGCGCCGGTCTCAAGCAAGTGGAGCGGCGTCATGCGGGACGGGTTCCGTCGGCCGCGCTTCGCCGGGATCTCGCCAGGATGGTGTTCTTCTGCGCCGCGCATTGGGGGCAGACCCCGCGGATCGTGCGTGGCGCGCTACGCGCCTATCTCCGGCATCCGCTAGATACGACGATGTACTCGTACACGGCCGCGGAGTACTGGCAGTGGGCCTACAAGGTCTCCCCCGCGGACCTGCCCGCGGCGGAGGCCATGCTCGCGGAGGTCCGCGAGTACCTGCCGTCCCTGGAAGACCACGAGCGCCGCAACACGGAAGGCCTGCTGGCCTTCCTGGAGCGCCAGCGCCGCTAAAGCCCTCAGCGGGCCGTCGTGGCCACCTGGGCCAGGGCCTGTTGAATCTGCGGCAGCGCGTAGGGCTTGGGCAGCACCACCACGCCCAGCCACTGCTGCGGATCCCCGTCCAGCGCCGCGCGCCCATGGCCGGACGCGATGATGATGCGCATGGCGGGCTTGCGCAGCGCCACCTCGCGCGCCAGTTCCACGCCTGACATGCCCGGCAGCGTCACGTCCGTGAAGAGCACGTCGAACGGCTCCGCCGCCAACGCCACCCGCGCCTCCTCCGCGCTCGACACCGGCATCACCGCGTGCCCCAGCAATCCCAGCAGCTCGCTGGCGGACGCGCGGATGTCCTCGTCGTCCTCCACCAGCAGCACGTGCATCCGCCGCGCGGCCTCCTGCGTCGCCGTCGAATGCTCCACGGCCCGCTCCGGCCACTGGAGCTTCGGCATCAGCAGTCGCTGCCGCCGCAGGTCCAGCAGCGCCCGCACCTTGCGCGCCAGGTCCTCGCGCCGGTACGGCTTGGACAAGAGGTTCACGCCCGGATCCAACCGGCCGCCGTGCACGATGGCGTTCTCCGTGTAGCCCGACGTGAAGAGCACCTCGATGTCCGGCTGCAGCGCCTTCGCCTGCCGCGCCAGCTCCGGGCTGCGCACCGGTCCCGGCATCACCACGTCCGTGAAGAGCAGGTCCACCGCCACGCCGCTCTTCAGGATGGACAGCGCGCTCTGCCCGTCCACCGCGCGCAGCACCCGGTAGCCCAGCTCCGTCAGGAGCTCCACCACCGTCGCGCGCACGTCCGCGTCGTCCTCCACCGCGAGGATGGTCTCCCGCCCGCCCTCCAC
>NZ_RAVW01000680.1 GCF_003611585.1 Corallococcus exercitus | reverse complement strand
AGATGTTTATAAGAGACAGCCGCCTGCTCCGCCCTGGTTGTTCGACAGGTAGCCCATGCCGCCTCCCCCCCCCACGATGACGTCCAGGCCTTCAGAGGCCCCCAGGGTGAACGAGCCGGTGGCAGTCACGCCCTTCGAGCCCGTCGTGTTGGCGTTGCCTCCGCCGCCTCCGCCCACGAGTTGGTAGGTGATGAAGAGCGGCACTCCGAAGGGATTGGTCCTGTTCAGGACCGAGGTCACGGCCTTCGTGCAGACGGGGAACTGCAACACGAACTCCTGGGACTTCTTCTGACCGCTGGCATCCTGCACCTGGACGGTCACGGTGTAGTTCGTGGTGATCTGCGGCGTCGTGGGGGCGGTCCAGACGACTTCGCTCCTGCCGGCGGTCGTCGTGGGCGTCCCCAGCACGCCTCCCGTGGCGCTCCAGGTGAAGGTCAGCGCGGTGTTCTCCGGATCATGCGCCGTGGCGTACAGGCGCACCGTGGAGCTCGACTTGACCGTCGCGCTGGACTGGTAGGTGGTGTCGATGACCGGCACCGAGTTGGGGGCTCCCACCAGGCCCACGTTGAGGGTCAGCTCGCCCGTCGTGCTTCCTCCTCGGCCGTCGGTCACGGTGACCTTGGTCTTGCACTTGCCGCTGGAGGGCGCGGTCGCGGGCGCGGTCCAGCTGGGGCTCTTGCTGGCCGTGCCAGCGAAGACGCCGCCGCAATCATCCGTCCAGGCGTACGTCAGCGAATCCCCGTCGGGATCCGACGCGGAAACATCCAGCGTCACGACGCCGCCCGAGGCCACCTGCCCCGAAGGCGTTCCGGTGATCTGCGACACCACCGGCCAGGTGTTGAAGGTGACGTTGACGTTCGCGCTCCCCGTGGCGGTCACGACCGCGATCTGGAGCGAGATGCCGGCCTGTCCACCCCTGCCGTCGTTCACCGTGACGCTCACCGTGTACGTCCCCTGGGTCGCGGGCGCGGTCCAGGTCGGAGCGGAGACCGCGGCATTGCTGAAGGCTCCCCCCGTGGCCGTCCACGAATAGGCGAGGGTGTCACCATCCGCGTCGGTGGCGGTCAGGGTGAGGGCTACCGGCTTGTTGGGTTCGACCTGGGCCGGCGAGACCGTGACGCCGGTGATCTTCGGCGCGCTGTTCACGAACGGGGTGGGGGCCGTGCTCTGCTGGAGCAGCAGCAGCACGGAGGTCGTCTGGGCCGCGGTGATGGTGATGTTCGTCGCCTCGCCCGCGTAGATGACGGTGTTGGAGGCGTTGTATGCCTTGGCGCTGAAGGTCCTGGCCGTCCCGGCGGGGAGGTTGCCAACCACGCCGCCCCACTGGCCCCCGGTCTTATCCAGGTTGGTGGTGACCGTGCTCATGCCCGAGCCCGTGACCGTCAGCTCCACCCGGGTCACCTCGGAGGTGTTGAGCTCCTGGGACCTGACGCCGATCTGGGCGCTCCCCGTAGGTTCACTGCCCACGGGCTCTTCGCCCGCGCAGCCGACCAGCGCCGCGCAGAGTGACACTGCGACACACAACAGCCACGTCCTACCTCGAGGATGCATGAGCCCTCACGGGATGAAAGGCAGATCGCCGCATGAACACAGCGCAACCCCCAAAGTTGATCTGCCATTGATTGGGAAGACGGACTCTATGGGTTGCGAATCGGATTTCAACTCCGGGTGAAACAGACCCGTGGAGTGTCCATGGGGACCCGCGTATGTCTTTGACCTGAAACCTTCCCGGTGGCCCCCTGCGTCAGCGTCAGCAGGGGGAGCCGCCAGCAGTGCCCGGAATTGCTCCATACTGGGGTCACGATGCGACGCGACGAGTCTGGCCTGGTGGTGCTGCCCTCGCGGCTCGCGGGAGTGGAAGGGGTCCGCGTCACGGGTGACACGCGACTGTGATCCGGCGTCTCGACGCGGTACGGCGTCACGGTGGTCTACGCGGGCGCCTTCGACTTCTGGTACCGCGGGCGGAGCATAGGCGGGATAAAGGCCATGTTGAGGGTGAGCGCTGGAGCGCAGGAGCCGAGGAGGGCCGCTGACGGGGCCGCCCGGGCAGTACGCCAGGCGGGTGGAGAAGCCGCGCAGCCCCTTGGAATACACGTCGGCCCAGGCCGCCTTCCCATGAGGTGCGTGGCAGGGGCTTGGTTCTCTTGGCTGGCTGTGGCGGCTTGAGCTTCAACACCACGCGCTCTGGGGTGGCCCTCGCGCAGGGGCCAGGTACGCACTCGCCGTGGGCATGCCCAGGTGCTCCAGAATCGCTCTCACCCCTCCTGCTCGCTTCACGTACGCCAACACTCGCCGCCTGCCTCCACACCTCAAGCACGCGAACACATCCAGGGCGAACGTCCTTTTCAGCAGCCCCGGCCCAGTCCAAACGGGGTGTGCGCTCCTTCCTCGGCTCCTCCACCGTCGCGGCAAAGGCGGGGCTCTCCTTCTCCAGCCCCGGCTCCGCCCCTGCTTGAGGGAGCAGAAATGGACGCACTTTCGCGCCTGGGGCAAAGACGCCGTGGAACCTCGTCAGGTTTGCCCTCGGAGAAGGCACCAGGCTGGCCAGCCGGCGGAGCAGCGTAAGCCCGGTGAAGAGCAGATGCGTCGTGCCGTCCGGCAGCGGGCGCTTCATGCGGTAGGCGATGCGGCCATCCTCCGCTCGTGACAAACGCTCCAGTGCCAGCGCACCGCATGCTCCGTAGCGGCGTAGCCGCTCCAGTCCTTGCCTGTCGTTCGCATGCAGGTGCGTATTGGCGTGCAGGGAGAAACCCTCCAGGAAGGCGCACCGGGGCTGTTTTCGGGGAGGGAGCCGCACGTCCACCTCCGTCCAGCGCAGCCGCTGCTGCAGGGAGTGCGCCTGGTATGCCTGCAGGTGCACTGCCGTCACATGCGCTCGCTTCGCGTTGCAGGAGGGACACACCCCTCGTCCCTTGCACGAGAAGGCGACGAGACACTCGTCCTTGCCCTCACCGCCTCGTACAGCACCGTCCCCTCCGGCGGCC
>NZ_RAVW01000067.1 GCF_003611585.1 Corallococcus exercitus | reverse complement strand
CGTGTGGCGGCATCGCGGGCGACCCGTCCGGCGCGGTGGTGCTGTCCGGCCTGGGCGTCACGGAGCTGAGCGTGGCCATCCCCAGCATCCCGGCGGTGAAGGCGCTGCTCCGGGGCATCTCGATGGCGGACGCGGAGGGGCTGGCCCGGTTGGCGCTGGAGTGCGGCAACGCCGCCGAGGTGCGAGGTCTGGTGCGCGGACTGCTGGCCCGGAACGGAGCGAAGGCGTGAGGCCGACGAAGCGGGGCGTGGTGACGGTCACGTTGAACGCGGCCATCGACCAGACGCTGGAGTGTCCGGGGTTCACGGCGGGCGCGGTGAACCGCGTGGTGGTGGAGACGCGCACGCCGGGAGGCAAGGGCATCAACGTGGCGGCGTTCCTCGCGGGTGGTGCCCGGCCGGTGACGGCGGCGGGCTTCCTGGGCACGGACAACGTGCCGCTGTTCGAGGCGCTGTTCCACGAGCGCGGCATCCAGGACCGCTGCCTCCGGCTGCCCGGCTCCAGCCGGGTGAACATCAAGGTCGTGGACCGCACGAGCGGCGCGGTGACGGACCTGAACCTGCCCGGCCTGCGAGTCCCGGAGGAGGCGCTGGACGCGCTGACGACGACGCTGGATGCGTTGACGGAGGACCACGGCTGCTTCGTGCTGTCGGGCAGCGTGCCGGCGGGAGTGCCCGCGTCCATCTACGCCACGCTGACGGAGCGCCTGCGAGCGAAGGGCGCGCTGGTGGCGGTGGATGCCAGTGGAGAGCCACTGCGCCACGCGGTGGCCGCGAAGCCGGACTTCGTGAAGCCGAACGCGCACGAACTGGGCGAGCTGGTGGGGCGCCCGCTGAGGAACCCGGGCGAAGTGGCGCGCGCCGCGCGGGAGTTGCACGCGGGAGGCATCGGGCTGGTGGTGGTGTCACTGGGAGCGGACGGAGCGCTGTTCGTGTCGGACGACGGCGCATGGCGAGCGTTGCCGCCACCGGTGGAAGTGGCGAGCACCGTGGGCGCGGGCGACGCGCTGGTGGCGGGAGTGCTGGCGGCGAGGCTGGACGGCCACGACCTGGAGACCTGCGCGAGGAGGAGCACGGCCTTCGCGGCGGGGAAGCTCGCGAAGGTGGGCCCGGTGCCGCCGGCGCCGGAGCGTGTGGCGGAGCTGATCTGCGCGGTGCGGATGCACCCGCTGGGCACGGCCTGAGAGACAGCGGCACGACAAGGATTCGACGACGATGGCGAAACTGGTGGCGGTCACAGCCTGTCCCACGGGCATCGCGCATACCTTCATGGCGGCCGAGGCGCTGCGCCGTGTGGCGGACCTCAAGGGCCACGAGCTGTCGGTGGAGTCGCGCGGCGCGGAGGGCGTGCGCACGCCGCTGGATGAAGCCGTGGTGGCGCAGGCCGAAGCCGTCATCCTCGCCACGGACATCACCGTGGACGAGTCGCGCTTCCAGGGCAAACCCCTGGTCCGCACCTCCACGGCGGTGGCCATCCGCGACACCGAGCGCATCATCGACGAGGCCGTGGCCCGCGCCACGCTGCACCGCAAGACGGCGGCCTCCGAGCCAGCTCCGGCCCCTTCAACGGATGCGTCCCGCGCCGGCATGGAGTCACCGCACGGTGGAACCCCGCGCAGGACGGTCTCGCCAGCTGGCATCACGCCTCCATCCCCCGCCCCCGGAACAACGCGCGGTGCGGACACTTCAAGCGAGGGTGCCGCCGCGCCACCGCTCGCGCCCGCCAGCACCTCACGCGGCACAGCCCCATCGGAAGGCCGCTCCGGATCCGGTGCGGCGCACCGCGCGGATGCCCCCGGTGAAGGCCTTGCACCACTGCCCCTCGCCAGCGCCTCGCGCCGCGCGGACACAGCCGCACCCACGCGCACGCCTCCGTCCTCCACGCCCGCGGGCACCCTGGTCGCGGTGACGGCCTGCCCCACGGGTATCGCCCACACCTTCATGGCCGCGGAAGCCCTCACGCGCGCCGCCCGTGCCCGGGGCTATGCCATCCGTGTGGAGACCCAGGGCTCCGTGGGCGCGAAGAACACGCTGACCTCGGAGGAGATCGCCCAGGCGGACGCGGTCATCATCGGCGCGGACACCCACGTCTCCACGGAGCGCTTCGCCGGCAAGCGCCTGCTCCAGACCTCCGTGGGCGAAGCCCTGAAACAGGCCGACCGCGTCGTGGAACAGGCCCTCGCCCTGCCCCCGCCTCCGGGCTCCCTCTCTTCCCTTCCCGCCACCCCTGCCCGCGCTGAACCCGCGGGCGCGTACAAGCACCTGCTCACGGGCGTGTCGTTCATGCTCCCGTTCGTCGTCGCGGGCGGCTTGCTGCTGGCGCTGTCGTTCGTCTTCGGCATCGACGCGTACAAACAACCCGGCACGCTGCCCGCCGCGCTGAAGGGCATTGGCGACGCGGCCTTCGCGCTCATGGTGCCCGCGCTCGCGGGCTATCTCGCGTACTCCATCGCGGACCGCCCCGGCCTCGCGCCGGGCTTCATCGGCGGCATGCTGGCGAACCAGCTCAACGCGGGGTTCCTCGGGGGCATCGCGGCGGGCTTCCTCGCGGGCTACGTGACGCGCACCCTGCGCGACCGCATCCGGCTGCCCGCGAACCTGGAGGGCCTCAAGCCGGTGCTCGTCCTCCCGCTCCTGTCCGCGCTCATCGTCGGCCTGCTGATGACCTACGTCATCGGCGCGCCCGTGGCCGCGCTCATGGGCGCCCTCACCCGCTTCCTCCATGGCCTGTCCGGCACCAACGCCGTGCTCCTGGGCCTGCTGCTGGGCGCGATGATGGCCGTCGACACCGGGGGCCCCATCAACAAGGCCGCCTATGCTTTTGGCGTGGGGCTGCTCGGCTCCAACACCTTCACCCCCATGGCCGCGGTGATGGTCGCGGGCATGACGCCGCCCTTGGGCATCGCCCTCGCCACCGTGGTCGCGAAGCGCCGCTTCACCCTCCAGGAGCGCGAGGCCGGCAAGGCCGCCGCCGTGCTGGGGCTCGCCTTCATCACCGAGGGCGCCATCCCCTTCGCGGCCCGCGACCCGCTGCGCGTCATCCCCGCCATGGCCTTCGGCTCCGCCGTCGCGGGCGCCGTGTCCATGGGCTTCGGCTGCGCGCTGCGAGCCCCCCACGGCGGCGTCTTCGTGTTCGCCATCCCCAACGCCGTGCAGCCGCTGGGCCCCTACGTGCTGGCGCTCGTCGCCGGCACGCTGGCCACCACGCTGGCGCTCGTCGTGCTCAAGCGGCCCCTGCCGGACGCGGGCTGATCAACACCCGCGCGGCAGGTGCACGCGGAAGGTGGTGCCCGCCTCCACCGTGGACGCCACCTCCACCTCGCCGCCGTGCGCGCGGACGATCTGATTCACGATGAAGAGGCCCAGCCCCACGCTGCGGTGCTCGCTGCCCTCGGTGGTGCCGCGGGTCATCGGCTCGAAGAGTACGGGCAGCAGCGCCGGCGGGATGGGCGCCCCCGCGTTCGTCACCGACAGCACCACCTCGCGCTCGTCCCCGCGCGCCTCCACCCGGATTTGCGCGTCCGGGGCGCCGTACTGCACGGCGTTGGTGAGGAGGTTGGTCAGCACCTGCGCGATGCGGTCCGGATCCCACTTCCCGCACCCGCTGCCCTCGCACACCAGGTCCAGCGTGCGGCCCTGCGCGGTGAGCCGCACCTCGTCCACCACCTGCTCGGCCACCTCATGCAGGTTCATGGGCTGGGGCTTCACCGGCAGGGGCATGCCCGTGCGCACGTGGGTGAAGTCCAGCAGGTCGCGGATGAGCCGGTTCGCCCGGTCCGACGAGTCCAGGATGCGCCGCAGCCCCCGGCGGGCCCGGTCGTCCAGGTCGTTCCTGCGCATCAGCGTCGCCGCCGCCAGCGAGATGGCGTTGAGCGGGTTGCGCAGGTCGTGGCTGACGATGCCCATCAGCTGCTCGCGCAGCACCGACGCCTCCTGGGCGCCCAGCAGCTGCGAGTCGCGGTCGGAGAGCACCTCCTCCTGCTCCAGCTGGTGGCCCACCAGGTCCCCCAGGTGGCGGAAGATCTCCAGCGTGTCGTCCGTGAGGTCCGCGGGCCTCGAGTCCAGCGCGCACATCACGCCGAAGAACTCCCCGTTGCGCCGGTACAGCGGCACCGCGATGTAGCTCTCCACGTTGTACATCTTCGGCGCGGGGTGGTTCCGGTAGATCGGATCCTCGCTCGCGTGGTTCACCCGCAGCGGCGTCCCCAGGTTCCGCACGGTGTTGCAGAACGTGGTGCTGACGGCCAGCGTGTCTCCGGCCTTCAGCCCGAAGCCCATCTCGTCCAGCACCGCGCAGCACGTCCACGACTCCGGCGTCACGCGCGCCACCACCGCCAGGCGCAGCCCCGTGGTCCGCGTCAGCACCCGAAGCACCGTCTTCACGGCCTCGATGCGGCTCACGGCCTCGACGTCCGCCGTCACGGACCCGGCGGCACGAATGTGGGGGTTGGCGGGATGGGAAGGGCTCATGAAGTTCCTAACGGCCGAGTCTATCCAGCACGTCCGAGCGATGCTCATGGACTTCGGTCCATGGTGGCGCGCGTCCGCTCGCGGACTACGCCTGGTCACCCGCCGTGCGGCCTTCGAGCTTCTCGATGGCCGCACGCACGGCGGGCGGCACCGGCACCTTCTCGTGCGTCGCGTAGCGCAGCGTCACGATGATGGAGCCACCCCGCGTGTAGAGGACGCCGTCGTCCGCGCCCGCCACCGCGTGCTCGAAGGTGATGGAGGAATTGCCCACCCGCGTGACGCGCGCGCCCGCCACCAGGTTCACCGGGAACACCACCGGCCTGAGGTAGTCCGCGTGCGTGTTCGCCAGGATGGGACCCACCCCGTCCGCCATCGTCGTGTCGGCCCCGGCGCCGGATGGCCCCACCAGCCCGATGCGAGCCATGTACGCGATGCGCGCGGACTCGAACCAGGTGAACGTGCGGGCATTGTTCACGTGCCCGAACGCGTCCATCTCGCTCCAGTGCACGGGGAAGGGCACGACGACGGGGAAGTCCTTCAGGGAAGCGTTCGACATGCCCCCAGGCTCTCAGGGACCGTCCCGCCAGGGAACGGAAACCACGCCTGCCTGCCCTCCAGGAGCCCCGGGCAGGCATGCTAAGCCAGGGGTCCATGGCTCTCCGGTCCACGCTGGCGCCGCCCGGCTTTCCATCCCTTTCCTCCGTCGTCGTCCGGGGTCCTCGCGATGGCCGGTGAGCCCCTGCGCCCTCAAGGGGAACGCCCCTACGACCCGCCCGCGCCCTGGGAGGAACAGGGCCCCACGCCTCCGCCGCAGGTGGTGCGCGAGCGCGGCAGCGCCACCGCCACCAAACCCCAGAAGCACGCGGACATGGTGCGCTGGCTGCACCCCACGCAGGTGCTGCGCACGGGCCTGGACGCGGTGGTGGCCACGGTGTTCGGCGCGAGAGCGGACCACCGGCTCATCGAAGCGGTGGTGCGTCCCCAGCAGCCCTACTTCGACTACTCGGAGGAGAGCGGCGCGGACGGCGACTTCTGGCTCGACTACGTCTCCGACATCGGCGACGGCTGGGACTCCACCTACGCGGTGGCGCGCCTGCTGGCGCTGCCGGAGCTGCGGCTGCCGGAGGAGGACGGCAAGACGGCCCACATCACGCCGCGAGGCCGTGTCCTGGTGTTCGGCGGGGATGAGGTCTACCCGGGTGCCAGCCGCGAGACGTACGAGGAGCGCACGGTGCAGCCCTACGAGGCCGCCATGCGCCGCTCGCAGTCCCCCCACCCGGACCTGTTCGTCATCCCGGGCAACCACGACTGGTACGACGGCCTGTCCGCGTTCATGCGGCTGTTCTGCGCGCAGCGCTGGGTGGCGGGACGCCGCACGAAGCAGAGCCGCAGCTACTTCGCGCTGAAGCTGCCGAAGAACTGGTGGCTCATCGGCACGGACGTGCAGCTCAACAGCGACATCGACGTGCCGCAGGTGGAGTACTTCCGCCAGGTCGCGGAGCAGATGGGCCCCGACGACCGCGTCATCCTCTGCAACGCGGAGCCCGCGTGGGTGCTGGCGGCGGCCGCGCGGCGCGCCAAGGGCAGCTACCTGGAGAACAACCTGGAGTACCTGGAGGAGAAGGTGCTCGGGCGGCGCATCGCCGTGTTCCTCGCGGGCGACCTGCACCACTACCGCCGGCACGAGGACGACACCGGCCAGCACCGCATCACCGCGGGCGGAGGCGGCGCCTTCATGCACCCCACGCACGCGCCCGCGGCGCCCGTGCTGCGCGACGGCTCCACGCTGCGCAAGAGCTTCCCGGACGAGGCCACGTCGCGGAAGCTCGCGCGCAAGAACCTGTTCCTCATCCGGTACAGCCCGCTGTTCGGGCTCATCACCGGCCTGTGGTACCTGCTGCTCGCGCTGGCGGCCTACGCGGAGGTGGGCTCGCTGGGGCTGACCCGCCTGCCGGAGGTGGTGACGGCGGTGGCCAACAGCATGGTCAACCGGCCCTGGACGCTCATCCTCGGGATGGTGACGGTGGGCGGGCTCGCGGGGCTGGCGGACGCGGCGCTCGGGAGGTGGCGCGCGCTGCTGGGCGGCCTGCACGGGGTTGCGCACATCGTGGCGGCGTTCTTCGTCGCCTGGGGCGCCACGTACTTCACGGTGAGCAAGCTGGGCGTGTGCCCGGTGCTGACGGCGGATGGCGCGCACTGCGCGGATGGCTGGCTGCACCTCGCGGGCAAGTTCTTCTTCTCCTGCGCGTTCACCTTCGTGGGCGGCTTCCTCGTGGGCCCGTTCATCACGGGCGTGTACCTCTGGCTGAGCGTGAACTTCTTCGGCGCGCACTCCAACGAGGCCTTCGGGTCGCTCGCGCTGCCGGACTGGAAGAACTTCCTGCGCATGCGCATCGGGAAGGACGGGGCGCTGACCATCTACCCCGTGGGCATCGAGCGCGTGCCGCGCCGCTGGAAGCCCACCGGCGCGGGGCCCATGTCGCCCGCGTTCGACCCGGACGACCCGAAGGCCACCGAGCCGTTCCTCATCGAGCCGCCCATCCGCGTCTGCCGCTGACGCTATCCGTCCGAGCCCGTGACCCGCGACGCGTCCTGCAGGAGCGGCGCGATGCCGGGCTGCTTGCGGGTGAGCGTCACGTAGTCCTGGAGGGCCGCGTCCAGGCCCACGTCGCGCTTCGCGCGCTCGGACAGGAACCACTTGTGCTCCAGCACCTGGCAGTAGAGCTCCGCGGTGTCCGCCGCGCGGCCCAGCTCCTTCTGCAGGCGTGACAGCGTGGGGTGGTAGCGCTCGTCCAGCCAGCGGAACGCGGCCACGCTCAGGGGCACGCTGCGGTCCATCTTGCGCGTGAGCGTGGCCTTCATCTCCTGCATCTCGTTGAGCAGCAGACTCGCCTGGCGCTCCTCCGCGACGATGCCGGTGAGCGTGTGCAGCTGGTGCCGGTGGTACTCGCGGTCCGTGACGATGGTGCGCATGCGCAGCTGGCTGCCCTGCCCGCTCGCGAGGAGCTCCACCTCGCCCACGGAGAAGCCCAGGTCGTTGAGCGTGCGGATCCGCTCGTGGATGCGGTAGCTCTCGTGCGGCTGGAGGATGAGCTCGCGGTTGATTTCGGCCCACAGCCGCTCGTAGCGCTGGCGGATGCTTGCGGCGGTCTCCTGCCAGGCCTCCAGCTCCTGGGGCAGCTCCTCCGCCAGCTCCACGCGAGCGGCCAGGTCCGCCAGGCCTCCGGCGACGTTCTCCTCCATGATCTGCAGGTCCATCTCCCGCTGTCCGGCGGACAGCTGCTCGTGCAATTCGGACGTCTCCGCGTCCACCGCGTACGCCTGCAGCTCGCCCGCGTCGCGGCGGAAGAGCACGTTGGAGAGCGAGCAGTCCCCCCAGAAGAAGCCGCCCAGGTGCAGCCGCACCAGCAGGCCCGCCATCGCGTCCAGCAGCCGGGACCGATAGCGCTCCAGGCCCTGGTGCATGAACAGCGCGCGGTACGGCAGCGACGACGCGAGGTATTGGGTGATGAGCAGCCCGGGCCGGTCCCCGGGCGCGGACTCCAGCCCCGCCTCCGTCTGGACCGCCAGGCCCACGGGACACACCGACGGCAGCCGGCGGTCCTCCAGGCCGCGCAAGAGGTCGTACTCGCGCTGCGCCACGCGCGCGGGCGTCTCCTTGAAGGCGTAGATGGTGGCGCCGTAGCTGACGAAGACGACGACGTGCCGGGACAGGCCGCGCGGCACCTCCACCACGCGCGGTGAACGCTCCGTCCATGCCTCCAGCGGCAGCTCCCACGGAAGGTCGAGGAAGTCCGGGTGCCCCTGCCGGATATGCAGGGAGTGGAGGCGGCGCGCGGGGTGGGACATGGCGGCCACAAGCCTACTGTCCGGGTGAGCGCGGGGCATCCCAGCCCTGCGCTGGCCCGTGTGGAACGTTCGCTGTTAGAGGGAGAAGCCATGCGACCCCTCCGCGGCCTCTCCCTCTGCAGCGCGGCCCTGCTGTCGGCCTGCGCCGGCTCCTCGCCCTCGACGCCCGTCACGCCGCCCGCGTCCGGAAGCATCACGCTCGCCGCGCCTGCGGGAGACGCGTGGTACCGGGGCGCGGTGTTCTACGAGGTGTTCGTGCGCAGCTTCCAGGACTCCAACGGCGATGGCGTGGGGGACCTGCCGGGGCTCATCTCGCGGCTGGACTACCTGAACGACGGCAACCCGGCGACGACGGACGACCTGGGCGTGGACGCGCTGTGGCTGATGCCGGTGTTCGCGTCGCCCAGCTACCACGGCTATGACGTGGTGGACTACGAGCGCATCCAGACGGCGTACGGCTCGCTGGAGGACCTGCAGCGGCTGTGTGACGAGGCGCACCGCCGGGGCATGCGCGTCATCCTCGACTTCGTCATCAACCACACCAGCTCGCAGCATCCGTGGTTCGTGGACTCGGCGTCCTCGCCGCAGTCGCGGAAGCGCGACTGGTACCAGTGGCGTGCGAACAACCCGGGCTGGGCGCAGCCGTGGGACATCTACTCGCAGACCAACACGTGGCATCAGCAGGACACCGGCTGGTACTACGGCGCCTTCTGGGGCGGCATGCCGGACCTGAACTTCCAGACGCCCGCGGTGCGCGAGGAGGTGAAGCGCCTGGCGACGCTGTGGCTCCAGCGCGGCGTGGACGGCTTCCGGCTGGACGCCGCGCGCTACCTCATCGAGACGGGCGGCGGCGCGGGGCAGGCGGACACGCCGGAGACGCACGCATTCTGGAAGGAGTTCTCCGCGCACGTGCGGTCGGTGAAGCCGGACGCGGTGCTGGTGGGTGAGAACTGGAGCGAGACGCCGTCGGTGGCGAAGTACTACGGCTCCACGGCGACGGTGCCGGGAGGGGACGAGCTGCCGCTCAACTTCAACTTCCCCCTGTCCGCGCGAGTGATTGAAGGCATCAACGCGGCCAACGCCGGGGGTGTGGCGTCGAAGCTGCTGGAGATGAAGAACAACTATCCGGCCGGCGTGGCGGACGCGCCCTTCCTCACCAACCACGACATGGTGCGGCTGGCGACGCAGTTCACCAACGACGGGGCGAAGCTGGGGCTCGCGGCGTCGGTGCTGCTGACGCTGCCGGGAGCGCCGTTCCTCTACTACGGCGAAGAGGTGGGCCTGGGGAACGGCAACGCCAACAACGACGAGTCCAAGCGCACGCCGATGCCCTGGACCGCCGCCGCGGGCGGAGGCTTCACCACGGGCTCACCGTGGTACGCGTTCTCCAGCGGCCGGGAGACGGCGAACGTGGAGGCGCAGCGGAGCAACCCGGGGTCGCTGCTGTCGCGCTACCGGTCGCTCATCCACGCGCGACAGGCCTCGGAGGCGCTGCGCAACGGAGGCCTGCGGCTGTTCACGCCGACGACGGGCGTGTCGCGCTCGCTGGCGTTCGTGAGGACGCTGGGCGACGAGCAGGTGCTGGTGGTCCACAACTTCTCCACCGGGCAGGAGTCGGTGGGGCCGTTCGACGTGGAGGGCACGACGGCGGAGCCGCTGTTCCTGGACCCCGGCGTGACGCCGCTCACCGGTGGCACGGGAGCGTGGAAGACGAGCGTGCCGGCCCGCTCCACGGGCATCTGGCGGCTGCGTTAGCTGACGACAGGCTGGCGCCAGGAGCGGGAGAGATGGCCCTCTCCCGCTTCGTTGAAACGGCGGATCAATTCGGCCGCCGCGCCCCGCCCCTGGCGAAGCAGCCATTGCAGCTCCGCGGGCATCAGCACCTTCACGGTGAGGAGCCGGACCTCGCCCCCGGGGAGCGTGAAGCGCGAGGGCAGTGCATCCGTCTCCATGCCGATGAGCACGGCCACGCGGCCCTCGGGGGTAATGAGGGTTTCGGGCAGGCCCACTCCGTCCACCTCCATGGACAGCGTGCCGTTGGTCAGGGAGACACGGAGCTTCTCGAACTCGGCGACCTCATAGGCGACACGTTCGAGGAGACGCACGGGCCAGCTCTTCCACACCTCTCCGAGCGGCTCCGGGGTCTCGATGGCGAGTTCCAGGCCGAAGCCCGCCGTGGGGTGGTCCAGGATGGAGGAGAAAGGATCGGACAGGCCGTCCGTCACGATGAGCATGCCGCCATCAGCGCGTCGCATGGCCTGCCAGACCTGCCGTTTGCCAGGCCATGGGCCGCCTACGACGGGCGGAATGTAGGAGTCATCAGACATGGTGCCGAGCCCGCGCCACACGGCATGACGGGCGATGCGTGCCTGGTCCCACAAGTCACCGCGCTTCTTCGTCTCCGCGCGGCGAACAGGGTCGAAGGTCGGTGGACCCGTGACCGCTTCGAACTTCGCGCCCGTAATGCCCGCACGCTCCATCGCGTCCTTGATGTCCTTGGAGACAATGAGTGAGACCTCCCACTCCGAAGGCCGGAACACCTTGGCGTCGCCCACCTTTGATGGGTCGATGCGCATTCCGGAAATGGTGAAGATTGTTCCAACCTTTTCTGGAAGCCCATCCTCCTCGGTCCAGTAGGCCACCTCGGAGGAAGCCTCTGGATCAATGCAGGGGAAGGCACGAAGGGCATTGAGGATGAAGTACAGCCCTTCATGGGAATCGATCTCGACGGGAATCAACTCGACGTCATTGGGAGCCAGCACTTGGAAGATCGCTGCCAGCCTCGCATTGACAACCGGAGTACCGAACGCCGCGTGAGCGTAGTCACGTGCTTCGCCCACCAAGTCTAATGGAAGCTTGATCTGCCCTTTGAAGTGGGCGGGCTTACCCATACTGAATTGCCAGGGGTCCTCGAGTTCTTGCCGCTGTGCATCCAGTGGATGCCCCAGGCACCAGAATCCCTCAGCAACATCCTCAGCGAGGTCGAAGTAGCTCGTTTCCATGGTGTCCACGCATCACTCAAGGCCTGTGACCATTCGATTCAGGTCCGAGCCAATCCTGGTGATCTCCTCGGCAAGCCGTCCCAGCGCTTTCGTCAACTGCGCTCGACAGCTCGCCATTGAGTTACACGTGCGGGTCGCTCGGTCCAAAGTCCTGAAAACCTGCTCATGGTACTCCTGCGGGTGCGGTCCTCTGTGCCCTGGAACGCGAACCTTGTTCGCCGGATCATCAAGCGACATCCCGGCCTTGTCGAAGATCTTCTGGAACTGCGGTGACCAAGGACCGCCGCGATTCGTGGCGGTCCAGAATTTGTTGGAAGCGATGTGGTGCTCTGGCCCTTCCACATCCGCGCCACTCGCGACGGGGCTCTTTTCGTCCCGCGCGGACATGGCCACGGCATTCGGTGCCAGCACCAGGGTGATGACACCCTCGGAGGACACGGCTGCGGACTCCACCTGCGCCGCCGCGCCCAGCCGGAAGCCACCCATTTCCGCGGCCACCAGGGAGGCCTGCCCTGAACCCGGAAGCGTCGCGACCTTCGCCGCGAACGTCTCCGCCGTGCTGCCCACCGCCGCCAGCGCCAGCATCACGAACGCCCGCGCGGCGTTCTTCCCCATCACCTCGCCGTACTCCTCCCCCACATCGCGAAGCTCATCGAACGTCCGAGCGACCCGCGCCTGTTCGGACAGCTCGATCCAGCCCTGGATGAGGTTCCACACCGTGTCGATGCCCAGGTAGGCGATGAACACCACCGTCATCGTCGCCGCAATGCCCTTCGACACGGGCTCCGGCATCAACCACAGCGCCAGGTACACCGTCCCCGTCGCGACGATGGTGGTGAGTAGCGCCCGCTGATCCGTCATTCCCACCAGCGCTTCGGACGTCTCGTCCCACACCGAGTCCAACGCGATGGCGAATGCCAGCGAGCGCCGCCCGTCCTCATCCAACGTGGTTCCCGTCTCCAGCAGTTGGAGACAGTCCCCCGGTGTTTGCTTGCGCTGGCACCACCGCCCGTAGGCGCTCGCCAGTTCCCGGTCCGCGTCATCCACCAGCAGCCGCGCACGCGTCGGCTCCTCCATGGAGACCAGTCCCAGACGCCCGCGCACGTGCGCATACGCCTTCGTGGAGAACGAGCCCGCGAACAGCCGGTACGCCTCCTCGCGAGGATGCGGGGACACCGGCGCGTCCTCCGCCAGCGTCCGCACCGCCTCCGTGAACGCGTCCTCCTCCAGAGGCTCAGGCGCGACCTCGGCCCGAGGCACATGGACGACCGGCGCCCCCCTCCCCGTCTTCAGCCGGACGCCGCGCGTCGCTGAACACCCCGTGCCCAGCAGCAACAGCAGCACCGCGACCGCCCAGCTCCGGCACGAGGACATGGATGCCTCCAGGGCATCCATCCTCGGCCGCGCGGACTCACCGCAACCAGGACCTCCCGAGCACCGTGCGGGAGCCCTCCATCACGGGGCGGGCGACGACGGACCCACTGTTCCCGCGTCCACGGCAGGCGCGTCCACGGTCACACCGGCGTCCTCCACCGTGCCCGCATCCGGAGCCACGGCCGCAGGCACCACGGACTTCCCCGACGGCACCACCACGTCCCACGCCGGCTTCGCGGCCCCCAGCACCGCCTCCTGCGTGGTGCCCGGCGCCACCAGCAGGTCCACCACCGGCGACTGCGACGGGTCTCCCTTGCGCCCGCCACCGAAGCGGTCGTTGTACGGCTCCCCCGCCATGATGCCCATGGCCATCAGCCGCTGGTTCGCGGACGTGTCCCCGCCGAACATCCCGCCCAGTGACACGCGCCGCTCGATGGTCGCGCCCGTCACCGCCACGCCGTAGCCCCAGTCCGCGCTCGCATGCGCGCCGAGGAAGCGGTCCGGCACCTGGAACATCACCGTGCGCCCGCTCACCTGGATGACCGTGGGGAAGAACACCCGCGCCTCCAGCTCCTGCTCCGTGGCTGCGTTCAGCTCCGACTCCACCTTGCCGCCAATCCCGCCCGACTTCTTCTCGTAGTCCTCCAGCGCCACCTGCCGCCAGGTCTTGCGCAGCGCCTCGCGCGCCTCGTACGGACGCGGCGTCAGCACCACCGCCTTCTCCCACCCCGACTCCGCCGCCAGCGTGAGCCCGCGCCCCGGCAGCGTGTCCGTGCGGCCGGAGCCCGGCTTGCGGTCCTGGTCCACGTACAGGTCCACGTTGAACGTGTAGAAGCCGTGCCGCGCGCGCTCCGCGACCGTCGCGCCCTCCAGGTCCACCGACTGCGCGCGCGAGGGCCTCGCGATGGGGTGCGCGAACGTCACCTCGAACCGCGTCGCCTCGCCGTCCGCGAACGCCGCCACCGACACCACGTCCAGGTCGCCCCGTCCCAGGTCCGTCCGGCGCGGATACACCAGCTCGCCGTCGCCGTGGTCGTCCCCCACCGGATCCGTCAGCCGGAACAGCAGCGCGTCCTCGCGCGTCTTTCCGCCGGAACACGCGGCCAGGGAGGAAGCGAGCAGGAGCGCGGACACGCGGGGACGCACGAACATGGAGGGGCACCTCATGCACGAAGAGAAGGCCCGTCAGGTGTATCGCGCGGTGCCCCAAACGCAAGGAGCCCGGAGTGCCTGTCACTCGCGTCCGGTCTAGGATTCAGGCATGGGTCCGAGTCAATTGCTCGTCGGCATTTCCTTCCCAGGAGAGCTCCCCAGTAACGAGGCGATTGTCTCGGAGCTGGAGAAGATCACCCAAGCCCGCGTTTCCGCGGAGCGAAACGCTCTTTTTACTCCTTATTCTCCGGACGTGGCTGGAGCCGTCTTCAGCCTGATCGGGACAAGCGATGGCGCTTCCGTCGACAACTATCTGTCTCCCAGCGAGTTCCTCGTCGAGACAGACAATCCGCCCACCTACTTCCAATGGGCCGTGGTCCTGGCACTCCAGCGCCTGGGAGGAACGTCCACGAATGAGCCCCCGGCCTACGCAAGCAAGCCGCTGAGTGCCATCCGCTGGTGGCATACCTCGCCCTTCCTGCAGCGCTGGTGGCGTCGCCGCTGAAACCCCAAACGCAAGGAGCCCGGAGTGCCTGTCACAGGCGCCCCGGGCTCCCACTGCGTCAACCCCGTGCCCCGCCCGAAGCGGAGCGCGCGGTGACTAGAACTGCGCCTTCATGAACGCCTTGACGCGCATCTGCTCGAAGTTGCGCTCTTCCAGGCTGTTCCAGCCGCCGTTGCGGTTGGTGAAGCCGCGCGAACCCACCGCCACGCCGTGGTCGGCCGCGATGGTGTCGTCCGCGTACTGCACCACGAAGCCGTCGCCGAAGTCAGGACGGAAGGAGCCGAACGCGTACTGGCCCTCCAGACCGAACTCCACGCCGGACAGGATGTAGCGCGCCTTCACCAGCACCTGGTTCTTGTTGTGCTTGCCGGACGCCATCTCGTGGTTGTTGTACGCCTGGAACGCCGTGTTGCCGTCCAGCAGGTCCGCGAAGAACTTGGAGTAGCTCGCGGACACGTACAGGTCGTCCGTGAACTGGTAGCCCGCGCCGGCCGTGAACGTCGTGTAGTCCAGCAGGCGGTCGTCATCCGCGAGGTTGTCGAACGGCTTGAACTGGTAGCCCGTGTCGCCCTGGCTGTTCGTGATGACGCTCGGGTTGCTGTAGATGCCGGAGGTGCTGTTGCCGGCGCTGTACTCGTTGACGAGCGTGTTGTCGCACGCCACGCCGCCACCCGCGCACGCGCCGGACTGGAACGGCAGGAAGCGCGGGTCGTTCATGCGCTTGTCCGTCTCGTGGATGTACTTGAACTTGCCGAACACATCGATGCCCTTGAGCACATCCACCACGTACTTGGCGCGCAGCGCGACCAGGTGCGTCTTCTTGTCCTGGAAGGGCTGGTAGGCCGTGCGGTAGTTGTGGCCCACGCCGGAGTCCAGCTCCGTGCCGGGGTACGTGGTGTTGTTCAGCGACTCCTGGTCGTTGCCGTAGGCCTGCCAGTTGGTGTTGTAGGTGATGAAGGAATACTCACCGCCCAGCTCCAGCGCGCCGTTGGTGTAGACCGGGTTCGCCGTCACGCCCTTCCAACCGATGGCCGTCTCCGCCATGGGCTCGTCGAAGTCCGTGAAGTCGTTGTCCACGTTGATGGTCGCGACCTGCTGGGCCTCGCTCGTCCAACCGCCGTAGCCGATGCGGGTGGGGTTGCCCTTGTAGATGCCGTAGGACGCGTTGGACGGACCGGGGAACGCGAAGCTGCCGTCGTGACCTTCCGTGAGCAGCACGTCCGCCTCGCGGCGGCTGGCCATCACCGCCACGTAGTCCGCGCCGATGCTGAACAGCTGGAAGTTGAACGACAGGCCCACGTCCAGCGGGTCGTTGAGGGACGCGTTCAGCATGTACGTCTGGTCGGAGTGGTGACCCGCCAGCACCGCGCTGTAGCCGCCGATGCCGCCGAAGTTCGCCGGCGACAGCACGGGGTCCGCGTTGGAGTACGACGTGTACGCGGCGCCGCGCACGTCCAGCCACGAGCCCATGTGCAGGCCGGCCTTGATGCCGCCCACGCCGTTGCGGTAGCGCGGCGTCAGGTCGCGGCCGTCGTCGACGTTCGTGTCCTCGACATTCACTTCCTGGTCGTTCGCGTACTGGAAGATGCCGCCCACGTCGAACATCTCGGAGGCGGTGTACTTCGCCTGGAAGCCGTACGCCGCGTCACGCGCGTGGAAGGCGCCCGTGCTGAAGTTCGGGCCGGCCCACAAGCGGGGCAGCGAGATGCGCGCCGCGTCCCACGTGAGCTTCCGGTCGAAGTTGGAGCCCTGCAGCATGATGGCCGCCGCGTTGTCGCGGTCGATGTAACGGACGCGGCCGATGACGAACGGGTCGAACTGGCCCAGGTCCGTCGCGCCGATGAGCGCTGAGTCGATGAGGTAGCCCGGACGCAGCGTCACGGACATGCCACGCAGCTTGATGTACTGGTTGGAGCGCGGATCAAACTCGCCGCAGTCGCCCGCGGTGCAGTTCGTCGGCGGGTTGCGGCCACCGAAGCCGCCGAAGTTCGTCCAGAAGTTCTGGTTGAAGCGGCTGTGGATGCGGCCGTTGACCTCCACCTGCGGGGAGATCTTCGCGTTCAGCAGGAGCTCCAGCTCCGTGCCGATGCCGTTGTCGCCGTAGCCCTCACCGGGCACGGTCGTGAAGTTGTACATGGCGCCCTGGTCACGCTGCGTGCCCCAGAGGTACTTCGTATAGGTCGTGCCACCAATGGTGAGCTTGGGGCCGCTGTCCTGCGCCATGGCCGCCCCGGGAATGAGGCCGACCGCAACGGTGAGCGCACACGCTCCCCGCACCACGTTCTTGCGATTCTTCATGATGTCCGGAAAACCCTTCTCGAAAGCTTTGAACCAGAGGGGGGTCATCCCCTCTCCCGGGCCGCCGCGGGGTCACCACGGCAGCCCTCCCCGTGTTGCATCAAACCTTGAAACGGACTGTTTTGAACAGTCCACCGCCGACTACTTCGTCGGCGTGGCCGTCGTCGGCGCCGGAGCGACCGTCGTTCCAGCCGGAGCGGCCGGCGTGGGCGCCGGGGCCGGGGCCGGAGCCGCGGGGGCCGGAGCCGGAGCGGCCGGAGCCTGGGCCGGGGCCGCCGCCGCCGCGCCACCCTGCGCCGCCGGGCGCTTCGGGCCGGAGACCATCTTCAGCGTGGCCTTCTTCGTGGCGGAACCGTCACCCGCGCACTCGTAGGCGAGCATGTCGTACTGGGCCTTGATTTCAGAGCTGTCGCCCTTGCCCTGACCCGCGAGCACGTCAATCACGTGCGGGTCGCAGTTGAAGTCGGAGCCGCCGCCGAAGCGGTGCTGGCCCTCGTACTCGTTCACGCGGCGCGTGAGCAGGTCGTTGTCCGCGGGGAAGCCCTCGTTGGACTGCATCACGACCTGGTAGCCCCAGGTGGAGGGGTCACCAGCGCCCAGGTCGGCGTTCATGATGGTGGCGGTGATCTTGTTGCCGGAGGCGCGCACCTTGGTGGGCACCACGACGGCGCCCTTCATCGCGCCGGCCTTGTTGTTGGCCTCCGCGCGCACGCGCGAGGAGCCCTGCGGGGAGATGATGATGACCTTGTCCCAGGCGTCTTCCGGCGCGAAGGACACGTTGAGGCCCGGGGGGCTCTCCGTGAAGCCGCTGCCGGCCTTGTGGTCCGTGTCGATGAAGATGAAGACCTCCTGCACGGAGAAGCCGTCCGCCATCTTCCAGGGGTTCTCCAGCGACGCCTTCATCTGGATGGTGATGTCGGACTTGTTGCTGCCCGGCTCCAGCGTGAAGCCCGTCAGGTCGAACGAGCCCGGCTTGTACACGGGGTCCGTCGGGTAGGTGTACTTGCCCGGGCCCTTGTCGTCGCCGGTGGGGTCCTTGAACGACACCTTGTCGGCCGCCAGGGCCGGCGCCGCGGACAGGGAAGCGGCCAGGGTGAGCACTGCGATGCGGGGGTTGATCATGGGGGTGTTTGCTCCTTGCAACGACAGACGAAAGGACTGCGAAGAACGACCGGGGACTAACCCTTCACGCCACCGGCGGTGAGCCCGGAGACGAGGTACTTCTGCAGGAAGAGGAAGAGGAACACGACGGGCACGGACACGATGATGGAGCCGGCCGCGAAGTAGCCCCACTGCTGGCTGAAGCCGCCCACGAAGAAGCGCAGGCCCACCGGCGCCGTGTACATGGCTTCCTGGTCCATGAACGTCGCCGCGAGGATGAACTCGTTCCACGCCGTCATGAAGCTGAACAGCGCCGTCACCGCCACCGCCGGCTTCGCGAGCGGCAGGATGATGCTCCAGAAGATGCGCCCCGGGGACGCGCCGTCCATCAGCGCCGCCTCCTCCAGGTCCTTGGGGATGGTGTCGAAGTAGCCCTTGAGCATCCACACGCTGAACGGGATGGACGTGGTGGCGTACACGATGATGAGACCCAGCCGGCTGCTGCCCAGGCCCAGCCACTGCACCAGGATGATGTAGAGGGGGATCAGCATCAGCGTGCCCGGGAACATCTGGGACACGAGGAACGCCATCATGCCCGTGCGCTGGCCAGGGAACTTGAAGCGGCTGAAGGCATACGCCGCCGTGCACGCCATGAAGACGCCCAGCACCGTGGTGCCAATGGCCACGATGGCGCTGTTGAGCATCCACTTCGCGAACGGCTGATCCGACATCACCGACACGAAGTTGGAGACGCTGAAGCTCTCCGGCCACGGCGTCACCGCGCGCAGCCGGTCCCAGAAGGTGGGGTTCTCCGGCAGCGTGGCGATGGCCAGGCTCTGCTTGCCGGAGAAGGCCAGGCTCACCACCCAGAGGATGGGGTAGATGGTGAAGAGGGTGAAGGCGATGAGCACCGCGTGCAGCGGCAGGTGCGGGATGCCTTCGCGACGTTCAGAGAAGAGCGCCATGGGGTTTACGCGGCCTCCGTGGCGCGGCTCATGCGGTTCTGCACCATGCTGTAGAGCAGCAGGATGCCGAAGATGACGGTGGAGTACGCCGCCGCGTAGCCGTGGCGGTAGCGCTCGAAGGCGAACTTGTACGCCTGGGTGACGAGGATTTCCGTGGAGCCGCCCGGGTCGCCGCCCGTCACCAGGAAGATGATGTTGAACATGTTGAAGGTCCACACCACCGACAGGATGACCGCGGGCACCAGCGCGGGCTTCAGCGCGGGCAGCGTGATGGCGGTGAACTGCTGCCACCGGTTGGCGCCGTCCACGCGCGCCGCTTCGTAGAGCTCCCCCGGGATGGACTGGAGCGCACCCAGCGACACCACCATCATGAACGGGAAGGACAGCCAGCCGTTGGTGGCCAGCGCCGTGAAGAACGACGTGAACGGCGAGTCGAACCACGCCAGGCCCTCGCCACCGAACATCCGGATGACGTGGTTCACCACGCCGAACTGCTGGTGGAACATGCCCTTCCAGATGAGCGCGGTGATGTAGTTGGGCATGGCCCACGGCAGGATGAGCAGCACGCGGTACACCGGCCGCATCCGCAAGTTGGGCACGTTGAGCGCCAGCGCGAGCAGCAGGCCCACCGTCACGCCGATGGTGACGTTCGTCACCGTCCACACGATGGTGAAGAGCAGCGTGTAGTAGAAGTTGAGGTAGTTGAAGACCAGCGAGCCGTCCGCCGCCGTCTTCGCGAAGCTGAAGTCGCCCAGGATGTCGACGTAGTTGCGGAAGCCCACCCACAGCTCCGACAGCGGCTGGCTGCTGTTGTAGAGGTTGGCGTCCGTGAACGACAGCGTGATGCCGTAGGCGAAGGGGAAGAACACCAGCACCACCATGCCCACCATGGCGGGCGTGATGTACGCGTACGCCTGCCGGTACTCCACCATCGTGCGCACCACCTGGTGCAGCCCGCCCAGGCCGATGAACAGCAGCACCGCCAGGCCCACCACGCCCAGCGCGCCCAGCGCCTTGGTCGCGTTGCCGCGCACCTGCGCACCCGCCGCCGCCAGCTTGTCCGCGTCCGGCGCGCCGGAGTCCGTCAGCCGCCCCAGCGGCCGGCGCATCATGTCCGCGTCCCACGCGCCGGGCTTCAGCGCGGGGTCCGCCTTCAGGGTGTTGGCGGTGATGAGCGCCTGCGCCTTCTCCCCTCGCGTGCGCAGCTCCGCGCTGACCGCGTTCTCCGTCTCCCGCAGCTCCGCGTCCAGCGCGCGCAGCGAGTACACGGTGTAGCCACCCAGGCCCGCCAGGAACAGCGCCGCCGCCACCGCCACGCGCACGCCCTGGCGCGACAGCACGAACACCGCGGCCGCGCACGCCGCCAGCGGCAGCAGGAAGGCCAGCAGCACCGGCGTCCACGAGGGCGCCTCCGCGTTCACCACCGCCGGGGTGAGGGACTCCACGGAGCCCACCACCTGACCGTCCACCTCCACGGGCGCGGACAGGAGGCGGCTGGCGCCCGCGTCGAGCAGCTCCGACTCCACCTCCGGCTTGCGCGCCCCACCCTCCTCGCGGTTCGTCTCCACCGCGGCGCGCAGGCGCTGGCCGCGGTCGTACAGCGGCTTCTCGTCGCGGGACAGCTTGCGCGGCGCCGCCTTCTCTCCGGTGTCCTGCGGGAAGGCGGACGCCTCCAGCCGGATGCCGCTGAAGGCGATGACGCGCACCGCGCTGCCCGGCATGCCGGGCCAGCCCGCCACCACGGCACGCACGGCGTCGCCCGTGCCTCCCGCGCGCTGCACCAGGTCCGCCAGCCCCAGCAGGGACACGGCGGCGGTGCGCTGCTCACGCTCCGCCGCGCGCTCCTGGTTGGCGCGCGCCAGCAGGCCGTGCGCCAGGAACAGGGACACGCCCAGCGCCAGGGCGAGCCCCACCAGCACGCGCCCCCGATAGCCCCCCGCACGGCCGGCGGGCCCCGCGGTCGAGGGGTCCGGCGCGGGATGGCTCGAGGAGACGCGGACCGGAGTACCGGCCGCGGAAGGAGGCTGCTGGGGGGCGTTCTGGCTCACTTCAGGTCCTCACTTACTTCTTGCGCAGGCCGGCGACGTCCTTCGCCACGCTCTTCTGGGCCGCGTCCAGCGCCGCCTTGGGGGTGGCGGTGTTCTTGAACACGGTGTTCATCGCGCTGGTGGCGGGGGTCCAGACCATGGACATCTCCGGCAGGTTGGGCATGGGCACCGCCACGTCCACCTGGGCCTTCATCGCCTTGAGCAGCGGATCCGCGGCCACCTTCGCGTCCTGGTACACCGCCGTGTTGGAGGGGCTCTGGCGGCCCTCCAGGGCCAGCGTCTTGCCGGGGCCCGCGTCGGTGAGGAACTTGGCGAAGTCGTACGCCGCTTCCTTGTTCTTGGACGGGGCGGCCACGTACACGCCCTCCACCGTCATCCAGGGCTTCATCGGCGTGCCCTTGTTCTCATCCAGCGTGGGCAGCGTCGCCAGGCCGTACTCCACGTTCTTGGAGACCTCGCCCAGGAACCACGGGCCGGAGAACACCATCGCGGCCTTGCCCTCGTTGAAGAGCGAGGTGATGAGCGCGCTGGAGGGCTCCGCGGGGAGGATGCCGTCCTTGTTCTTCCACTTGAGGACCTGCTCCACCGACTTCACGTTGGCGGGCGAGTTCATCGTGGGGGCGCCCTTCGCGTCGAACACGCCACCGCCGAAGCCGTTCATCACCGCCGCGTGGTAGTAGAAGTCGTTGTACGCGTACGCCAGACCGAAGCGGCCCGCCTTCGCGTCGGTGAGCTTCTTGGCCATCGTCACCATCTCGCCGGACGTCTTGGGCGGCGTGGGGACCAGCTTCTTGTTGTAGATGAGCGTGATGACCTTGTAGTTCAGCGGCAGGCCGTAGGTCGTCCCCCGGTAGGTCATCGCCTCCATCGTCGTGGGGATGAAGCGCTTCTTCGTGGCGTCATCCAGGAAGAAGTCGATGGGCTCCACCGTGTTGCCCGCTTCAATCCAGCCGCCCAGGCGGTCCTGCGCGAAGATGAAGAGGTCCGGGCCCTTGCCGCGCGGCACGGTGGCGCTGATCTTGTCCGCGTAGGCGTCGTAGGGCACCGCCAGCGTGGTGACCTTGACCTTGCCCTCGTTGGCCTTGTTGTACTCGGCGACCACCTTCTCCAGCGCGGCCTTCTCCTCCGCGCGGTAGGCGTGCCAGAGCACCAGCTCCGTGGCGGCGAAGGACGGGACGGGCAACAGGCCGACTGCGCACAGACAGAGGGCCGCGAGCAACGTTCGCAGGTGCGTCATTGAGAAAATCCTCCGGGATATCAAACGGACAGCCGCAGCTCGGATTCAGCGTCGAAGAGGTGCAGGGACTCCAGCTCCACCGTCACGGGCACGGCGACGCCGGGCTCCGGGGTGGCCTGGGGCGGCAGGCGGAAGACCAGCGGGTTGTCTCCCAGGCGGGCGTGCACGATGAGCTCGTTGCCCAGCGGCTCCACCAGCTCCACGCGCGTCTCCACGGGCGAGGACTCGCCGCGCGCCGTGGCGCCCGCGGGCAGGATGTTGTCCGGACGCAGGCCCACCTTCACCTTGCGGCCGCCCTTGCCTGCCGTCGCCGCGCGCAGCTTCTGCGGCACGGGCAGCTTGAAGCCGTCACCGGACAGCGACGTGCCGTCCGCGTCCAGCGTGGCGGCGAGCATGTTGATGGGCGGCGTGCCGATGAACTGCGCCACGAACACGTTGACCGGCTTCTCGTAGACTTCCAGCGGGGTGCCCAGCTGCTGGAGCTTGCCGTCCTTCATCACCGCGATGCGGTGGCCCATCGTCATCGCTTCAATCTGGTCGTGCGTGACGTAGACGGACGTGACCTGGAGCCGGTGCTGCAGCTTCTTGATCTCCGAGCGCATCTGCACGCGCAGCTTCGCGTCCAGGTTGGAGAGCGGCTCGTCGAAGAGGAACACCGCCGGCTTGCGCACGATGGCGCGGCCCAGGGCCACGCGCTGGCGCTGGCCGCCGGACAGCGCCTTGGGCTTGCGGTCCAGCAGGTGCGTGATGCCCAGGATCTCCGCCGCCTCGTCCACCAGCTTGTCCATCTCCGGCTTGGGCGTCTTGCGGATCTTGAGGCCGAACTCCAGGTTCTGCCGCACGGACATGTGCGGGTAGAGCGCGTAGTTCTGGAACACCATGGAGACGTCGCGGTCCTTCGGCGGCAGCGCGTTCACCGCGCGCTCACCGATGGAGATGGTGCCTCCCGAAATCTCCTCCAGGCCGGCGATCATCCGGAGCGCCGTGGACTTGCCGCACCCGGACGGCCCCACGAGGACCATGAACTCATGGTCGCGGATATCGAGGTTGAGCCCCTCGATGACCGACACGTCTCCGTACCGCTTCGCCACGTCCTTGAACGACACGCCGGCCATCAGGCCCTCCAGCAAGAGCCCCGCTCGCGCCGGTGACAACAGCACGTCCGGGTCAGGTTCTGCGCATGCTCCGCCGGGTGCCTCACGGCACGCGTCCGAGGATGCGCGCGGACAGCGGCGGCAGCGCCAGGTCCAGCGTGGCGCCCGCCTTCGTCCGCCCTCCGTTCAGCAGGTCCTCTACCTCGCCGACGCCCGTCCACGCTTCCGGCCACGGCACCGACGCCGTGCCCTTCGTCTTGCCGCGGTTCACCGCCACCACCACCGTGTCGCCCGACGCTTCGTCCCGCCGCTGGAAGACATACACATCGCCTTCCGTGGAGAGCGGCGCGTGCACGCCCCGAGACAGGGCCGGGTGCGCGCGGCGGATGGCGATGAGGCGCTTGTAATACTCGCGCAGGGAGTCGTCGCGTTTCTTTCCCGCGCCCGGCTTCACCGCCTGCTTGCCCCACGGCATGTCGTCGCGGTTCTGCGGCCAGTCCCCGCCGGGCCGGGCCACTTCCTCGCCGTAGTAGATGACGGGGATGCCGGCCGTCGTGAGCTGCAGCGTGGCGGCCAGGCGGAAGAGGTGCACGTTGCCCTGGAGCTGGTGCAGCGCCCCGTCCACGTCGTGCGACGACAGGAAGTGCGCCAGGTGGTGCCCTGGCGTCACCTTCGCGCGCGACTGGAGATAGCGGTCGAACGCCACCGTGCGGCCGCGGCCCTGGATGAAGCCCAGCGTGTTGCCCTGGAAGGCGAAGTCGAACCCGGCGTCCATCTCATCCGGGGTGAAGTACGGCGCCAGCCCCTCCACGTCGCCGCCCCACAGCTCGCCCAGCAGGAAGAAGTCCGGGGAGATCTCCGCGCGCGTGCGGCGGCGGTGCTCCTTCCAGAAGTCGTGGGACACGTGCTTCACGGTGTCCAGACGGAAGCCGTCCACGCCGGAGCGCTTCGCCCAGTCGATCTGCGCGTCCAGCAGGTACTTCGCCACCTCCGGCCGCTCCGTCTTGAAGTCCGGCAGGCCCGCCACGCACGACGTCAGGTCATCCGAACCGCAGGTGCCCTTGTCCTCCGAGCGCAGCCAGTCCGGGTGGTCCTTCAGGTAGCGCGAGTTGTAGCCCGGGTGGTTGTAGACGACGTCCAGCAGCACGCGGATGCCGCGCGCGTGCGCCGCGTCCACCAGCGCCTTGAAGTCCGCCTCCGTGCCGAAGCGCGGATCCAACGCGTGGAAGTCGTCCGCCCAGTAGCCGTGGTAGCCCCAGTCCGGGAAGCCGGAGCCGGTCACGAAGCCGGGGATCTGCTGGAGCAGCGGCGTCACCCACAGCGCCGTCACGCCCAGCGACGACAGCTCCTCCAGGTTCGCGGTGAGCCCCTTCAGGTCGCCACCGTGGAAGGTGCCCGGCGCCTTCACGTCGCCCTTCTCGTTGTTGGAGGGGTCGCCGTCCGCGAACCGGTCCACCACCACGAAGTACAGCACCTCGTCCGCCCAGGGCCGCGCGGGCTCCTTCTTCGCCGGAGCCGGGGCCACCGGAGCGGCCTCCTTCACGGGTTCAGGGGCGGGGGCCGCGGGAGCCGACGGCGCGGGCGCGGCGGGCTGCGTCGCGGCGGCCTCCGGCGCGGGTTGCGTCGGCGTGGGGGCCGTGGCGCACCCCGCCAGACACAAGGCGACAAGGCCCTGGAACATCGGGCGCCACCGACCGCGGTGGGAGACAGCGTTCGGTTGTGGGCAGGGGATGCGTGGGGACATCTGGGCGCGGCACTGTATCCAACAGTCTGGAAAGGGGTGAAGGGGCGTCGGAACAATCGGCTGATGCCGCAACGCGGCATGTCCCGGATGTCTTCCTCTGCACATCCGTGTGACGCATGGCGCGAGCGGACTCAACGGAGCGCGCGGTTCCTGCCGCACCGCGTCTCGTTTTCGGGGCCCTTTCCCATCCGACGTCACGGGGTGGATCCTCCGGCTCCAACGCGGATCATCCAGAGGGTCACGTAAACCGTGAAAACGGCCTGGGATCACCCGTGACAGGAGCGGCTGCTACCGTGCCCGGGATTTACACCCCCCCTGGAGGTTTCCCCTGAGAGTTCCATTCGCAGTTCCCCGCATGACGCGCGCGCTCGCGTTCAGCGGGCTCTTCGCCGCGCTGCTTCCCATGTCGTCCCTGGCGGCGCCCACGTCGGTGACGGTCGTGGGCGACCTGCAGAGCGAGGCCGGCTGTGCCTCGGACAACGACCCCACCTGTGCGCAGACGGCGCTGACGTACGACGCGGCGGACGACAAGTGGCAGGGCTCGTTCAACGTGCCGGTGGGCACCTGGCACTTCAAGGTCGCGCTGGACGGCTCGCTGTCACAGACGCACGGCGGCCCCGGCGGCGCGGACGTGGTGCTGAACCAGACGGCGGCGGGCGCGGTGAAGTTCTACTTCGACGCGACCTCGCTGTACGTGACGAGCAACCGCTCCGGCACCATCGCCACGGTGGCGGGCTCGTTCCAGAGCGAGCTGGGCTGTCCGGGTGACTGGCAGCCGGACTGCCTGCGCTCGATGATGCAGGACCCGGACGGTGACGGCATCTACACCTTCACCACGAAGGCGCTGCCCGCGGGCAACTACGAGTGCAAGGTCGCGCTCGACGAGAACTGGACCACCGCCTACCCGGGCAGCAACGCGGCCTTCGCGGTGGAGACGGACAACCAGGAGATGATCATCAGCTTCGACTCCGGCGCCTCCAAGAAGGTGACCATCCGCGCGGCGGGCGCCCCGGCGGGCAACCTGCTGCTGGCGCGGGCGCGGTGGATTTCGCGCGACACGCTGGTGTGGAGCCCGGAGGTTCCGGCCCCGGCGGGCACGGTGTTCAAGCTGCACACCGCGCCCACGGGCGGCATGACGCTGAACAGCACCGGCGTGCAGGGCGGCACCGCGGTGACGCTGACGGTGGACCCCGCGGGGCTCACCGCCGCGCAGGCGCTGCGCTTCCCCAACCTCATGGGCCGCACGGTGCTGAAGCTGGCACAGGCGGACGTGGCCAACGCGGCCACGTGGCTCAAGGGCCAGGTGGCCGTGTCCGCGACCAACGCGGAGGGCGTGATGCTGGACGCCACCAGCGCGCAGCTCGCGGGCGTGCTGGACGACCTGGACACGTATGACGGCCCGCTGGGCGCGACGTTCGCGGACGGCATCCCCACGCTGCGCCTGTGGGCTCCCACGGCGAAGAGCGTGAACGTGCTGCTCTTCGCGGACGGCAGCCCCACGTCCACCTTTACCCGCGTGCCCATGACGGCCGGCGCCCAGGGCGTCTGGAGCGCGACGGGCGACGCGACGTGGAAGAACCGCTACTTCCTCTACGAGGTGGAGGTCTACGCCCGCAAGGAGGGCAAGGTCGTCACCAACCGCGTCACCGACCCCTACTCCGTGGCCCTCTCCACCAACAGCGAGCTGAGCCAGATTGTCGACCTGGCGGACCCGGCGCTCGCGCCGCAGGGCTGGAGCACGCTGGCGAAGCCCGCGCTGGAGGCCCCGGAGGACATCGTCCTCTACGAGCTGCACGCGCGCGACTTCAGCATCAACGACCTGACGGTGCCGGAGAACGAGCGCGGCACGTTCAAGGCGTTCACGCGGGACTCGGATGGCATGAAGCACCTGACCCGACTGGCGAAGGCGGGCCTCACGCACGTGCACCTGCTGCCGGTGTTCGACATCGCGACCATCAACGAGGACCGCGCGGCGCAGCAGCACCCCCAGGGCGACCTGGTGTCGCTGCCGCCGGACTCCGACAAGCAGCAGGCGGCGGTGAAGGCCGTGGCGGACCTGGACGGCTTCAACTGGGGCTATGACCCGTACCACTACACGGTGCCGGAGGGCAGCTACTCCACCAACGCGCAGGGCACGACGCGCACGGTGGAGTTCCGGGAGATGGTGCAGTCGCTCAACCAGCACGGCCTGCGCGTGGTGATGGACGTGGTCTACAACCACACCAACTCCTCCGGGCAGGACGCCAAGAGCGTGCTGGACCGCATCGTCCCGGGCTACTACCACCGCCTCAGCGACGACGGGAACGTGGAGACGAGCAGCTGCTGCCAGAACACCGCGTCCGAGAACGCGATGATGGAGAAGCTGCTCATCGACTCCGTGGTGACGTGGGCCAGGGCGTACAAGGTGGACGGCTTCCGCTTCGACCTGATGGGCCACCACATGAAGTCCAACATGGTGAAGCTGCGCGCCACGCTGGACGCGCTCACCGTGGAGAAGGACGGCGTGGACGGCAAGGCCATCTACGTCTACGGCGAGGGCTGGGACTTCGGCGAAGTGCAGAACAACGCGCGCGGCATCAACGCCACGCAGGCCAACATGGCGGGGACGGGCATCGGCACGTTCAACGACCGCCTGCGCGACGGTGCTCGCGGCGGTGGCCCCTTCAGCGGCTTGCAGGAGCAGGGCTTCATCAGCGGCCTGCTGTCCGACCCGAACGGCACGGACCAGGGCACGGAGGCCGCGCAGAAGGACAAGCTCCTGCGCTACAGCGATTGGATCCGCGTGGGCCTCGCCGGCAACCTGAAGGACTACTCGCTGGTGGACCGCACCGGCAAGACCGTCACGGGTGAAGGCGTGGACTACAACGGCGCCAAGGCCGGCTACACGCTGGACCCGCAGGAGGTCATCACCTACGTCTCCGCGCACGACAACGAGACGCTGTTCGACGCGGTTCAGCTGAAGGCGCGGCGCGACCTGTCCATGGCGGAGCGCGTGCGCATGCACAACCTGGGCATCGCGCTGGTGGCGCTGGGCCAGGGCATCCCGTTCTTCCACGCGGGCGATGAGCTCCTGCGCTCCAAGTCGCTGGACCGCAACAGCTTCAACTCCGGGGACTGGTTCAACAAGGTGGACTGGACCTACCAGTCCAACAACTGGGGCGTGGGCCTGCCCCCGGCCGCGGACAACCAGGGCAACTGGCCGCTCTTCGGGCCGCTGCTGGCGGACCCCGCGCTGAAGCCGGCGAACGCGGACATCCTCCGGGCGCGCGACCACTTCGAGGAGATGCTGACCATCCGCAAGAGCTCGCGGCTGTTCCGCCTGCGCACCGGTGACGAGGTGAAGCAGCTGGTGCACTTCGAGAACACCGGCCCGGACCAGATCCCGGGCCTCATCGTGATGGCCATGCAGGACCACGGCACGAACGCCGAGGGCAAGCGCGCCATCGTGCTGTTCAACGGCACGGACGACGCGCAGACGTTCAAGGCGGACGGGTACAAGTCCCTGAAGCTCAAGCTGCACCCGGCGCAGCAGGCGTCCACGGACCCGGTGGTGCGCACGTCCGCGTACGACAAGGCCACGGGCGGCTTCACGGTGCCGGCCCGCACCACCGCGGTGTTCGTCACCGACGACGCGATGGACCCGGATCCGAATCCGGATCCGCAGGACCCGGACGAGTCCGACGGCTGCAACTGCCAGAGCACGGTGCCCGGCCCGCTGGGCGCCACCAGCCTGCTGATGCTGTGCGGCCTGGCGCTGAAGCTGCGCCGCCGCCGGGCGTAGTCCCGGACGTCATCGGCTGGAAATGAAGCGGGCCCCGGATGCGAAGCGCGTCCGGGGCCCGTGGTGTTTCAAGGGGGGAAGACCTCAGGGGACGGTGAGGATCTCCGCGCCCGTGTCGGTGACGAGCAGGGTGTGCTCGAACTGGGCGCTGCGCAGGCCGTCCGCGGTGACGACGGTCCAGTCGTCGTTCCACGTGCGGTGGTCCCAGTGGCCCTGGTTGATCATCGGCTCCACGGTGAAGATCATCCCGGGCTGCATGATGGTATCGGCCTCGGGCTCGTAGTAGTGCGGCACCTGGAGCGCGGTGTGGAACGTCTCACCGATGCCGTGGCCGCAGTAGGCGCGCACGACGCTGGTGCCGTTCTTCACGGCGTGGGCCTCCACCGCGCGCCCGATGTCGCTGATGGGACGGCCGGGCTTCACGGCCGCGATGCCGATGTCCAGGCACTCCTTCGCGATCTGCACCAGGCGCTGGTGCTGCGGCTCCACGTTGCCCACCAGGTACGTGGCCGAGCAGTCGCCGTGGACGCCATCCAGGTAGATGGTGATGTCCAGGTTGACGATGTCGCCGTCCTCCAGCGCGCGGCTGTCGGGGATGCCGTGACAGATGACCTCGTTGACGGAGGTGCAAAGCGACTTGGGGAACTTGTGGTAGTTGAGCGTGCTGGGGTAGCCGCCGCGCTTGAGGTAGGCCTCGTGCGCGATGGCGTCCAGTTCGTCCGTGGTGATGCCCACGCGCACGTGCTGGGCGGTCTCCACCAGCACCTGGGCGGCGGCCTGGCAGGCGCGGCGCATGCGGGCGATGACGTCCGGCGACTTCACGTCCGGCTCGTTGCGCGAGCGCGAGGGACGGCCGGCCAGGGAGTCCGCGTAGTCCGGTCGGGCGATGGTGATGGGCACCACGCGGCGGGGGCTGACGATGCCGGGGCGGATGCCCTTGCGGCTGGCGTCGGGGCCCTTCTTGCGGGCCTCCACGGTGTCCGCGCCGCGGTGGCACTTCTTGTACTTGGAGCCACTGCCGCACCA
This sequence comes from Corallococcus exercitus, assembly GCF_003611585.1. GTDB lineage: Bacteria > Myxococcota > Myxococcia > Myxococcales > Myxococcaceae > Corallococcus > Corallococcus exercitus. The sequence continues at coordinate 27 of NZ_RAVW01000067.1, read as the reverse complement.
GCAGGCGTCATTGGGCCCGGGGAGGAC
>NZ_RAVW01000679.1 GCF_003611585.1 Corallococcus exercitus | reverse complement strand
CTGCGCATGTCTCGTGGGCTCGGAGATGTGTATAAGAGTCAGCTCCTTGGGCAGGGTCTGGAGCCACGAGTCCACCTCCCCCACCCGCGCGTCCATGCCGGATTCGTTGAAGCGCTCCCGGGCGCGGGTGGCCTCGCCTCGGGCCGCTGGCGACTGGCCCGTCTGGTACAGCGCCCGCGCCAGCGCGAAGCCGGACTCCGCCAGCGCGTCCGGGGGCGCGGACGCGAAGGACACCGCCTGCTGGAGCGGCGCAACCGAGTCGCGCGCCCGGCCCAGCCCCAGCAGCGCCTGGCCCACGCCGTCGTAGGACGGCTGGAGCCCCTCGTCGCCCGCGGGCAGCAGCTCGCGCTTGAGGGCCAGGGCCTGCTCGTAGGTCTTCAGCGCGTCGTCGTAGCGCTTCATCCCCAATTGGCACATGCCCAGCTCATCCAGCGCCTCCGCCACCTGGGGGCTCTTGTCGCCGTGGAGGGTCTTGTAGAGGTCCACCACCGCCTGGGCGTGCGGCAGCGCGCGCGCGGGTTCGCCGGCCTCGCGCAGGGCCAGGGACAGCAGGCCGTGCCGGCGGGCCACGTCCGGGTGCACCGGGCCCACCGCGGCCTCGGTCCTGGCGAGCGACGATTCCAGGAGCGGCAGCGCCCCCTTCGCGTCGCCGGTGCCCAGCACCAGCCGCCCCAGGAGGAAGAGCGTCCGCGCGCGCTTGGGGTGCTCGGGCGGCAGCGCCTTGTCATAGAGGGCGCTCGCCTCCTCCAGCCGCTTGCGGGCCTCCTCCATGTGGCCCTGGGACATGGCGAGGTTGGCCTGGTTCACCTTCACGTCGGCCTCCAGCACGGGCTCGCCGCCCAGCCGCTGGAGGGTGGCCTCCGCCAGCGCGCCCCAGTTCGCCGCCGGGTCGAAGTGCTTCTGGCCGTCCTCCACGTAGAGCAGCTTGTTGAGGATGGCGACCTTCAGCCGGTCCGCCCTGCCGGCTTCCGCGTCGAAGACGGCGCGCGACAGCAGGCGGGACGCTTCGGGCGACTGGCCCGTCTGTTCCTGGAGCCAGCCCAGGTGGAAGCGCATCTCCGCCTTCAGCGGCAGGTAGCCCGTCTTCTCCACGGGCGCCTCCAGCGCCTTCACCGCCGCGAGCGCCGCCGGGTAGCGGCCCGCGTCCACCTGCGCGCGCACCTCCGACAGCCGGTCCTCCAGCGCTTCAATCGCCTCGCGCAGGGCGGGGTCGGAGGGGCGGCGCTGCTGTTCGGCCAGCGACTCCACGTCCTCGCATTCGTGCAGCGCAGGCAGCGCGTGCGCCATGTCCACGGACTTCTCCACCAGGGCGGCGTCCGCGCCCGCGAGCAGGTCCACAGTCGCGCGCAGGTCCTTGCGGCGGCGCTCCAGGCACACCACCTGCCGGTCCAGCTGCTCCTCCGGCTTCACGCCGCTCACGCGCGCGTCCTCGCACGCCTGGACGCGCTGGGCCTTCCACGCGCCCGCGTAGTGCGCCAGCACCTGCGTGGCGCGCGTGGCCATGTCTTCCGCGAAGGGCTTCCCGGTGGCGCGGAAGGCGGACTCCAGCCGCGCCTTCGCGTCCGGGGTCCAGACGGTGTCCATCAGCGCGCCCGCGTCCGAGCACACCTGGGACTGCTGCCACGCCACGCCGCCCGCCACCGCCAGCGCGGTGGTCATGGCGCCCGCCGCGCTCAGCCAGCGCCTGCGCTGCCCCAGCCGCTGCTCCTGGGAGAGCGCGTCCAGCAGCGCCTGCATCGACGGGAAGCGCGCGTCCGCGTCCAGCGCCAGCCCGCGCAGCACCGCCTGCCGCACCCAGCCGGGCACCTTCACATCGCGCGGGGGCTCGCGGATGAGCGCGGGCGGCGGCGCGACGGCGGCCTTCACCGGGGCCGCGTTCAGCGACTGCGTGCCGCCCAGCGACTGCGTGCCGTCCGCCTCGGCTTCCGCGCTGCGGCTGGCGGACACGTAGGCCTTGATGCTGCCCGGGTCGAAGGGGCGCGTGCCGTAGAGCGCGCCGTAGAGCGCCGCGCAGAAGCTGAACTGGTCCGTGCGCGCGTCCAGCTGCGAGCCCCGGAACTGCTCCGGGGACATGTAGTTGGGCGTGCCCACCAGCAGGCCCGCTTCGGTGAGCGTGGTGTCCAGCATCCGCCGGTCGGACGCCTCCAGCAGCTGGGCCTCCTCCGGCGAGGACGCGGCCTCCGGCGCGTCGCCCACCTGCCGCGCCAGCCCGAAGTCCGTCACGTAGGCGCGGCCCGCGCGGCTCACCAGCACGTTGGCGGGCTTGAAGTCGCGGTGCACCAGCCCCGCTTCGTGCGCGGCCTGCAGCCCCCGGCCCGCCTGGAGGTAGCGCTCCAGCACCTCGCGCCAGGACGGCTTCGCCTCCTTCAGCCACGAGCCCAGCGTGCCGCCGTCCACCAGCTCCATGGCGACGAAGACCTGGTCGCCCCACATGCCCACGTCGAAGACGGGGATGACGTTGGGATGGGAAACGCGCGCCATGGCCTGCGCCTCGCGCAGCAGCCGGGACCGCGCCTCCTCGTTGTCGCGGTCGGCGTTCGGGTGCAGCAGCTTCAGCGCGACCTTGCGGTCCAGGTCCGGATCATAGGCGGCGTACACCACGCCCATGCCGCCCTGCCCCAGCTTGCGCAACAGCAGGTAGCGGCCCACCTGGGGAACGGGCGGGACGTCCTCCGCGCGGCGCGGCGTGGAGCCGGTGCCACGGCCCGTGCCGGCGCCCGAGCGCGCGGAGTCCAACGGGCCCGTCCCTGCGCTTCCCCTGCCGGTGTCTCGTCTGGTCATGGTCGGTGCACCTGATCCGCGACTCTAGCGCCGGCCCTCGCCCGCTCCGAACATCCTTCCGCGATGCGTCAACCACGGCTGCCTGCCTGGTGACGGCGGTCACCAGCGGCTGACGGCAGTCATCAGCGCTCGCGCCCGGGGTGGGAGGCAACCCCCTGGAAACAGGAACCGGGGGCGTCATCCAGAGCTGGCACGCCAACCGCAATGGGGTCCTGCATCGCCGTACTCGCAGCCCCTCCCCTTCTGGAGTCCCCCCATGGTCCTCACCCC
>NZ_RAVW01000678.1 GCF_003611585.1 Corallococcus exercitus | reverse complement strand
GCCCGTAGCCGTAGCCTCCGCCCACCCACAGCCGCCCCCGGGGGTACATCGCCGGGACGTAGCGCGCGGGCGCTTCCTGCTCACGGGAGGACGTGGCCTGACGGAGCGACAGGGGCGGCAGCGCGCTGTAGCGGAAGCGGGACTCCTGCCCCACCAGCGCGAAGTCCGGATATTTGATCCGCAGCGGGCGTTGCCCGTTGTTCTCCAGGCGGACATAGACGGGCGTGACCCGGCGCTCCAGGTCGGACGGGGAGCCCCTCCACGCCGCGCCGTCCGCCGTGAGCCGCACGCCCTCCGCCTCCGTGATGGCGCTGCTCTTGCCGTTCTGGAGGATCCCCGCTTCCGGCGTGGGCCGCAGCTTCGTCTCCGCCGCGCAGCCCGCCATCAGGCTCAACGCCAGGGCCCCTACTCCCAATACTCCTCGCATCGCATGCCTCCTCGGGTTTCAAGGTAGGGCGCGCGGTGTTCAGGGGGCGGCATGCCTCGTGCTCCCACCCGTGCAGCGGGCGGGCTGTCGGGGCCCCTATGTCTGGGGCGTCACCGGCTCGGCGGCGGTGGCGGGCCAGGCGGGCGCCTTGACGAAGCCCCAGTCCTGGTGGCGTGCCCAGGTCTCGAAGGTCTGCCAGCCCACGCGCGGGTAGCTGTTGCGCAGGGTGAGGATGTCCGCGTGGTAGCCCACGCGGTCCAGCCAGTCGAACATGGCGGCCAGGTCCTCGCTCTGCTGCTGGAGCTGCTCCAGGGGAACCTGTTCGTAGTTGATGCGGTGGCCGCCCACCATGGAGAGCAGCGCGGCGGCCTGCTGGCCCGTCACCTCGTCGGAGGCCACCTCGATGCGCTCGCCGATGAAGCGCTCCGGGTCCCCCAGCACGTGCAGCGCGAAGCCGGCCAGGTCCTCCACCGCCACCATCTGCAGGCCGCGCGTGGCGGGCAGCCCCAGGGACAGCTTCCCGGCCGCCAGCTGGTCGCGCGTGGGCGGGCGGAGGAGGTTCTCCATGAAGAAGGTGGGGGCCAGGATGGTGAAGGGCATGTCCCGCCGGCGCAGGTACAGCTCCACCGCGTGCTTGCTGTCGAAGTGCGGAATGCCGGTGAGCTCCGACGCGCCCGCCACGGAGGAGTAGACGAAGTGCCGCACGTTGGAGCGCTTCGCCGCGTCCGTCAGGTTCCTGCCGTGCTGGACCTCCGAGTCCACGCCGCCGGCCCCGAAGGGCGTGGCCATGGCGTAGACGGCGTCCACGCCGCGCATGGCGCTCTCCAGGGAGATGGGGTCGTCGAAGTCGCCCTGGGCCAGCGTGACGCCGGGCCTGCGCAGGGCGCGGGCGGCGGGGGCGTCCACGTCCCGCACCAGCGCGACCACGTGGTGGCCCCGGTCGGCGAGCTTGCGGAGGACGGCACCGCCCTGCTGGCCGGTGGCGCCAGTGACAAGCACGGTGATGGAGAAATCCACGGGCATGGGTTCAGACCTCCGGACGCGACGTGTCACGGAAAACTGGAGACGCCCCTGTGCATTGGCGAGGCCCTGAAGCCGCACTGTCCGCCCCCGAGCACAGGCTCCCGAGGCAGGCAGGCAACCGTCGGGGAGGGGCAGGGGGGCGTGGCATCCTCCCGGCCCCATGAGCAAGCGTGACACCCCCCCGTCCTCCGAGCTGGTCTCCGCCGCCCAGGCACTCGACGCCGAGCTGCTGCGCTTCGAGGCGCTGGCGGAGCAGCTCAAGGAAGCCCCCCTGACGTCGGAGAAGCAGCTGGAGCGCGCGTCGAAGACGCTCAAGGACCTGGCGGACCTGGACGACGCCTTGCGCATGCGCGTGGGCGCGCTGGTGCAGGCCATCACCGGGGTGCGCAACCGGCAGCAGGCGCAGGCGGACGCGGTCAACGTGCGCGCGCAGGAGCTGCAGCAGCGCACGGAGGTGTTCAAGGACCTGCTCACGCGCTACGGGGCGCTGGGGCAGAGCGCGGCGGACCTCAACGGGCGCATGCAGGAGTTCGCGGCGCTGCGCCAGCAGGCCACGCGCACGGCGGAGGAGGACGCGCGGCTCACGGAGGTCTTCACGTCGCTCCAGGCGCGCATGGCGGAGGTGGCGGACGAGGCGGCGACGCTGTCCACCGCGGCGGAGGAGGCGAAGTTCGCGGACATCGGCCGGCAGGCGGAGTCGCTGCGTCAGCAGCTGCTGTCCGCGCGCAACAAGCTGGGCCTGCTGCACCAGAGCCTGGGGAAGTGAGCGCCCGGCTCAGCTGAGGTAGGTGGGCTCGAACTCGTCCGGGCTGTCGATGGGGCGGCGTCCGGAGAAGCCCGCCTTCAGGTCATGCCAGTGCGCCACGGCGTCCTCGCCGTAGCGCCAGCAGAGGTAGACGGGCTCCTCGCCGCGCCGGGCGTGGAAGTCCACCAGGCCGTCCGCGCCCTTGATCTCCAGGCCCATCTCCTGGAGCGGGCCCAGCTCGCCGCGGATGCGCTCCAGCAACTGCTCGCGCTCCTCGCGCCAGCCGCGCACCTCGGCGGTGTCGGGCGGGGCCTCGGGGGCGTCCAGCACCTCCGCCAGCTTCTGCACGCGCTCCACCCAGGGGCGCACGCGCCCGAAGGTCTTCGTCAGCAACGGCACCAGCCGGCTGGCCTCTTCCACGCTGAAAAAGCGCATCGAGGGGACAGCATGCAGTGCGCGCCCCCCGCTGACCACCACCTTCCCGGTGGGGGCGCGTGGGTGTGTCACGGCGGTGTCGACATGTCTGAAACACGTCAGCCGACGGGACGGTCACCCGCGTCGCAGTGACGACAGGTTTTCCAGGAGCCAGCGCCAGGCGGCTTCGCGCAGGGGGAAGGCGGCCTCGCGGGCGAGGAAGTCGGGGGTGTGCTCCGCGGCGCAGCGGCCGGCGGCGTCATGGGTGTCGGGGCCGGCGTCGGGGCCCGCGTCCTGGCCGGTGGGGGTGGCGGCGAGGTCCGCGTGCAGCAGGGCGTGGAAGACGATGTAGTCCACGACGAAGGCGGGCACGGTGGGCCGGTCCAGCGCGGGGTGGACGCGCACCTCGCGCAGGCGCGCGTCGTAGCCGCCCAGGTGGATGG
>NZ_RAVW01000677.1 GCF_003611585.1 Corallococcus exercitus | reverse complement strand
CGCATGTCTCGTGGTCTCGGAGATGTGTATAAGAGGCAGCGGCGGGCTCGGCCCCCACCACCGCCAGCCCCTACCTGGGCGCGGGCGAGGCGCGCGGGCCGGTGCTGGACGTGGAGTCGCTCATCCCCTCCGACCTGGAGGGCCTGGAGGGCCAGCTCGCGGTGGGCAAGCGCTTCGCGTCGGACGGGGCGCTGCTGGCCGCGCAGGTGCGGCCCTCGTCGCTGCCCTCGTCGGACCGGGTGGCCCGCCTGTGGGCCTTCTTCGCCGCCTACGCCGAGGCCGCCGCCCAGCACCCGCCCGCTCCGGAGGGCAAGGCCGCCTTCGAGCAGGCCCTCAAGGACCAGGGCTTCGCCGGGCTCCAGGACGCCCACACCGGGCAGAACGGCGTGGAGGCGGGCTTGTGGGTGATGGACGCGCCCACGCCCGAGGAGGCCCGCGAGCGCGCGGACGCCGTCCGGCTGGAGCCCCCGCCCGACGTGCGCCACTCCGAGCAGGCCGCCCCGCTCACCCCCGGCCTCTACCAGCCCATGCCCGGCCCCTTCGTGCGCCGGGACGCCCAGGGACACCCCCTCCAGAACGACGACCCCCGGGACCGCCACGGCACGGACCGGCGGCTGGGCGGCCGCATGTTCTGGAACGTGCTCCACGCCTTCCGGGCCGGAGAGGACACGGAGGACTCCGCCGTCACCCAGGCCCAGTGGGACCGCATGGTGTTCGGGGCGGTCCTGGCCATGGTGGGCCTGGCCCTGGCGGCCATCGCGCTCGTCAGCTCGCTCTAGGGGCGACGGGGCGCGTCGAAAGCCTTGGGGTTGGCGTGGCCTGTGCTACGGTGCCGCGCACTTGGCCACCGACGACCTCACACTCGTCAAGCGCGTCCGCAGCGGGGACCAGCGCGCCTTCAAGCTCCTCGTCGAGCGTTACCAGCGCAAGGTGTATGCCGTCGCGCTCGGAATGCTGAAGGACAAGGAGGAGGCGATGGACGTCTCCCAGGAGGCGTTCGTCAAGGTCTACAAGTACCTGGACCACTTCAAGGGCGACGCGTCCTTCTACACGTGGCTCTACCGCATCACGTCCAACATCTGCATCGACGTGCTGCGCAAGCGCCGGGGCAGCGGCGAGCCCGTGGAGTTCGACGAGACGCAGGACGTGGACCTCTCCGAGGCCCGCATCGGCGCGCTGGGCAGCCGCCTGGGGACGAACCCCCAGAAGAGCGCCCTGCGCAAGGAGCTGGCGGAGAAGATCCAGGAAGCGCTGGCCACGGTGCCTGAGAAGCACCGCGCCATCCTCCTGCTGCGCGAAATCGAGGGAATGTCCTACGAGGACCTGGCCCGCACGCTGGACATCCCCAAAGGCACGGTGATGAGCCGCCTGTTCCACGCGCGCGCCAAGGTGCAGAAAATCCTCGGGGATTATCTGGAGCTGGACGAAGCCAAGAGCGGGGTGGGCAACGAATGAGGATGCCAGAAAGGCCTCCTCGAATATCTGTGGGCCCGAGCGCGTCCCCACCGACGAATTCCCACCAGCCCGCAGGGTGAAGAGTATGGCCGGAAATCCCGCGTGTGAGCGTTTCGTACCGCTCCTGTCTCCCTACATCGACGGTGAACTCGCTCCCGGGGAGCGCGTGAACGTGGAGCGGCACCTGGCCGCCTGCCGGGACTGCACGGGCCGCGCGGCGGACCTGCGCGCCGAGTCCGGACTGCTCCGCGTCGGCCTGGACATGGCGGTGGACGACGTCGACTTCAAGGACTTCGCCCAGAAGGTCATGGCCCGGGTGACGCCGGAGAAGCCGCCCCTCATCGAGCGGATGCGGCTGGCCCTGTCGGAGATGTTCCTCTACCAGCGCACCGCGATGATTTCGTCGCTGGCTACCGCCGCGGTGGTGCTGCTGGTGGCGCTGCCGCTGGTGCTGCGCGACAACGCGCCGGAGGGCTACGCCGCCGAGCGCATGACGGTGAAGTCCATCCAGTCCTACCAGGGCGCCCGCGTGGCCCCGGTGGTGATGGAGACGGAGGGCGGCGGCTCCATCATCTGGATGGTGGACGAGCAGGAGGAGGCGCCGGACACCGTGAAGGGCGCCGCCGGGCAGAAGAAGCCGGGCGCGGTGGAAGGCAAGGATTCGAGCGTGGAGCCGGAGGGCCAGGAAGGGCAGCCGTCGCCGGCTCCGTCCGTCCCGCCGCGGCCCACCGGAGGAGCGCTATGACGAAGCCGATGTGGGCGGTGCTGGCACTGCTGTTCGCCGTGGGCCTGGTGCTGGGGCCGTCGGTGGCCTTCGCCCAGGAGCAGAAGGTGAAGGTCCAGGTGGAGGTGGTGCTAGCCTCCAACAAGGGCACGGTGGTGGACCCGCCGGAGCTGGGCAAGATGAAGGAGGCGTTCCAGAAGCAGAACTTCAGCTTCACGTCCTTCAAGCGCATGTCGCTGGACACGGTGGAGGTGGGCGCCCAGAAGCCCACGGAAGTGAAGCTCCCCAACGGGACGAACGCGTCGCTCCAACTGCTGGGCATGAAGGACGGCAGCGCCACGCTGCGCGTCATCATCCCGAACCAGTCCTCCGTGGAGGTGGAGCTGGGCCGCCAGGGCGCCGTGTACCAGAAGGCCGGCAAGCACGTGGGGGGCGAGCTCATCCTCGTCCTGGTGCCGCCGTCGAAGTAGCCGTGTAAGCCGTGACGGATGCGCGCCGCCTTCGGGCAGGCGCCGTCCGGTGGAAGTCCCCCCTGACGCCTGGATGGCCCCCTCCTTCCCAGGCGGCCCCGCGTCAGGGTCCCGCTGCTCCTGAATCTTCCCTACTCCTCGCACATCCACCCCTGCGTGGGCGGTGTGCCGCCTGTCCCGGTGTCGGAGCGCTCCGTCCCGCGCCTGACGTGCGCCGGGGTGTGCCTGCGACCGCAGGGCAGGAAAGAGGGCGGAAGTACCTGGAGCCGGGCTGAAAGAAAGTCAGTCCTCCCAGGTTCCCACGGCGTTCCCCAGGGTTTCTTCCCTCGGAAATCGCCGGGTTGGGCGACGGCACGGCAGTTGCTCTTGGGTCTGAGGGCAGGACGGGCGGGACGG